>NZ_JBFBAG010000011.1:0-218857 GCF_040682155.1 Amycolatopsis sp. NPDC051371
CCAGCGCCGTCCCGCTGCGGGGGTGATCTTCCATTCCGACCGGGGTTGTCAGTACACCTCGGCTCAGTTCGCCCGCACCGCCGCCGAGGCCGGGGGGCGGCTTTCGGTCGGCCGCAAAGGTCAGTGCTGGGACAACGCGGTCGCGGAGTCGTTCTTCGCCACCATCAAAACCGAACTGCTCGACCGGCAGTCCTGGCCCACCAGAACGCTGGCTCACCAGGCGATCTTCGGCTACGTCGAAGGGTGGTACAACACCCGCCGCCGGCACTCCAGCCTCGGCTACCTCAGTCCCACTGCCTACGAAACAACCAGCCAGCCGGCTATCTCAGCTCAGGTAGCCTGACCCCACTCATCAACCCTGTCTGCCAAACCGGGGCAAGCCCAGGTCGCCGGATGTCCTGAATGACTCATTCAAGACCTCTGCGCGAGGCGAACCCGCGCGCCCAGGTGAAAAAGCTCGCCCGCAGGCGAGCGCCGCTTCCCGCCCCACCGATTGCCTTGAATGAGTCTTTCAGGACCTCGCAGGTCCTGAAAGACTCATTCAAGACACCGGCATCACCCGTAGATCGCGCGGTGGGCCGCCCGGATCACCGCCGCATACCCGCCACCCAGCCGACCACCACGAGCCAGCGCCGCCCGGGCCGCGTTCGCCCCCGGCCCGCCGTGCACCGCGCCCCCCGGGTGCGCCGATGCTCCCGCCAGGAACAGCCGGTCCACCGGGGTGTCGGACCGGCCCGTGCTCGGCACCGGCCGGAAGAACAGCTGCTGGTGGATCGCCGTCGTCCCCGCGTTGATCGCGCCGCCCACCAGCCCCGGGTTGTGGTCGGCGAGCTCGGCCGGGCCCTGCAGGTACCGGGCCTTGATCAGGCTGGTGAACCCCGGCGCGTTCGCCTCAACCGTCTCCTCCATGCGCTTGGCCCGCCGCTCCAGGGCCGCGCGGTTCTCCATCGTGCCGCGCGGCACGTGCGTGTACGCCCACGCCGCCTCCGTACCCGCCGGCGAACGCGTCGGGTCGGTCGTCGTCATCTGGCCGAGCAGCAGGAACGGGCGGCGCGGGGTCCGGCCGCGCGCCAGTTCGCCGCCGAACGCCGACAGCCCGTCCAGGTCCGTTCCGAGGTGGATCGTGCCGGCACCGCGCGCACCCGGAGCCGTCCACGGGATCGGGCCGGAGAGCGCCCAGTCGACCTTCACCGTCGCGCTGTCCCATTCGAACTTGCCGAGGTCCTCGACCAGCCGCGGCGGCAGCCACTCTTCCCCCACCAGCTTGCGGTACAGCACCGGCGCGGGAACGTCGGCCAGCACCGCCCGAAGGGCCCGCACCGGAGACCCGGAACTGTCCCGTACGCCCAGCGCGCGTCCGTCACCGATGAGGATCTCCCGGACCGGGCGTCCACAGTGGACCTTGCCGCCGCGGGATTCCAGCCGGCGCACCAACGCCGAGATCAGCTCGCCGGCACCGCCTTCGGGTACCGGGAACCCTTCGTCCTGCCCGATCATCGCGAGCAGCCAGCCGAAGACCGCGCTGCCCGCGTTGTCCACGGACAGGTCGCTGTGCGCGGAGTTCCCCGCCACCAGCAGCCGGGCGCCCTCACCGGCGAACAGCTCGTCGCCGAAGCGGCGGGCCGGCAGCGTCAGCATGCGCGCCAGGCGCAGCGCGTCGGCCGTGCCGGTGCGGCGCAACAGCTTCAGCGCCGGACGGACCGGCGGGAACGGCGTGAACAACGCGTTCAGCAGCGGCTCGCGGATGTCTCGCCACTGCTCGAACAACCGGCGCCACGCGTCGCCGTCGCCGGGCGCGAACTCGTCGACCGACGCCGCCGTGCGGTCGACGTCCCGGGACAGCACCACGCTGCGGTCGTCGGGCAGCACGTGCGCGAGGACGTCGGGCGCGTGCCGCCAGCGCAGGCCGTGCTCCTCCAGCCGCAGGCTCTTGATCGCCGGGGACACCGCCGTCAGCGGGTAGAAGGCGCTGAACAGGTCGTTGCGGAAGCCGGGCTCGGTGACCTCGGCGGTCCGGACCGCGCCGCCCGGGTGATCCGTGGCCTCCAGCACGAGCACCGACCAGCCCGCGTCCGCCAGGATGTTCGCCGCCACCAGGCCGTTGTGGCCGGCACCGATCACGACGGCGTCGACGGCTTCGGTACTCACTGGCGGCCTCCCGGAGCTCAGGACTGCGACTGGTGGCTCGGCCCGACCCGGGTGAGGGAGCGGAGCCGGGCCAGTGCCCCGTCGCGGCGCGGCGGAGCCAAGGGCGCACTCGCCGCCCCCGCACCCGACCGGAGCCCGGCGACCAGCTCGGTGAGTGCGGACGCGGCGTCGTACCGAGGTTGCCAGCCCAGCGCGGTCTCCGCCAGCGTCGTGTCGGCGAGCGCGGCCCGGTCGGCGAGCTCGAGCCAGCCCGGGTGCAGCGGCAGCGCGCCGGTCCACCACGCGGCCCGGGCCGCGACCTGCACCAACGGCTTCGGGACCGGCAAGCGGGCACCACCGAGGACCGCGGCCAACGCGTCGGCGTCGAGCGTCTCGGGCGCGGCGAGGTTGACCGGGCCGGTGAAGCGGGCGTCAAGGACGAGCCGGATCGCCTCGGCGACGTCGGAGGTGTGCACGATCTGCGCGCGCAGGTCCGTCCACAGCGGAACCGGCAGCGCGCGGCCGCCGACGAGGCCGGCGGGCACCACCGGGCCGAGCAACCAGCGCGCGAACTCACCCGCCGCACGCCGGTGCAGGATCGCGCACGGCCGCAGCCGGGCGACACCGACCTCCGGGTGGCGCTCCTCGAACCGGTCGAGCAGGGTCTCGAGCGCGGCCTTGCCCCGGCTGTAGGCGCTGTGCGCGATCCCGCTGCACGGATGCGCTTCGGACACCTTCTCCCACCGCGGCGCGGGCCCGTAGGCGGCGACGGACGACGCGACGACCAGGTGCGGCACCCGAGCGGCTGCGGCGGCGGACAGGACGTGCCGGGTCCCGTGGTCGTTGGTGCGCCACATCGGCGGGTCGCCGCGCACCGGTGAGATGGCCCACGCGAGGTGGATGACGGCGTCGGCGCCCTCGAACAGCCCGGTCAGCTCCCGGTCCGCGCCGGGCTCGCCGACGTCGACGGCACGCCAGCCCGCGGCGCGGTAGGGCTCGGCCGTCGTGTCGGGCAGCCGCCGGGCCAGCCCGATCACGTCGTGGCCCGGCTCGAGGGCGTCCAGCAGCGCTGTTCCGACGTTGCCGGTGGCTCCGGTGATCACGATCCGCACACCCCGTGCGTACCCCGTCACGCGACGGTGAAACTCAGACCAGGTCCCGCGGAATCCTCCGGTGCCAGTTCCGGGAGACGATCCGGCGGGCGCCGTCGTAGCCGTCGAGCTGCGCGTCGATGACGAACTCGGTGGCCGTGCACGACACGCGGGTGCGGGTCTCGCTGCGCGCCAGCCACTCGCCGCGGGCGAACGTGACCGACCACTCGGTCTCGGCGACCGGCGAGCAGAAGTCGTCGGCCTCCCAGGTGTAGCGCTCCCGGACGTCGCGGCTGACCTCGAGGTCGAGGTCGTCGAAGCGCACGGTCCCGGCGTTCTTCACGATGTCGAGCGCCGAGTGGTAGTCGACGAGGTCCCGCGAGACGGTCCAGCGCTGCTCCCCCGGCGTCAGCGGGGTCACCGAAATGGGCGGCGCGCCTTCGGGTTCGCCGAACGGCCGGGCCGGCAGCTCGTCCGGTTCGGAGACCGGGCGCACCGGCAGCTCCAGCGCGCTGTGTCCGGTGTGGACGGACAGCAGCACGGGCTTCGGCGGCGGCCAGGCCAGCGGCCAGTACGAAGTGGACAGTGACAGCCGGATCCGGTGCCCCGCCGGGAAAGCCTGCGCCACGGCGTTCAGTTCGATCTCGACCGCGCAGCGCTCACCGGGCTTCATCGGCGCTGGTTCGTCGTGCCCGTCACGGTGGGTCAGGTTGAGCAGGCCGTAGGTGACGCGCGTGGCGCGCCCGTCCGGCGCGACGTCGGAGAGCCGGGCCGCGATCATCGCGACCGGCTGGTCGGCCGAGACCTCCAGCCGCACCTTGGGCGAGCCGAGGATCTCGCAACGTTCGGTGAGCACGTCCGTGTCGAAGACGAGCGACCCGCCGTCCTCTTCGCGCTGGTCGTAGGGCAGGTCCGGCGGAGCGCTGTAGGACGCCCACTTGCCGGAGAACTGCCCGACCGAGAGCGGCGAGGACACCGTCAGCGCGTGGTTCTCGACCGCCTCGCCCGGTTGCGCGAGGCGGTGCGGCGCCAGTGGCAGGTCGGCCGGCTTCACGTGCGGCGACGGCCAGGTCGATTCCCCGACCCATCGGCCGGGCCGGTCCTCGTAGGACGTCGACGGCGGGACGCTCTCCTGCATCCACGTCCGCAGCATCGGCCCGTCCATGGCCTCGTTCTCGGCGCCGCGGAGCCAGTGGTCCCACCACGTCACGACTTCCTGGAGGTAGCCGATGGCCGGGCCCGGCTCGCCGAGGTGCGGGTACTTGTGCGACCACGGCCCGATCAGGCCGCGCCGCGGGACGTCGAGGTGGGCGAGCAGCCGGATGACGGCGTTGGAGTAGCCGTCGGCCCAGCCGCTCGAGGCGAGCACCGGCACCTGGACGTCGCTGTAGTTCCCGCAGACCGACGCGTGCCGCCAGTAGTCGTCCCGGCGCTGGTGGCCGAGCCAGTTCTCGATCCACAGGCTGCAGTTCTCCAGCCGCTCCCGCCACATGTCGCGCCACCGCTCGCCGACGACCGCCGGATCCGGCGGCAGCGTGGCGTAGGCGAACATGGTGCCGGACTCGGCGACGTTGTCCGAGAGCAGGCAGCCGCCCATGTAGTGCATGTCGTCGGCGAACCGGTCGTCGGTGAACGACGAGATCACGATCGCCCGCAGGCTCGGCGGTTTCCGCGCCGCGACCTGGAGGGCGGCGAACGCACCCCACGAGATCCCCATCATCCCGGTGTCGCCGGTGCACCACGGCTGCGCGGCGATCCACTCCAGCACCTCTTCGGCGTCGAGCTGCTCGCGTTCGAGGTACTCGTCTTCCAGGATCCCCTCGGACTCGCCGGTGCCGCGGATGTCCACGCGCACGCAGGCATACCCGTGCCCGGCGAGGTAAGGGTGGTGGATCGAGTCACGGGGCGCGGTGAGGTCCCGCTTGCGGTAGGGGATGTACTCGAGGATCGCCGGTACCGGCTGGGTGTCCGACGAAACCGGCCGCCAGATGCGGGCGGACAGGACGGTTCCGTCGGACACCGGGATCCGGACGTGGTCGGTCTCGGTGATTTCGTACGGCAGCGAGGTGACGGCTCGCAACGGCAGATTCCTCCCGGGGATTACTTGGTGGGCTGCAGCAGGATCTTCTGGGCGCCGTCGAGCTTCTTCTGGAAGATCTCGTACGCGCGGGGCGCGTCGGCCAGCGGCAGCTTGTGCGTGGCGAAGCCCTCGACGCCGAGCGGGTCGCCGTCGGCGGTCAGCACCGGCATGATGTCGTCGAGCCAGTGCCGGACGTTGGCCTGGCCCATCCGCAGCTGGATCTGCTTGTCGAACAGCTCCATCATCGGCATCGGGTCGACCATGCCGCCGTAGACGCCGGACAGCGAGATCGTGCCGCCGCGGCGGACGCTGTCGATGGCCGCGTACAGCACGCTCATGCGGTCGATGCCGGCCTTCTCGGTGATCTTGGCGCCGAGCTGCTGCGGGAGCAGGTTGACGAGGTTGTGCGCGAGCTTGCCGACCGGGGCGCCGTGGGCCTCCATGCCGACGGCGTCGATGACCGAGTCCGCGCCGCGGCCGTTGGTCAGCTGGCGGATGGCGTCGCCGATGTCCTTGTGGTCGCGCGTGTCGAGGGCGGTGGCGCCGTGCTCGCGGGCCCGGGCGAGCCGCTCGGGCACGAGGTCGACGCCGATCACCTGGGCGGCCCCGCGGTGCCGCGCGATGCGGCAGCACATCTGCCCGATCGGCCCGAGCCCGAAGACGACGACGGTGCCGTCCTTCGGGACGTTCGCGTACTCGACGGCCTGCCATGCGGTGGGCACGACGTCGGAGAGGTAGACGAACCGCTCGTCCGGCGGGCCCTCCGGCACCTTGATCGGGCCGTACTGGGCCTGCGGGACGCGCAGGTACTCGGCCTGGCCGCCGGGGACCTGGCCGTAGAGCTTGGTGTAGCCGAGCAGCGCGGCGCCCTTGCCCTGCTCCTTGACCTGGGTGGTCTCGCACTGCGACTGCAGGCCGCGTTCGCACATCCAGCAGTGGCCGCAGGAGATGTTGAACGGGATCACGACGCGGTCGCCGGGCTTGATCCCGGTGACGGCGTCCCCGACCTCTTCGACGATCCCCATCGGCTCGTGGCCGAGGATGTCGCCCTCGGTCATGAACGCGCCGAGCACTTCGTACAGGTGCAGGTCGGAGCCGCAGATCCCGGTCGAGGTGACGCGGATGACGGCGTCGGTGGACTCCTCGATCTTGGGGTCCGGTACTTCCTCGACGCGGACGTCGCGCTTGCCGTGCCAGGTCACTGCCTTCATGGCTCTCCCTTTCCGCGTTCGGGTCCCGTGGGGGCTTCGGGTCCCGGTTTCCCGCAGGCGGGTCGGGCAAACGCGGCTGAGGTGAGCAGGCGGGTGGCGCTCAGGTGAGCGCGTCCGCCACCAGGTACACCGCCGCCGCGACCGCCGCCGCGGCCGGGAACGTCAACACCCACCCCAGCACGATGTCCCGCGCGATCCCCCACCGCACCGCCGACAGCCGTCGCGTCGCGCCGACGCCCATGATCGCCGCCGTGATCACGTGGGTCGTCGAGATCGGGGCCTTCACCGCGAACGCCGTCACGTACAGCACCGACGACGCCACCGACTCCGCGACGAAACCGTGGGGCGGGTCCAGCGGGAACACCCGCCGCCCGAGGGTCCGCATGATCCGGAGACCACCCGAATAGGTGCCCAGCGACAAGGCCGCCGCGCACAGCAGCGTCGCCCACAACGGTACGTCGAACGTCTTCTGCTCCCCCGCCGCCACCAGCGCCAGGACGATCACGCCCATGCCCTTCTGGGCGTCCTGGAGACCGTGGCCGAGGGCGAGCGCGGACGCCGAGAGGATCTGGAACCGGCGGAACACCCGGCCGCTGCGGTGCGGGTTCGCTCGGCGCAGCAGCCACAGCGCCGCGACCATCGCGAAGTAGCCGAGACCCAGCCCGATCAGCGGCGACGCCACCATCGGGATCAGCACCTTCTCCCCGATCCCGGCCCAGTGCACGGTGCTCGCCGCGGCCAGCGCCGCGCCCACCATCCCGCCGATCAGCGAGTGCGAGGACGACGACGGCAGCCCGAAGTACCAGGTGATCAGGTTCCAGGTGATCGCCCCGGCTAGTGCGGCGAAGACGACCGTCAGCGCGTCCGGGCCGGCCGGGACGTCGATGATGCCCTTGGCCACCGTCGCGGCGATGCCGGTGGACAGCAGCGCACCCGCCAGGTTCATCACCGCCGCCAGCAGCAGCGCCGCGCGCAGGGTCAGCGCCCGCGTCGACACCGCGCTCGCGATCGCGTTCGCCGCGTCGTGGAACCCGTTGGTGTAGTCGAAGAAGAGCGTCAGGACGATGACGACGACCAGGGCGGCGGTGCCCGTCACTCACGACTCCTTGACGGCGATGGTCTGCACCACGTCGGCGACGTGCTCGAACGCGTCGGCCGCCAGCTCGAACTGCTCGACGACCTCCTTGGTCTTGAGCACCTCCAGGGCGTCCCCGCCCGGCTCGAACAGGTGCGCGAGGATCCGCCGGTAGACCCGGTCGGCTTCGTTCTCCAGCTCGTTGATCTCGATCCAGTACGGCTCGAGCTCGCCCACCTTGGCCAGGCCCGGCATCGACGACGCGGTCAGGTCGGCGCAGCGGCACAGCACCCGGACCAGCACGTCGGTACCCGGCGGGAAGGCCTCGAGCCGGTACAGCACGGCCAAGTCGGCCGCGGTGTCCATGAAGTCGAGCACGTCGTCGATCTTCCCGGCCAGCGCCTGGATGTCCTCGCGGTCGAACGGCGTCACGAACGAGCTGTTCAGCTCCACCATGATCGTGTGCATCAGCTCGTCGCCGTGGTGTTCGACCTCGTGCAGGCGCTTGGCGAGCGGCTCCCGGTCGGCTGGGTCGGCGGCGATGAGGTCGCGCAGCACCGCGGTGGCGGTCACCAGGTTTCTCGCCGCGTCGGTGAGCAGGTCGAAGAACCGGGTACCCCGTGGGGTGAACCGCATGAAAAGCCGTCCCTTCGTAGACGCGACCGCCGCGAGCCGGGTACCCCGTCGGGGGGCACGTTTAACAGGCGTTCTCCGGGAAACCAGAGGGCCATGACCCATCCCGGATCCCGGCGCCTGAGAGTACTGCTCTGGCACGTGCACGGCTCGTGGACGGACGCGTTCGTCCGCGGCCGCCACCAGTACTTCTTACCGGTGTCCTCCGACGGCGCGCCCTGGGGGCTCGGGAAGGCGGGCCGGGACTGGCCGTCGGCCACCGAGGTGCCGCTCGACCGCCTGGCCGACGTCGAGCCGGACGTCGTCGTCGTGCAGCGCCCGGAAGAGTTCGACCTCGTCGCGCCGCTGGGCGTGCCGGCCGTCTACGTGGAACACAACGCGCCACGGCCGTACGCGGCGTCGAGCGAGCACCCCCTGGCGACGCGGTCCGACATCACCGTCGCGCACGTCACCCACTTCAACCAGGCGATGTGGGACTGCGGCCGCGCCCCCACGACGGTCGTCCCGCACGGCATCCCCGACCCGGGCGCGCGCTACACCGGCGAGCTCGCCGCCGGCGTGTCGATGATCAACGAGCCGGTGCGCCGGCGCCGCGTCACCGGTGCGGACCTGCTCGAAACGCTCTCCGAAGCCGCCCCGGTGGACCTCTTCGGCATCGGGACGGACGAGGTCGGCGGCCGGGGCGACGTCCCCGCACCGGCATTGCACGACGAGATCGCCCGCCGCCGCGTCTACCTGCACACCGCCCGGTGGACGTCGCTCGGGCTGTCCCTCCTGGAAGCGATGCACCTGGGGATGCCGGTGGTCGTCTTCGCCGCCACCGAGGCGATCGAGGCCGTGCCGGCCGACGCGGGCGTGCTCTCCACCGACGTCTCCGTGCTGGCCCGGGGTTTCCGCGAGCTGGTGCACGAACCCGACTTCGCCGCGCTCGCCGGCAAGAACGCCCGCGAACACGCCCTGAAAAAACACGGGCTGGACGCCTTCCTCACCACTTGGGACCACCTCCTCGCCGAAACGGTCCGCTGAACCCCGAAGGGAAGACCCACCGATGAAGATCGCGATGGTGTCCGAGCACGCCAACCCCCTGGCCGTACTGGGCGAGGCCGACGCGGGCGGGCAGAACGTGCACGTCGCGGAGCTGTCCGCGGCCCTCACGCGCGCCGGCCACGACGTCACCGTCTACACGCGCCGGGAGAGCCGCGACGAGCCGCCGCAGGTCCGGACGCCGCACGGGTACGCCGTCGTGCACGTCCCCGCCGGGCCGTCGCGGAAGGAACCGAAGGACCGCCTCCTGCCCTACATGGGCGAGTTCGGCAGGTTCCTGCAGGACCGCTGGGCCACCGACCGGCCGGACGTGGCGCACGCGCACTTCTGGATGTCCGGCCTCGCGACCGTCCTCGCGGCGAGCGCGACCGGGACCCCGGTCGTCCAGACCTTCCACGCCCTCGGGGCGGTCAAGAAGCGGTACCAGGGCGAGCAGGACACCAGCCCGGCCGACCGGATCCGGCTGGAGCGGATGATCGGCCGTCAGGCCGGACGCGTGCTCGCCACCTGCTCCGACGAGGTGTTCGAGCTGTCGCGCCTCGGCGTGCCGCGGTCGCGGATCTCGATCGTGCCCTGCGGCGTCGACCTCGGGCGGTTCACCACCGAAGGGCCGGTGGCCCGCCGCCGCGAACGCCACCGCCTGGTCGCCGTGGGCCGGCTGGTGCCGCGCAAGGGGTTCGACATCGCGATCACCGCGCTCGCCCAGCTCCCGCACACCGAGCTGGTCATCGCGGGTGGCCCCGAGCGTGGCCGGCTGTCGCAGGACCCCGAGGCGAAGCGGTTGCGGGACCTGGCCGCCCGGCTGCGCGTCGGTGACCGCGTCCAATGGCCCGGCCAGGTGTCCCGCGAGGACATGCCCGCCCTGCTGCGCTCGGCCGACGCCGTCGTGTGCACGCCGTGGTACGAGCCGTTCGGGATCGTGCCGCTGGAGGCGATGGCCTGCGGGGTCCCGGTCGTCGCGGCCGCGGTGGGCGGGCTCACCGACACGGTCGTCGACGGCGTCACGGGGCTGCTGGTCCGGCCGCGGCAGCCGAAGGAGCTCGCCTCGCGGGTCCGCCGGCTGCTCGACGACCCGGCCCTCTGCCACGCGTACGGCACCGCGGGCCACGACCGCGCGACGGCCCGCTACTCGTGGGACCGCGTCGCGGCCGACACGCTGCGCGCGTACCACAAGCTGGTTCCGGAAGGCGCGGTGACGGCCGAGGCCCGCTGACCGAACGCCTCTGAAGGCCACTATCAGGGCACTGGATGCCCAGATGGTGGCCTTCGAGGCAATCAGCCGACGTAACGCCGGGCCACGGAGTTCCGCTGAGGTTCTTCCAGCAGGCGCAGCCCGTGCTCGACGTGCGGCGGGACCACCCGGCGGCCGACGAGCACCCACGGCAGGCCGCGCAGCACGTCCCAGAGAGCCGCCGCCGTCGCCCGGTCGCGCGGGGCCGTGCGCAGGACGTCCCGGCCGCGGCGGAAGACCGCCGGCCACGGGCGGCGCAGCAGCAGCGTCCACAGCGTGTTGCGGATCCCCAGGCGACGCCGGTGCCGCGGATCGCGCAGCTTCGACGGCGCGTGGTGGACCACGACGTCCTCGGCCCAGCACATCCACCAGCCGCGCGCGGCGAGGTCCAGCGCGAACAGCTCCTCCTCGCCGCCGAGCCACATCCGGGTCGAGAAGCCGCCCACCTCGCGGAACGCGCTGACGCGCACCGCCGTCAGCCCGGCCATGATGCCCAGGAGCGCCGGTCCGGGCAGCCACGAAGGGCCCGGCACCGGCGAGTCGCGCAGCTCCGGCGTGATCGGGTCCTCGGCCAGGCCGGGCTCGACCAGGCAGCGGCCCGTCACCGAGCCGAGGCCGGGATGGGCGTCCAGGAGGTCCGCCGCCCGGGTCAGCGCACCCGGCTGCCAGGTCGTGTCGTCGTCGCAGAACGCGACGTAAGGGGTCGTCACCTCGTCGACGGCGACGTTGCGCGCCACCGCGCCGAGGTTCTCCCCCAGCCGGAACAGCCGGACGCCGGGGAACTCCCGGGCCACCATGTCGGCCGTGCCGTCCTCGGACGCGTTGTCGGCGACGAAGATCGGCGGGTCGTCCGGCAGGGAAGTCATGTGGGACAGGGTTTCCCGCAGCTGCGGGCGCCGGTTGCAGGTGATGATCACGACCGAGATTCGCGCCATTCGGCGGTCCTTTCCAGTGTCCGGGCCTGGTTTTCGACGTGGTCGGGCAGCAAGCGGCGAGAGCTCAGTGCCCGCGGTAGCCGCGGCACCGCGCCGAGCACGGCACGCGGGGCGGTGACGAGCGTCCGGGCGACCTCCCGGCGGCAGACGCGCGGTGGCCGGCGCAGGACCGCGATGAGCAGCCGGTTGCGCAGTTCGGCGCGGCGGCGCCAGGACGACGGTGGCCGCGACGCCGACGGGTGGTGGTGGGCGCGCAGGCTCCCGACGTAGCAGACGTCCCAGCCGCGCGCGGTCAGGTCGTAGGCGAGCAGTTGCTCCTCGGCACCGAAGTGCAGCAGCGGGCTGAAGCCGCCCACCTGCAGGTACGCCGTGCGGCGGACGATCGCGGAGCAGGCCAGAAAACCGAGGACCAGGGGCCCGGGCGCGCCGTCCGGGCGGCCCAGCGGGCTGCTCTCCATCTCGGGCGTCACCGGGTCGTCGCGGCATTCCGGGCCGACGAGGGTGCGCGCGGCGAGGAGGCCGGTCCGCGGGTGCTCGTCGAAGATCCGCTCGGCCTCGGCGAGCGCGCCGGGCGCCCACCACGAGTCGTCGTCGCTGAAGGCCACGTACGGCGTTTCGGCGACGAGCACCCCGAGCGTGCGCGCGGCGGCACCGAGGTTCTCCGGCAGCCGGATCAGCCGGACGCCGGGGAAGCGCCCGGCGACGTCGGCCGTGGCGTCCCCGGAAGCGTTGTCCAGCACCACGACCGGCGGTTGCGGGTCCAAAGAGGACAACCGAGCCAAGGTGCGCGCCAGTTCGCCGGCGCGGTTGCGGGTGGCGATGACGACGGTCGTGCGCGCGCTCACCGCGAGCCCGCCAGCTCGTCGACCAGTCCGGCCAAGGAGGGCACAGACGGCGCCGAAGGCACGGCTGCGGTGGACAGGCACCACTTCAGGCGGGCATCGAGCAGGGCGGAGTCTCCGGCGTCTTCGGCCGCGACGACCGGCCAGCCTAGCGCTCCGGCCTGCGCGGTCACCTTGCCACCGCCGGCCACGGGGTCGACGGCGACCACCGGCACCCCGGCCTTCAGCCCGAGCACGAGACCGTGCAGCCGCGTGGTCACCATGGCGTCCATCGTGGACACCAGCGAGACGAACTGGTCCGGCGTGGCGCACCGCTGCCAGTCCTCGTGCGCCAGCCGAGTGTCCAGCGGCACCCGCGCGCAGTCCAGGGCGGCGACCCAGCCGGTCAGCACGTCGTGGACCTCGTCGTGCCGTCCCGCACCGCCGTACTCGGGCTGGTGCGATGCGAGGACCACGCCCAGCACCGGAACCCGGGAAACGGCCGCCGCCAGGGAGAGATCGGGTTCCGCGGTACCGCCGCCGTCGCGCGGGAAGACCCGGTGGAACCCGGTCACCGCCGGGTCGCCGGGGTCGGGCACAGACACGCCGATCGCGATCCGCCGGCAGGCCGCGTACCGCTCGTGCAGCGCGCGCACCTGCGGCCCGTGCAGCGGGCCGCAAACGAACACGACGTGGGTGTAGTCCTCCGGCGGCGCGCCGGGCAGGTGGCGGGCACCGGGCCGGAAGCGCGGGCTCCAGGCGACGTGGTGGTCGATGCCCGCCGCGGTCAGCGCGGCGCCGGCCGCGCGGAGGCTGAGGACGTCCCCTGCCGTCGCTTCGCCGTGCAGGAAACCGGCCCAGCCGGTGAGCAGAACTCGCATGCCCGGCCGGGTACCCGTGTGCCGGGGCCTAAACGGGTTTGCCGGCACGGGGGCCGGGTAGCCGGATCGGCATGACGAAAGCGGGAGCGACCAGGCGGTTCGAGCGTGCGGTGGTGACCGGGGGCGCCGGTTTCGTCGGTGCGCACCTGTGCGAGCTGCTGCTCGCCGAAGACGTCGAAGTGATCGCCGTCGACAACCTCGCGACGTCCTCGGCGGACACCCTGGACGCCCTGCGCCGCCACGACCGGTTCCGGTTCGTGCGCCACGACGTCACGCAGCCGATGCCGCTGAACTGCCACGCCGACGTCGTGTTCCACCTGGCCTCCGCCGCGTCCCCGCGCGATTACCTCGCCCTGCCGATCGAGACGCTGCGCGCCGGCTCGCACGGCACCGAGCACGCGCTCGACCTCGCCCGCCGCGACGGCGCCCGGTTCGTGCTCGCGTCCACCAGCGAGGTGTACGGCGATCCCCTGGAACACCCGCAGCGCGAAGAGTACTGGGGCAACGTCAACCCGATCGGGCCGCGCAGCGTCTACGACGAGGCCAAGCGCTACGCCGAAGCCCTGACGTCCGCCTACCGCCGCGAACACCGCGTCGACACCGGTATCGCGCGGATCTTCAACACCTACGGCCCGGGCATGCGCGCCCACGACGGCCGGATGATCCCGGCGTTCCTCGACCAGGCCCTCAAGGGCGAGCCCATCACGGTCACCGGGACCGGCGAGCAGACGCGGTCCATCTGCTACGTCGAGGACACCGTCCGCGGTCTCCTGGACCTCGCGCGGTCGGACCACCCCGGGCCGGTGAACATCGGCAACCCGCACGAGCTGACCGTCCGGCAGGTCGCCGAGCGGATCAAGGAGATCACCGGCTCCGATTCGCCCATCGAGGACATCGACGCCGTCGTCGACGATCCGCAGCGCCGCTGCCCCGACATTTCGCTCGCGCGGGACGTCCTGGGGTGGGAACCGAAGATCGACGCCGACGACGGTCTCCGTCGCACCGCGGCGTGGTTCCGCCGTGCGCCACTGCGCTGAGTAGCGACGCCCAGGGCTTTCGCCCGCAATCGTTTATGAGTGACTTCGCGGGGTAGCGCTATAGGTGAGAGCGGGCCCGAAGCGCCCGCACCCCGGAACGCCAGAGGCAGGTCGATGCGCATCCTCGGGATCAACGCCGTTTTCCACGATCCGGCCGCCGCGCTGGTCGTGGACGGTGAGATCGTCGCCGCAGCCGAAGAAGAACGCTTCAGCCGCCGCAAGCACGGCAAGCAAGCGGTCCCGTTCTCCACCTGGGAACAGCCCGCGCAGGCCGCGGCCTGGTGCCTCGAACAGGCCGGACTGTCCGCGAAGGACCTCGACGCCGTCGGATATTCCTACGACCCCGCGCTGGTCGAAGCCGGCCTGCCCGGCCACGACCCGAGCGGCGAGGAACTGCGGACGGAGTTCGCGAAACGGGCCCCGCTGTTCCTCAAGTCCGCTCTGCCCGGTTTGGACCCCGGCATCGTCCGGTTCGTGCGCCACCACGTCGCGCACGCCGCGTCGGCCGCGCTCGCCGCGCCGTTCGGGGACTGCGCCGTGCTCGTCGCCGACGGACGCGGCGAGAGCACGTCCTATCTGGCCGGTGAGTACCGCGACGGCCGGTTCAAGGAGCTGGCCGCACAACGGCTCCCGCATTCGCTCGGCCTGCTCTACGAAGACCTGACCGAGCACCTCGGCTTCGCCCGCTCCAGCGACGAGTACAAGGTGATGGCGCTGGCCTCCTACGGCAAGCCCGAGTACCTCGACGAACTCTGCGAGCACGTCCACGTCACCGGGGACGGCGGCTTCCGGGCCACCGGCGTCGACCTGGCGGCGCTGGCCCCGCCCCGGGGGGCCGGCGAGGAGCTCACCCGACGCCACGCCGATCTCGCCGCGAGTGTCCAGAAAGTCCTCGAGGACATCTTGCTGGAGCTGACGGACTGGCTGCACGAACGCACCGGCCAGCGCGACCTGGCGCTGGCGGGCGGGATCGCGCTCAACTGCGTCGCCAACTCCCGCCTGCACGCCGAAGGCCCGTTCGACCGGCTCTGGGTACAGCCCGCGGCGGGTGACGCGGGCACGGCGCTCGGTGCGGCCCTGCAGCTCGCCGCCGAGTCCGGGGAGCGCGGCGCACCGATGGGCGACGCCGGCCTGGGGCGCGAATGGACGGACGAGGAACTCGAGGAGATCCTCGTCAAGGCGAAGCTGCCGTACGAGCGTCCGGACGATCTCGCCGAAGCCGTGGCCGAAGCGCTGGCGAACGACGACGTGGTGGCCTGGTTCCAGGGCCGCGCCGAGTTCGGGCCGCGGGCGCTCGGGCACCGGTCGCTGCTGGCCCACCCGGGCCGCAAGGCGAACCTCGAGCGGCTCAACGACGTCAAGGGGCGCGAGCAGTTCCGCCCGGTGGCGCCGATGGTGCGGGCCGAGCGGGCGGCCGAGATCTTCACCCGCGGACCGCTTCCCAGCCCGTACATGCTGTTCGTGCACGACGTCGCGGCGGACTGGCGGGACCGCATCCCGGCCGTCACCCACGTCGACGGCACCGCCCGCGTCCAGACCGTCGACGACCGGGACAACCCCGTGCTGGCCCGGATGCTCGCCGGGTTCGAACGGCGCACCGGCCTGCCGGTCGTGGTCAACACCAGCCTCAACACCGCGGGCCGGCCGATGGTCGACTCGCCCCGCGACGCGCTGGAGTGCTTCGGCTCCGCGCCGATCGACCTGCTCGCGCTGGGGCCGTTCGTGCTCCGGCGTCCTCGTCCGACACGAGCCGGCGCGGCGTCGCCGGAGGAGAAGGAGGTGCCGTGATGGAAGACCATCTCGCCGCTCTTGCCGAGGCCGCCCGGCGGACCCGCGAATCCGCCCCCAAGATCACCGCTTGGGGCCGGCACCTGGCGACCGTGTTCGAAGCCGGCGGCCGGTTGCTCGCCTGCGGCAACGGCGGCAGCGCGGCCGAAGCCCAGCACCTGACCGGCGAGCTCGTCGGCCGGTTCCGCCACGAACGGCGGCCGCTCTCGGCGATCGCGCTGCACGCGGACACCTCCGCGACCACGGCCATCGTCAACGACTACGGCGACCACGAGGTCTTCGCCCGCCAGGTGCAGGCGCACGGCCGGCCGGGGGACGTCCTGGTCTGCCTGTCCACCAGCGGCGGCAGCCAGAACGTCGTCGCCGCCGCGAAGGCCGCGCACGAGCTGGGTGTCACGACGTGGGCGCTGACCGGGCCCGCCCCGAACCCCCTCGCCGCGTTGTGCGACGACGCGGTCACGATCGAAGCGCCGACCGTCGCGACCGTGCAGGAGATGCACCTGGTGCTGGTGCACGGCCTGTGCGCGGCGCTCGACGACGCGCTCGGGGTGACCGCGTGAAGCCGCTCGTCGTCCTCGGCGACACGCTGCTCGACGTCGACGCAGAAGGCACCGCGGACCGGCTGTGCCCGGAGGCGCCGGTGCCGGTGGTCGACCTGACCGCCCGGCGGCGGCGCCCGGGTGGCGCCGGCCTCGCCGCCCTGCTGGCCGCGCGGTCCGCGGCCGAGGTCGTGCTGGTCACGCCCCTCGGGGACGACGAAGGCGGGCACGCGCTCACCGGGCTGCTCGAACCGGACGTCACCGTCGCACCCCTGCCCCTGCGCGGCACGACGGTGTGCAAGACCCGCATCCGCGCGGGCGGGCAGTCGTTGCTGCGCCTGGACTCCGGCGACGGCACCGCCACCGCCGGCCCGCTGCCGGCCGGCGTGCGTGAGATCCTCGAAGGAGCCGGCGCGATCCTCGTCGCCGACTACGGGCGCGGCCTGACGCGCAACCCGGACGTCCGGCGGCTCCTGTGCCGGCTGGCGGAACGGATCCCCGTGGTCTGGGACCCGCACCCGCGTGGCGCCCAGCCGGTGCCGGGCGCCCGGCTGGTCACCCCGAACCTCGCCGAGGCGCGCGCGGTGCTCGCCGGGCACGAGGAGCCGGCCGAGCTGGCCAAGCTCCTGCGCGGGCACTGGCGCGCCGACGCGGTCGCCGTCACCGTCGGCGGGCGCGGCGCCGTGCTCGCCGACGGCCTCGGCGAAACGACCGTGCCGGTCCCGTCCGCGGCGCGGGTGTCGGGGTACACCGCGCCCGACACGTGCGGCGCGGGCGACCGGTTCGCCGCGGCCGCCACGGCTGCGCTGCTCGACGGCGCGGACACGACGGAAGCCGTGGTGACGGCGGTCGAGGCGGCCGCCCGGTTCGTCGCCGCCGGCGGGGCCACGGCACTGTCCACGAACGACGGTCCGGTGGCGGACCCGCAGCCGGCCACCGACGCCTTCGGTCTCGCCGAGCGCGTCCGGGAGCGCGGTGGCCGCCTGATCGCCACCGGCGGCTGCTTCGACCTGCTGCACCCCGGGCACGTCAGCCTCCTGCGGCAGGCGCGCGCCCTCGGCGACGCGCTCGTCGTCTGCTTGAACTCCGACGCGTCGGTGCGGGCTCTCAAGGGGCCGGGCCGGCCACTGGTGCGGGACCGCGACCGGGCGCGACTGCTGACCGCTTTGTCCTTTGTGGACGCGGTCGCCGTGTTCGACGAGGCCTCCCCCACCGCCGTGCTGGAGCGGCTGCGCCCGCACGTGTGGGTCAAGGGCGGCGACTACGCGCAAGCGGACCTCCCCGAACGCGAAGCCGTCGAACGACACGGCGGTGAAGTCGTGCTCGTCCCGACCGTCCCGGGCTATTCGACGTCCCGCCTGGTCGCCGCCGCGACCGGTGCCTGAATCCCCGACTTCCCAAGGAGTGCGATGCGACCCCTCGGCAACGTCCTGATCACCGGTGGCGCGTCCGGCCTCGGTGCCGCCACCGTCGACGCCGTCCGCAAGGCGGGCGGGACCCCGTACGTCCTCGACCGCGTCCGCCCCGACGACCCGGCCGAATACGTCGAAGCCGACTTGACCGACACCGCGGCGACCGAAGCGGCGGTACGTGATTTGGCCGAGCGCGCGGGCGGCTTCGACGGCGTCTTCACCGCCGCCGGCACCGACGCCTGCGGCCCCCTCGGTACTGTGTCCACAGAGGACTGGGAACGGGTCGTCAAGGTCAACCTGTTCGGCACGGCCGCCGTCATCCGGGCCGCACTCCCCTACCTGGAGCGTTCGCACGGCACGGTGGTCACCGTGGCGTCCACGCTGGGCATCAAGGCCGTGAGCGACGCGACCGCCTACTGCGCCTCGAAGTTCGGCGTCGTCGGGTTCACCCGCGCGCTCGCCGCCGAGCTGGCCGGGCGCGTCGGCGTCACCCTGCTGATCCCCGGCGGGATGTGGACGCACTTCTTCGACGAGCGCACCGACCAGTACAAGCCGCCGCCGGACGCGAAGCTCAACCAGCCGGAGCACGTCGCGAACACCGTCGTCTTCGCGCTGCAGCAACCGCCGGGCGCCGAGGTCCGCGAGCTCGTCGTGTGCGCGTCGGAGGAGGGGTCGTGGCCGTGAGCGCCGCGGTCCTCGTGCTGCGCGCGCTCGGCATCGGGGACCTCCTGACCGCGGTCCCCGCGCTGCGGGCGCTGCGGGCCGCGTACCCGGACGACCGGCTCGTCCTGGCCGCACCGCAAGGTCTGCGCGACCTGGTCGAGCTGATCGACGCGGTCGACGAGCTCCTGCCGACGCCCGGGCTCGGCGAGCTGGCGTGGCCGGGGCCGCCGCCCAGGCTGGCGGTGAACCTGCACGGCAGCGGCCCGGAGAGCCTCCACGACCTCCTGCAGACCGACCCCGCCGAGCTGCTGACCCACCACCACCCCGACTTCCCCGATGTGCCGGGCCTCCGGTGGCGCGCCGACGTGCACGAGGTCGACCGCTGGTGCCGGCTCGTCGAGTACGCCCACCTGCCGGCGGACCGCACGGCGCTGCGGCTGCCCGCACCACCGGGCCCGAGCCCCGCGCCGGATGCCGTCGTGGTACACCCCGGCGCCGCGTTCCCCGCGCGCCGCTGGCCGCCGGAGCGGTTCGCCCGCGTCGTCGGCGAGCTGGCCGCGGCCGGGCACCACGTCGTGCTGACCGGCAGCGCCGGCGAACGCGACCTCGCCCGGTCGATCGCCGAGCGGGCCGGACTCGGCGAAGACGCGGTGCTCGCCGGGCGGACGGATCTGGCGGAGCTGGCCGCGCTGGTGGCCGGGGCCGCGCTCGTCGTCTGCGGCGACACCGGCGCCGGGCACCTCGCGACCGCGTTCGGCACGCCGTCGGTGCTCCTGTTCGGCCCGACCCCACCACGCTTGTGGGGCCCACCGCCGGAAGCGCGGCAGCACGTCGTGTTGTGGGCCGGGAACGTCGGGAACCCGCACGGCGACGAGCCGGACGGCGGACTGCTGCTGCTCGGCGAGGAGCGCGTGCTCGCCGCCACCCGCTCGGCGCTGGAAGCCCGGGTGCCGCATGGCTGAGCACATCGGGATCGTCGGCGCGGGCTACGTCGGCCTGACCAGCGCCGCGTGCTTCGCCCGGCTCGGCCACCGCGTGACCTGCGTGGACGCCGATGCGGCCAAAGTGGACCAGCTGGGCCGGGGCGAGGTGGCCATCGCCGAGCCCGGCCTGCCCGAGCTGGTCGCCCAGGGCCTCGGCGACGGCACGCTCACCTTCACCGACGCCCAGGCCGAGCTGTACGGCGCCGACCTCGTCTTCCTCTGCCTCCCGACCCCGCCCGACCGCGACGGCCGGCCCGACCTCGGTGTCCTCGAAACGGTTGTGGCGCAGCTCGGCCGGCTGCTGCGGCCCGGCTGCGTCGTGGTCACCAAGTCGACCGTCCCGGTCGGCACCGCGGCCCGGCTGCCCGGGTTGCTGCGCCGGGACGACCTGCCCGTCGTGGCCAACCCCGAGTTCCTCCGCGAAGGACACGCCGTCGAGGACTTCCTGCACCCGGACCGGGTCGTGGTGGGCACCGACCCGCCGGGTTCGGCCGCTGCGCACCGGGTCGCGCGCCTCTACGAGCCGAGCGGCGCGCCGCTCGTGACGACCGACTCGGCCAGCGCCGAGCTCGCGAAGTACGCGAGCAACGCGTTCCTCGCGGTGAAGCTGTCCTACGTGAACGTCCTCGCCGAACTGTGCGAGCGGTTCGGCGCCGACGTCCGGGAGGTCGCCCGCACGATGGGCCTGGACGCGCGGATCGGTCCGGAGTTCCTCGCCCCCGGCCCCGGCTGGGGCGGCTCGTGCCTGCCGAAGGACACCTCGGCGCTGCTGCACGCGGCCGAATCGGCCGGGATCGAGTTCGGCATCCTGCGCGACGCGGTCCGCGTCAACACCCGGCAACGCGCCCGCGTCATGCGGGCCGTGCGGCTCGCCGTCACCGGGTCGGCCGCGGGCTCTCTCGCCGGCGCCCGGATCGGCCTGCTGGGCCTGGCGTTCAAGGCCGGCACGGGCGACCTGCGCGACTCGCCGGCCTTGGCGGTGGCGGCCGAGCTCGCCCGGGCGGGCGCCGAACTGACCGCGCACGACCCGGCGGTCGGGGCCGTGCCGGGCCTGGACGTCGTCCAGGTGGTCGACGACCCGTACCTGGTGGCCAAGGACGCCGCCGCGCTGGTCGTGCTCACCGAGTGGCCGCAGTTCCGGGACCTCGACTGGTCCCGGCTGGCCGCGTCGGCCGCGCACGCGGTCGTCGTCGACACCCGCAACCTGCTCGATTCCGGCGAGCTGGCCCATGCCGGCTTCACCCACGTCGGGGTCGGCACCCACCCACGGAGGCAGTCATGACCCTGCGCGTCCTCGCGCTGACCTGCACGCTCAAGCCATCGCCCGCGAAGTCGAGCAGCGACCTCATCGCGCGTCAGCTGCTCGACCTCTTCGCCGAGCGCGGCGTCACGGGCGAGGTGGTCCGCGTGGTCGACCACGACGTCCGCCCGGGCGTCGAGGCCGACATGGGCGCCGGGGACGAGTGGCCGGAGATCCGCCGCAAGATCGCCGCCGCGGACATCCTGCTGGTCGCCACCCCGACGTGGGTCGGGCACATGTCGAGCGTCGCCCAGCGCGTCCTCGAACGGCTGGACGCGGAGCTGTCCGAAACCGACGACGAGGGCCGGCCGGCGATGTTCGGCAAGGTCGCGGTCGCGGCGGTGGTGGGCAACGAGGACGGTGCCCACAAGATCATCGCCGACCTGTTCCAGGCGCTGAACGACATCGGGTTCACGGTGCCCGCGCAGGGCGGCACGTACTGGAACGGCGAAGCCATGCAGGGCGGCGACTACCAGGACCTCGACGAGACGCCGAAGGCCGTGGCCTCGACGAACGCGACGCTCGTCCGCAATGCCGTCCACCTGGCGACCCTGCTCGGAGCGCAGCAGTACCCGCCGTCCTGACTACTCCTTTCGAGTGATGCGACTGGTCCGGACGAGTGTGGCGCAGGCCACGGGGTAAGCGGTCGGGACCATCCACAGTCAGGGGAAACCATGCCGAACCGAGTGATGATCAGCCGCGACAGCAAGCCCCTTCCGTGCGAGGAGTGCGGGCTGCCCACGCTGCACGTCGCCCGGCTGGTCGCCGGGGACGGCACGCTGCTCGGCCAGACGATGGTCTGCACGGCCTGCCGCCGCCACCGCTCCGAAGCGGAAGCCGTCGCCGTCCACTGACGACCGCCGCGGTCCGTGAATGGCACATCGAGGGACTTGAAGTCCCTCGATGTGCCATTCACGGCTTTCCCGCCGAGTCAGCGGTTTTCGATCTTCTCCACCAGCAGCCGCGCGGGGAAGGTCATCGTGCCCAGGCCCAGCCGGGCCGGGACGCCGTCCTCCTCCGCCGTCACCAGCCGCTCCTCCAGCTTCTCCAGCAGCGCGCGGCACTCCTCCAGGTCGACCGGCTCCCCGGCCACCGCCACCGCCTGCACGGCGCCGGCCAGCAAGTGCACCAGGTCGGCCAGTGAGTTCCGCGCGTCCGGCCACGGGTACTCGAACGGGTGCTGCTCGCGCCGGACCGCCGTGGTGCGCACGGCGGCGATCAGCTGGGCCACCGAAGGCCACAGCGCGATCAATGTCCGAAGTGGACGCTCGTGGTGGGTGCCGTCCTTCGGGCGGCCGCGGCGCAGGTTGAGCTTCCGCCCCTCCCGGGTCAGGCCGACCGCCTCTTCGGCCGCCACCACCTGGCTGCGCGTGTCCTGGGCCTGGGACAGCAGGCCGTCGAGGTTTCCCGGCTCGTCGCGGCGGACCAGGTCCGACAGCGACTCCAGGAGGTCCGCCAGCGCCGTCGCCAATCGGTCGGCCGCCGTGGCCAGGCGTTCGCCGTAGAGCGGCGGGAAGATCAGGGTGTTCACCGCGACGCCGATCGCCGCGCCCAGCGCCGTCTCCAGGAGGCGGTCGCCCATCAGCACCGGGTCCCGCGCCGTGCCGTAGGAGACCAGCAGCATGCCGGTCACCCCGACCCAGACCCCCGAGTCGCCGAAGCGCCGCCAGTTCCCCGCGAGCAGGCCCACGAACACGACGACGGCCAGCGCGACGGCCTGCGACGGGATCAGCTGGCCGGCCACGGCCGCGAGGAGCACGCCCGTGGCCACCGAGCCGACCTGCTGGATCCACCCGCGCAGCGACCGGTACACGGTCGCTTCCACCAGGAAGATGGCCGCGTACGGGGCGAGGAACGGCTGCGGCAGCTTCAGCACCAGCGTCGCCAGCAGCCACGCCCCGGTCGCCGCCAGCGTGGCCTTCGCCGCCTGGACGACGATCCGGCGTTCGCGGCCCGGCACGCGCACCGCGCGGGCGAGCCAGCCCACCGGGGTCCGGTCCCGCCGTTCGGTGTCCGCCGGCGCGAACGCGGTGGCGAGGCCGCGCTTGACGTCGTCGCCCGCCTTCAGCCGGAGGGCGCGGGCCCGTCACGCCGTCCGGTCATGCGGGCGGGGCGAGGTGCACGAGCTTCGTCTGCGTCAGCTCGTCGAGCAACTCGGGCCCGTAGCCGTAGCCGTTCCCGCTGCGGCCGCGTGGGTGCGACGCCCCGCCTGGCGCGCCACCGAACACGTTGTTGACCTTGACGGTCCCGGCCGGCAGCTCCCGCCAGGCGCGCTGGGCGTGCGCCATCGACGCGGTGAGCACGGTCGCCGCGAGCCCGTAGTCGCCCTTGGCGGCTTCGGCGAGTCCTTCGTCGAAGCTCGCGACGACCCGCACCGGGGCCACCGGGCCGAACGTCTCCTCGCGCAGCACCCGCAGGTCGGCGGCGCACGCGGTGAGCACGGTGGCCGGGTAGTGCGCGCCGGGACCGTCCGGCACCGCTCCGCCGGTCAGCAGCCGGGCGCCGCGCTCGACGGCGTCCTCGACGTGCGAGTGCACGTGGTCGCGGTGCCGCCGGTCCACCAGCGGCGCGAGGGTCCGCGCTTCGGCTTCCTTGACCAGCGCCGCCAGGAACGGCTCGGCGACGGCCTCGTGCACGTAGATCCGTTCGACGGCCACGCAGATCTGACCCGAGTTGGCGAACGCGCCCAGCGCCGCCTGGCTCGCGGCCCACTCCGGGTCGACGTCGCCGTCGATGACCAGGGGGTCGTTGCCGCCGTTCTCGAGCAGCGTTTTCGCGCCGGTGGCGGCCGCGCTCGCGGCGATCGACCGGCCGGTCGCGGTGCTGCCGACGTGGGCGATGACGTCGACGTCGTCGCGCATCGCGAGGATCGCGCCGACCCCGCCGTCGCCGTGCAGGGTCTGCAGCACGCCGCCGGGCAGCACGCCGGCCAGGACCTCGCCCAGCAGCTGCCCGGTGTGCGGTGCGCGTTCGCTCGGCTTGTGCACCACGGTGTTGCCGGTGGCCAGGGCCGCGCCGAGCAGCCCGCAGGCGACCGCGACCGGGTCGTTCCACGGCGTGAGCGCGACGACCACACCGCGCGGCTCGGGCACCATGAGGTCCGTCGCGCCCGCGTCGCCGAGCAGACTGCGCCCGCGGTGGACCGGACCGAGCTCGGCGTACTGGTCGAGGGTTCCCGCGCCCGCCATGACCCCTTCGCGCGCTTCGTCACGCGGGCGCCCGGTCTCCGACTCGTTCGCGGCGGCCAGGTCGTCCGCGTGGGCGCGCAGCCGTTCGGCCGCGGTGTGCAGCAGCGCTCCCCGTTCGGCGGCCGGGGTTCGGGCCCACTCCGCCTTGGTTTCGTTCGCCAGCGCCAAGGCGGCGGCGATCTCGTCTTCGCCGGCGGCCGGCACAGTGCCGACGACGCTGTCGTCGGCCGGGTTCCGGATTTCGATCGTCCCCGCGGTCATCCGCACCTCCTTCGTCTCGCTGCACGGTTACCCGCGCGCCCGCGATCGACACGCCGTTTGACCGGGTCCGTCGCGGGTAGCCCACTGCGGTGACTTCTTCGCTCGATTACACCGTGGTGATCCCCACGACGGGCCGGGAGACGCTTCGGCCGCTTCTGGACACGCTGCTCACCGGGGAGGGCCCGCGACCGGCGGAGATCCTCGTCGTCGACGACCGCCCTGGCGGGTCCGAACTGGACGTTCCCGGCGGCGTCCGCGTCCTCCGGTCCGGCGGACGCGGACCGGCGGCCGCCCGCAACCTCGGCTGGCGCACGGCGAAGAGCGAGTGGATCGCGTTCGTCGACGACGACGTCGTGCTCGCCCCCGACTGGCCCCGGCAGCTGGGCGAGGACCTGCTGTTCCTGCCGGCCGGCGTGGCCGCCTCCCAGGGCCGGATCACGGTCCCGCTGCCCGCGGACCGCCGTCCCACCGACGACGAACGCGGCACGGCGGGCCTCGAGCACGCCCGGTGGATCACCGCGGACATGGCGTACCGGCGCAGCGCGCTCGTCGAGGCCGGCGGCTTCGACGAGCGGTTCCCACGCGCGTTCCGCGAAGACTCCGACCTCGCGCTGCGCGTCGCCGAAGCCGGGCACCGGATCGACCGGGGCGAGCGGCTGACGACGCACCCGGCCCGCCGGACGGGGTTCCTCTACAGCCTGAAAGCCCAGCGCGGCAACGCCGACAACGCGCTCATGCGCCACAAGCACGGCGTGCTCTGGCGACAGCGCACCGGTGCCGGCCACGGCCGGCTGGGGCTGCACGCACTGTCCACCGTGGTCGGACTGGCCGCGCTCGCGCTGCCGTTGCTGCGGCAGCGCGGGAAAGCCGTCCTCGCCGCCGGGGTTTGGGCCGGGCTCACGGCGGAGTTCGCCACTCGCCGGATCCTGCCGGGTCCCCGCACGCCGGGCGAGGTGGCCCGGATGGCCGTCACCAGCGTGCTCATCCCGCCGGCCGCGTGCTACCACCGCGTCCGCGGGGAGCTCGCGGCGCGGCGCCCGAGGCCACCGGTCGCGGTGCTGTTCGACCGGGACGACACGCTGATCGTCGACGTCCCCTACCTGAACGACCCCGACGGCGTCCGGCCCGTGCCCGGCGCCGTCGAGCTGGTGCGCGGGCTGCGAGAGCGCGGCGTCCCGGTCGGCGTCGTGAGCAACCAGTCGGGAGTCGCGAAAGGACTGATCACCCCGGACCAGCTCGCGGCCGTGAATGCCCGCGTCCGGGAGCTGTTCGGGCCGTTCGGCACCTGGCAGGTGTGCGTGCACGACGACGGCGACGGCTGCGCCTGCCGCAAACCCGCGCCCGGCATGGTCCTGCGCGCCGCCGGAGAGCTGGGCGTCGATCCCGCGTCCTGCGTGGTCATCGGCGACACGGGCGCCGACGTCGACGCCGCACTGGCCGCCGGGGCCCGCGCCGTGCTGGTGCCGACGGCGCGGACGCTCGAACCCGAGATCGCCCGGGCCCGCCGGCACGCCGCCGTCGCCCGGGACCTGTCCGAAGCGTTGCGCCTCGCCGGGGTCGCCGGATGACCCGGGTGCTCGTGGTCCGGCAGGACAACCTCGGGGACGTGCTGCTCGCCGGGCCCTGCGTCCGGGCGGTGGCGGCCGGGGCGTCCCACGTGACGCTGCTGGCCGGGCCGCACGGCCGCGCCGCGGGCGAGCTGTTGCCGGGCGTCGACGACCTGATCACCTGGCGGGCGCCGTGGATCGACCCCGAGCCCCCGCCGGTGACCGCGTCGGACACGGGGGCGTTCGTCGAGCTGGTGCGCTCGCGCTCGTTCGACCGGGCGCTGATCCTGACCTCGTTCCACCAGTCGCCGCTGCCGTTGGCACTGTTGCTGCGGCAAGCCGGGGTGCCGTGGATCGGCGCGATCTCCGAGGACTACCCGGGGAGCCTGCTCGACCTGCGCCACCGCGTCGACGGCGACCCGCCCGAGGCGGTCCGCATGCTCTCGCTCGCCGAAGCGGCCGGGTACTCGCTGCCGCCGGACGACCACGGCGCCCTCGCCCTGCGGCGCCCGCTGCCGAACGTCAGCCGGCTGACCGGCGGCGGCCCGTACGTCGTCGTGCACCCGGCCGCGTCCGTGCCCGCCCGGCAGCCGTCGCCCGCCTGGACCCACCGGGCGGTGCGGGCGCTGTCCGCCGACGGGTACCGCGTGATCGTGACGGGCGCGCCGGGCGAAGCGCACCTCACCGTCGGCGTGGCGGGGACGTCGGCGGTGCACCTCGGCGGCCGGACGTCGCTGGCCGAGCTGGCGGCGGTGCTCTCGGGAGCGCAGGTCGTGGTCGCGCCGAACACCGGCCCCGCACACTTGGCCGCGGCGGCGGGGACCCCGGTGGTGTCGCTGTTCGCCCCGGTGGTGCCGGCGGCGCGGTGGGCACCGTACGGGGTGCCGGTGGTCATGCTCGGCGACCAGCGCGCGCCGTGCCGGGACAGCCGGGCCCGGGTGTGCCCGGTCCCCGGCCACCCCTGTCTCGACGCGATCGACCCGGCCGACGTCTGCCGCGCGGTGGCCGAACTCGGCGCGGTCACCGCCCCCCGCACGGCGATCACCTCGGCGTTGTAGCGATGTCCACTTCGGACACCAAGTCACGCCGCGACCGGTCGGAAGAGCCGGTGACCACGGTGTACAGCTGGCGCGCCAAGCCGGACCGGGTCGGCGAGTTCGCGGAGTGGGCCCGCGGCGCGACCGCCGAGGCGGCCCACTACCCGGGCAACCTCGCGGCGACCGTCGTGCACACCGAGGACAGTCGCGACTTCCACGTGGTCCACCAGTTCGCGACTCGCCGCGACCTCCGGAACTGGCTGGACTCCCCGGAGCGCGAGAAGTGGCTGCGCCACGCCCGGACCCTGGCCGCGACCAAGACGGCCCAGCAGCACCGGACGGGGCTGGAGACGTGGTTCCACGTCCCGTCCGAGGCGATCGCGACGATGAAACCCCCGCCCCGCTGGAAGATGTGGCTGATCTCGCTGGTCGCGGTCTACCCGCTGGTGCTGGGGTTCCAGGCGTGGGTGGTGCCGCTGACAGCGTCGTGGCCGCTGTGGCTGAGGGCGGCGATGTTCCCCGTGGTCCTGCTGACGACGATGACGTACGTGGTGATGCCGGCGGTCACCCGCCTGCTGCGCCGGTGGCTGTGACGGCCCGGGCGAGCGGCATCCCGCCCGGGCCGCGTCCGGTCAGCCGCCGATCTCCTTGCTGACGCCGCTCGGCCCGTCGTAGGTCCGGTCGGGCAGCCCTCGCACGACGTCGAGGGTGCCGTCATCGGCACCGTTGCGTTCGGCGGCGCGTACGAGATCGTCGCGCTGGGCGGGGTAGTCGACACCGGAAAGGTACTTCTGCAGCTCGATCGGGTTCGGCTTGCTCACGGGATGTCCTTCCGTTCGGGGAACGGCCGGTTACCCCGGCTTGCGCCGAACACACGTCAACTCGGGACCGGTTGTTCCTCCGCCGTCCTCAGCTGCCGGACCGTGGCGTCCGGGTGGCGGGTCAGCGGCTGCAGTGGCAGCTCCGGCGTGTTCGCGACCCTCTCCAGGTGCCGCAACAGGATTCCCTCCCGCAACGCCCACGGGCAGATCTCCACGCTCGGCACGTCGAGCGCGGCGAGCGTCACCTCGGCCCCCAACGCGCCGGCCACCACCTGCCGGGCGCGCGGACGCGAAATCCCCTGGAGCCCGGCGCGCTCGGCCGCCGGGAGACGAGCCAGCCGCGGGATCCACTTCCGCAGGTCCGCCACTGCCAGTTCCCGCGGCACGAACGGTCCTTTGCGCTGGGGCGCGGCGCCCGTCAGGCGGGCCAGCTGCTTGAACGTCTTGGACGTCGCGACGACCCGCCGCGGCGGGCCCTCCCAGCGCAGCCGGTCCAGCACCTCGGACAGGGTGTCGCGGACGTGCCGGCGCAGGTCCTTCAGCTGCGTGCGCGTCGGCGGGTCGGCCGTCAGGAACTCGCGGGTGAGCCGGCCCGCGCCGAGCGGGAGCGAGATCGCCAGCTCGGGTTCCTCGTCGCGGCCGAGCACCAGCTCCATCGAGCCGCCGCCGATGTCGACCAGCAGCAGCCGCCCGGCCGACCAGCCGTACCAGCGGCGCGCCGCGAAGTACGTCAGCCGCGCCTCTTCCTCGCCGGAAAGGAACTGCGGCCGGATCCCGGAGTCCGCCTGGATGCGGTCGATGACCTCCTCGCGGTTCACCGCGTCGCGCACGGCGGCGGTGACGAACGGGTAGGGGTGGTCGACGCCGAGCCGCACCGCCGCGTCGACCGACCGGCCCACCGCCGCGGCCACCCGCTCCACGCCGGTCTCGCTCAGCGTCCCGTCGGGCAGCAGCTCCTCGGCCAGCAGCGTCGGCTCCTTGACGGCGTGCGCCGGGAGCGGCGGCGCCCCGGCGGACACGTCCACCACCTGCAGCTGGGCCGAGTTCGACCCGATGTCCAGCACCGCGAGTCTCATCCGGACGGGGTACCCCGCACTCGTCGCGTTTAGGCCCAGGGCTCCCGCGAAGTCGGGTGGCCAGGCCGGATCGGGCGACCGGGACTTTGCCGGAGCCCTGGTGTTTAGGCCCTTGAGGACGTGGTAGCCGCCGGGGAACGAGAGGAGAGGCCCGTGTCCCTTCCGGCGCCATTGCCCGCCGAAGCCGCTTCGCCGCGGCGCGCCGTCGTGACCGGCGCCGACTCCGGGATCGGCCGCGCGGTCGCCGTCGCCCTCGCCGGCGGCGGTCTGGACGTGGGCCTTACCTATCACTCCGACGCCGACGGTGCCGAAGAAACTGCTGCCGAAGTCCGGTCGCACGGTGTAGCCGCCCACATCAGGCAGCTCGACCTCACCCGGCTGCCCGAAGCGGCCGACGTCGTCGACGCGTTCGCGGGCGACCTCGGCGGGATCGACGTCCTCGTCAACTGCTCCGGCACCGGTAGCAGCGAGCGCGTCCTCGACATCAGCTACGAGCAGTGGCGCGAAGTCCTCGACGTCGACTTGGACGGCGTCTTCCTTCTGTCGCAGCGTGCGGCGCGGCACATGATCGACGCCGGCCAGGGCGGCCGCATCATCACCATCACCAGCGTGCACGAGCACATCCCCCGGGTCGGTGCCGCGCCTTACTGCGCCGCCAAAGCCGGAGCGGGCGCGCTGACCCAGGTGCTCGCCATGGAGCTGGCCGAGCACGCCATCACCGTCAACTCCGTGGCGCCGGGCGAAATCTCGACACCGATGACCGGGCAGGCCGACGCCGACCCGCGGGAGCAGCAGCGGCCCGGCATCCCGCTCGGCCGCACCGGCCACGCCGCCGAAGTGGCGGCCGCGGTCGCGTTCCTCGCGACGCCGGCGGCCGGCTACATCACCGGCACGTCGCTCGTCGTCGACGGTGGCCTGCTCCTGATGGGCGCCCAGCTCGGAACGGCGCACGCCGGGCACGAGTGGCGTTCCCCCTGAGACCAGGGGCCCGCGTCCTGGCTTGCAGGGACCGGCGCGGGTCCCGGCCGCGGGCCGGACGGCGGACCTCAACCCCCGCCGTCCGGCCCCTTCCACTCCCCCCGTTTCCCGCCCGCGACGCCGGGTATCCGCTTCTGACCGCCGAAGGAGGCTCCCCATGACGTCCGCCGAGACCCGTTCCCGGACCGGCCCGGTCTGGCTCCGCCCGGCCGTCGCCGTGCTCGGGCTGCTCTACCTCGCGCTCGGCATCGCCGGCTTCCTGACGCCGGAAACGGCGGCGGTCGGCCACGAGACCAGCCGCGCGGTGTGGATCTTCAGCGTCACCCCGCTGCTCAACCTCGTCCACACGGTGGTCGGCGTGCTCGGACTGCTCGCTGCGACACGGCGGGCCGGCTCGATCATCTACTGCTGGGTCCTCTTCGTGGGCTTCGCCGGGATGACCGCCTACGGCGTCCTGTCGACGGCGTTCATCAACCCCGAGGACCCGATCAACGTCAACTGGGCGGACAACGTGCTGCACGGGCTCACCGCGGTCGCCGGGCTGATGCTCGGGATCTTCGGCGCCCGCGCCGCCGCGCGCCAGGCAACGAAGGGCAGCAGCGCATGACGAGCAGCGAAGCAGTTGTCGTGCACTACCGGCTGCACGCGGACTTCGCCGTCCGGTTCCCGTGGCTGCGCCACGCGCTGGGCCCCCGCAGTGGGCTCGAACTGGACGCCGACGGCCTGCGCGTCCGGCTCGGGCCGTGGCTCGTCTCCACGCCGCTGAACAATATCGCCGGCGCCGAGGTCAGCGGCCCGTACAGCCCGCTTCGCGGTCTCGGCGTCCGGCTGTCGCTCGCCGACCGCGGCCTGACCTTCGGCACCACGACCAAAGGCGGTGTGTGCCTGCGGTTCCACGAACCGGTGGCGGGCATCGACCCGTGGGGCCTGATCCGCCACCCGGGTCTGACGGTCACGGTCTCCGAGCCGGACCTGGTCGCCGACGCGATCAACCGGGTGGTGGCGCAGGCGTGAGCACCACGCGGATCCTCGCCGTCGCGGTCGACTGCCGGCAGCCGGACCTGCTGGCCGAGTTCTGGGAAAAGGCGCTGGGGCACGGAAAGACGCGGACCTGGACCGACTCCCGTGGCCTGATCTACCGGCAGCTGGACTTCGACGACGGTCCCGCGTTGCTGTTCCAGCCGGTGCCCGAAGAAAAGGCGGGCAAGAACCGGCTGCACCTCGACCTGACACCGGTCGGCGGTGACCAGCGCGCGGAAGTGGAACGGCTCGTGATGCTGGGCGCGAAGGTCCTCGACGACCCGCCGGACGACCCGTGGATCGTGCTCGCCGACCCGGAGGGCAACGAGTTCTGCGTCCTCCCGCCGCGCTGACTCAGGCTTGGCCCTCGGGCAGGCAGACGTCGTCGCCCGCGTAGGCGGCGAGGCGTTCGTCGAAGTCGTCCGGCGCCCCGGGTCTCCGGAAGTCCGGCGGATCCGGCTGCCCGGGATAGCTGTCGCCGTAGAGACCCCGCACGAACGCCACGACCGCTTCCGGCGCCGGCAAGACGTCTTCGCCGAGGTACGCGAGCACGACGACGTCCTCGCCGGTCGCCGACTCCACCGCCGCGGCCCAGCCGTCGCGTTCGTCCCACAGCAGTGCCGTTTCGTGGTCCGGGAACCGCGCGAGCCGCTGCTCGAGCGCGAGGTACGCCGTGGCCGGCGCGTCCACCTCGCAGAACCAGGCGGGCGCGTCCAGCGCGGCCGCGACGGCCAGCAGGTACTGCCTCAGCCCGCGCCCCGCGGCTCCGAGCCCGTCCCGTTCGATCATCACGCGCCTGCCCATCCGGTCGGTACCCCCGCCGGGTGATACCCCACCGCCCACCCGGTCAACCCCGGTGTTCCCCCAGGTGGAGCAGCAGGTCAAGGACCTCTTCGTCGCTCGTCTGGCGGAAATCCGCGTACCACTGACCGACCGCGCGAAAGTCCGGCGGTTCGGTCACGCAGACGACGTCGTCGGCTTCGTGCCGCAACCCCGCCACCGCACCCGGGGCGCCGACCGGCGCCGCGAACACGAGGGTCCGCGGGTTCCCGGCCCGCACGTCGCGCAGGGCCGCTGTCGCTGTGACGCCGGTCGCGAGCCCGTCGTCGACGAGGATGACGTCGCGGCCGGCGAGATCGGGTGCGGGCCGGCCGTCCCGGTAGCGCTCGAGCCGGCGGCGGGCCTCCGCGCGTTCCCGGTGCTCCGCCCGCGTCATCCGGGCCGCGCTGAGCTCGAGGCTCCGCAGGATCGCTTCGTCGTAGATCGCGGGGCCGTCCGGGGTCACCGCGCCGACGCCGAACTCGCGCCGGCCGGGCGCCCCGATCTTGCGCGCCACCGCGACGTCCAGTTCGGCGCCGAGCCGCCGCGCGACGACGGCGGCCACCGGCACGCCGCCACGGGCGAGGCCGAGCACGAGCAGGCCGCTCCAGGTGCGGCGGCCCAGCTCTCCGGCCAGCCGCCGGCCGCCGTCCTCGCGGTCGGCGAAGACCCGCTGGCCGCCCATGCCGGCTCCCTCCGCGTCAGTCGCCAGGGTAAGCCCGGCGCCCCCTCAGGCCCGCCAGCCGTCCTGCCAGTCCGGGTGGGCCTCGTACACCGAGGCGATCAGCTTCACGGACGCGTCGTCGTGGACGTCCCGGATCTCGCGGCGCAGGAACTCGGCCTTCTCGGCGAACGGCACCGGGTGCCGGTCCTCCATCGCCTCGACCGGGCCGCCGGCCAGCAGGAGGCCGTCGCCGTCGTCGGCGTACATGATGCGCAGCCTGCCCCGCCGCTCGGCCTCGTCGAGCAGCGGCAGCTCGCCGGCGCGGACCCGCTCTTCGTCCTCCGCGAGCCGGGCGAGCACGAATTCGTCGAGCTTCGCGGCCGGGGTGTCGTCGAGATTCGTCATGCGCGGGGGTTACCGCGGGAATTCCTGTCCGAAACCTGTCCGTTAAAGGACTGGACCAATATTATCAGCACCCGAAAATGGAAGCATTGCCCTTCAGCGCGGAAGGTGACAGATGAGCTTCCTGATCCCCCTGCTGACCGTGGTCCTGGCGGCTACGCCCACTCCGGCCCCCGCACCTGCACCGGCCGCCGCACCACTCGCGGCGATCTGCGACAAGTACTGCGACGCCAGGGATCCCGCACTCTCGCCCGGCGACCGTGAAGGCGCTTCGGCGTCCATCAGCGGCCGACGGCTCTCCCTGCACCTCGACGACGGCGACGACATGGGCTGGGCGGCGATCACCGGCGGTGCGGCCGGCGACCACGTCTGGCTGGACCGCTCGTTCGACGCCGGGCGCACGTGGGGGTCGGGCAGCAAGCTGGGCGACACCGCGACGCCGTCGGGTTCGACCGGCTGGCGGACCCTGATGTACAACGCCGACGACTGGAACGCCCAGGGCGTCGGCCTGCTGCGCGCCTGCGGGCAGCCCGCGGGTTCGGGGAGCATCGCCTGCACCGGCTGGGCCCGCCCGACGTGGAACGCCTGGGACCGGCGCACCGCGGCCGCCACGGCGCTGATGGAGCGCTACAACCTCGGCACCGGCCTCTTCGACACGACCGGCTGGTGGAACTCGGCCAACGCGCTCACCGCGATCATCGACAACATCCGCGTCAGCGGCATGTCGAGCTACCGCTACGCGATCGACACGACGTACACGAAGAACCTCGGCGCGCAGGGCGGCCAGTTCCGGAACGACTACCTGGACGACACCGGGTGGTGGGGCCTCGCCTGGGTGGACGCGTACGACCTGACGGGCGACAGCAAGTACCTGAACACCGCGCGCGCCGACGCGGACCACATGTTCGCCTACTGGGACGGCGTCTGCGGCGGCGGAGTCTGGTGGAGCACGAGCCGCACCTACAAGAACGCCATCCCGAACTCGCTGTACATCCAGCTGAACGCGGCCCTGCACAACCGCATCCCGGGCGACACGGCGTACCTGGCGCGCGCCCGCGCGGGCTGGACGTGGTTCGCGGGCAGCGGCATGATCAACGGCTCGAACCTGGTCAACGACGGCCTGAACACGTCGACGTGCGCGAACAACGGCCAGGCGGTCTGGTCCTACAACCAGGGCGTGCCGCTGGCGGCGCTGACCGAGCTGAACCGCGCGACGGGTGACGCGAGCCTGCTGACGAAGGCCCGCGCGATGGCGAACGCGTCGACGACGAACGGCTCGCTGAACCCGGGCGGCATCCTCCGCGACCCGGGCGAGACGGCCGGGGGCGGCGGCGCGGACGGCCCGACGTTCAAGGGCGTGTACGCCCGGGACCTGGCGGCGCTGAACAAGGCACTGTCGGACCACCCTTACACGACCTACCTGCAGCGCCAGGCGACCTCGGCGTACGGAAATGACCGGAACAGCGCGGACGCGTACGGGCTGCTGTGGGCGGGCCCGTTCGACCAGGCCGACGCGGCCCGGCAGCAGAGCGCCCTGGACCTGATGAACGCCGCCCCCTGACCGCGTGATCCGAGCCGTAACTCGCGTGATCCGGCCCGGATCTCGCGTGATTGGAGCCGGAACTCGCGAGTTCCGGCCCCAATCACGCGAGTTACGTCTTCAATCACGCGAGATCCGGCTTCTCTCACGCGAACTCCGGCGTGCCCGGGCGGGCCGAGCCGCCCGGGCGTCGGCTCAGAGGGTTTTCTCCAGGCGGCTCGCCAGCAGCTTGATGAACCGGGCCGGGTCGCCCAGCTCGCCACCCTCGGCGAGCAGCGCCATCCCGTACAGCAGCTCCGCCGTCTCGGCCAGGCCCTCGTCCTCCGGACGCGCGGTGTGCGCCTCCCGCAGGCCCGTCACCAGGCCGTGCTCCGGGTTCAGCTCCAGGATCCGCTTGATCGGCGGCAGCTCCTGCCCCATCGCGCGGTACATCTTCTCCAGCGTCGGCGACAGGTCGTGCGTGTCCCCGACGATGCACGCCGGCGACGTCGTCAGCCGCGACGAGAGCCGGACCTCCTTGACGTCCTCGCCCAGCGCCGTGCCCATCCACGACAGCAGGCCCTCGAAGTCCTTGTTCTGCTGCTCGCGCGCGACCTCGGTGGCCTTCTTGTCCTCGTCCGACTCCAGGTCGACCTGGCCCTTGGCGATGGACTGGAACTGCTTGCCGTCGAAGCCCGGAACCGCGTCGACCCACATCTCGTCGATCGGGTCGGTCAGCACCAGGACCTCGTAACCCTTGGCCCGGAACGCCTCCATGTGCGGCGAGTTCTCGATCGCGGACCGCGACTCGCCGGTCATGAAGTAGATGTGCTCCTGGCCGTCCTTCATCCGCTCGACGTAGTCGCGCAGCGAAGTCGGCTTCTCCGCGTCGTGCGTCGAAGCGAACGACGAGATTTCGAGGATGGCCTCGCGGTTCTCGAAGTCGTCGAGCAGGCCCTCCTTGACCGCGCGGCCGAACTCCCGCCAGAACGTCGCGTACTTCTCGGCGTCGGCGGTCATCATCGTCTTGACCGTCGACAGGACCTTCTTGACCAGGCGACGGCGGATCAGCTGGATCTGGCGGTCCTGCTGCAGGATCTCGCGCGAGACGTTCAGCGACAGGTCCTGCGCGTCGACGACGCCCTTGACGAACCGCAGGTACTCGGGGACGAGCGACTCGCAGTCGTCCATGATGAAGACGCGCTTCACGTACAGCTGGACCCCGCGCTTGCGCTCCCGCAGGAACAGGTCCATCGGCGCCTGCGACGGCAGGAACAGCAGCGCCTGGTACTCGAACGTCCCCTCGGCCTGCAGCCGGATCGTCTCCAGCGGGTCCTGCCAGTCGTGGCTGACGTGCTTGTAGAACTCGTGGTACTCGGCCTCGGTGACCTCGCTCGACGAGCGCGCCCACAGCGCCTTCATCGAATTGACGGTCTCGACCTTCGGCTCTTCGCCCTCGGCGGCCTCGCCCGCCATCCGGATCGGCCAGGTGATGAAGTCGGAGTACTTCTTCACGATCTCCCGGATCTTCGCCGGTGACGTGTAGTCGTAGAGGTGGTCCTCGGCGTCCTCGGGCTTGAGGTGCAGGGTGACCGCGGTGCCCTGGGGCGCGTCTTCGACCGGCTCGATCGTGTACGTGCCTTCGCCGGAGGACTCCCAGCGGACGCCCTCGGTGGTGCCGGCCTTGCGCGTCACCAGCGTGACCTTGTCGGCGACCATGAAGCTCGCGTAGAACCCCACGCCGAACTGGCCGATGAGGTCCTGCGACGCCGCCGAGTCCTTGGCCTCCTTCAGCTTGCTCAGGAAGTCGGCGGTGCCGGACTTGGCGATCGTGCCGATGAGGGCGACGACCTCGTCACGTGTCATGCCGATGCCGTTGTCGCGGACCGTCAGGGTGCGCCCGGCCGCGTCCGTCTCGAGCGCGATGTGCAGGTCGGACGTGTCCGCGCCGAGCTCCTTGTCGCGGTACGACTCCAGCCGCAGCTTGTCGAGCGCGTCGGACGCGTTGGACACCAGCTCGCGGAGGAACGTGTCCTTGTTCGAATAGATCGAATGGATCATCAGCTGGAGCAGCTGACGCGCTTCCGACTGGAACTCGAGCGTCTCGATCGGGGTGGTCACTTCCGGTCCTTTCCGGGGCGGGGGCCGAGGTGGGGCGATCCTACCGAGGCGGTCCGACATTCCTCGGCGTCACCCGGTCGCGCACTTTATGAACGCAATGTAGGTGGGCCCCGCCTCCCGGGGTGATGCTGGCCACGCCCCGCTGCCGATCAAGGAGGATCGAGTGCCCGGACCCCTGCCCCGGTGGGCGGCCGCGTTCGCCGCGGCCTGCGCCCTGACCACCGTCTTCGCCGCTCCCGCCGCCGCGTCGACCGTCGTCGACCACCCCGTCCGCACCACCGGCTGCGGTCGCGCCGCGCCCGTGCCGGCCGGGGTGACGACCACCCGGCACGTCGTCTCCGGCGGTCTTGACCGCGAGTACACCGTGCACCTGCCGGCGCACTACAACCCGCGCCGGGCGTACCCGCTGGTCCTGTCGTTCCACGGGCACAAGCGCACGTCGCAGTACCAGGAGGAGCTGTCCGGCTTCTCGGCGCTCGACGCGATCTCGGTCTACCCGCAGGGCCTGATCGGCACCGACGGCGAGTCGGCCTGGACCGGCGCGCCCTACTCGGCCGCCGCCGACGACGTCCTGTTCACCAGCGACCTGCTGAACTCGCTGCAGCGTGACCTGTGCGTCGACAACGACCGGATCTTCGCGGCCGGCAAGTCCAACGGCGGCGGGTTCGTCGGCCTGCTGGCCTGCCGGCTGCCCGGCCGGATCGCGGCGTTCGCCCCGGTGTCGGGCGCGTTCTATCCCCAGGGCGGCGCTTGCGAGCCGAGCCGGCCGGCGCCGATCCTCGACTTCCACGGCACCGCCGACACGACCATCCCCTACACCGGCAACCCGGCGAAGGGCCTGCCCGCCATCCCCGACTGGCTCGCGGGATGGTCCACAAGGGACGGTTGCTTCCCGAAGCCCGTGTCGTGGACGCCGGTGAAGGGCGTCGTCGCGCAGAAGTGGCTCGGCTGCGACCGGCGGAGCACGCTGGAGCACTACCGCGTCGAAGGGGCCGGGCACGTCTGGCCCAGCACGCGGCCGAACAACGACTCGGCCACGCCGACGGTGATCGACGCGACGCCGGTCATCTGGCGGTTCTTCCGCACGCATCCGCTGCGGTGAAACACGATTGACGCAGGTCACGCCCCTCGGCGACGATGATGCGCACCAGGCAGAAGCCGCCCGCCGGACCAGCCGACGGGCGGCTTTTGCATCATCGAAAGGGGTTTTCCATGCGTGTACTGGTGCTCAACGCCGGTTACGAGCCGCTCCAGACCGTGTCCGTTCCGCACGCCATCCGGATGCTGGTGCGGCACGTCGCCGAGATCCACGAGGCCGAAGACGGTCTCGCCTACGGGCTGTTCCCGCGCCCGAAGACCGTGCGGTTGCTGAGGTACGTCGTCATGAAGTGGCGATATACGCAGCCGCCCCGCTGGTCCCGCCGCGGGGTGCTGACCCGCGACGGCCACCGCTGCGCGTACTGCGGCCGCCGCGCCACGACGATCGACCACGTGACGCCGCTGAGCCGCGGCGGCGCGCGGACATCCTGGCTCAACACGGTCGCGGCCTGCGGCGGCGCGTCTCGCAGCTGCAACGCGCGGAAGGCGGACAAGCTGCCGGCCGAGGCGGGGATGACGCTGCGGTTCACGCCGTACGTGCCGACGTGGGACCAGCTGCACGCGCTCGCCGGGTGAGGACGCGGCCTGCCCCAGCTCCATGAGGGGCACCCTGATGGGTTTCAAAGCCATGGGGGTGCCCTTCATGGCTTCCGGAGCGTTCGTCGGCGTCCCGGACCGCGGGTCGTTAAGCTCGAACCGATCGTCCCCCGCATCCGTGTGTTCCGGGGAAGGCCGGGAGGTCGTCGTGACCGACGCAGGACCGCTGATCGCCGGGCGCTACCGGCTGACCGAACGGGTCGGCCAGGGCGCCATGGGCGTCGTCTGGCGCGCCCGCGACGAGCGGCTCGACCGCGTCGTCGCCGTCAAGCAGCTGGGGTACGACCCGGCGATCGGGCAGGCCGCCGGCGAGCAGGCCGCCCTGCGCGCGCTGCGGGAGGCCCGGCTGACCGCACGGCTGCGGCACCCGCACGCGATCACCGTGCACGACGTCGTCGAGGAGGCCGGCGAGCCGTACCTCGTGATGGAGTACCTGCCGTCGCGGAGCCTGGCCGACGTCCTGCTCGACCGGGAGCGCCTGCCCGCCGACGAGGTCGCGCGCATCGGCGTGCAGGTCGCCTCCGCACTGGCGGCCGCGCACGCCGAAGGCATCGTGCACCGGGACGTCACCCCGGCCAACGTCCTCCTCGCCGACGACGGGGTCGCCAAGATCGCCGACTTCGGCATCTCCCGCGCCACCGGCGAAGGCACCGTGACCGGCGGCGGCTTCATCGCGGGCACGCCGGCCTACCTTTCCCCCGAGGTCGCGGGCGGCGGCGAAGCCGGCTTCCCGGCCGACGTGTTCTCCCTCGGCGCGACGCTCTACCGCGCGTTGGAAGGCCGCCCGCCGTTCGGCAACGACGACAACGCGATCGCGCTGCTGCTGCGGGTGGCTCGGGAGGACCCGATTCCGCCGACGCACAGCGGCCCGCTCGCCGAAGCGCTCACCCGCCTCCTGCAGCGCGACCCGGCCCAGCGCCCGGCGATGGCGGAGGTCCAGGAGCTGTTCGAGGCGGTCACCGGCGGCCGTCCGCTGCCCCCGCCGCGCCCCCGCCCGCGCACCGAAACCCGCATGCTGCGCCTCCCCCGCCCGCGCCGGCGGGCGGTGCTGGCGTCCGCGGGCGGCGCCGTCCTGCTGGCCCTGGGTGTGGTGATCGGGACGGCGCTCGTGCCGGACGGCAGCACCCCGGTCGCCGCGCCGGCGACGTCCACTCCCCCGGTCACACCCCCACCGACGACCACTACACCCCCCGCCGACCTGGGCTGCGCGGCCAGCTACGCGGTGACGACCTCCTGGCCGGGCGGCTACCAGGTCCAGGTGACGGTCCGCAACGACCACGGCACCGGCCTGCGCGGCTGGAGCGTCCGCTGGTCCCTGCCCGACGGGCACCACATCGCGGGTCTGTGGAACGGGACGTTCACGGTCGAGGGCTCGACGGTGACGGTGGACAGCGCGGACTGGAACGCGAAACTCGACGCGGGCGGCTCGACGACGTTCGGCTTCAACGCGGTGACCGGAAACGGCGACGCTTCCAGCCGGCCGCAGCTCTCCTGCCGGACGGTCTGAACCGCGTTCAGCCCGTGGTCCGGGCGAGCGAGCGCACCATCGGCCGGAGCAGGTCCACCAGCTCCGCCGCGTGCGTGAGCTGCGGAACGTGCCCGCCGGGGGTCTCCACCAGCCGCGCGCCGAGCCGATCGGAGAGCCAGCGGGAACACTCGAACAGCCAGTGGTGGGTGGCCCCGGATCCCGGTTGTCCACACCCGTCGTGACGACGCACGGCGCGCGCACACCGGCGAGCTGACTTCACCGGGGAGGTAACCGAAAGCCGGAGTCAGTTCGACGCCGAACAAGCATCACCGTCGGCCAGCAGCCGAGCCTTGAACTCCGGATCGAACGCGTCGTAGGCGTCGTCACCCGCCACCCAGCGCTGGAACTTTTCGACGGCGGCTCGTGGAAGATGGCGCCGCGCACCACTTCCGGGTGCCGCAGCGTGAGATCGGTGAGGATCATCGCTCCCATGCTGTTGTCGCAGGCGACGGCCGGAGCGAGACCCAGTGCCATGACCAGTGCGTACGCGTCGTCCGCCTGCTCTTCGATGGTCGTGGTGGACCAGCCGGCCGGGCGCGGGCTGCGCGAATTGGCGCGGCGGTCGCAGGTGAGGACGGCGAACTCGTCCGCCAGACCGATGGCGACCGTGCTCCTCTGGCCGGCGTCACCGACGGCCCCCTTGGTTACCTCCGGACCACGATCCGAACACGCCGGGAAGACCGGCGCCAGAGCACAAAGGCCCCAGAACCGCCTTCGAACCGGAGGCCGCCGGCGGTGCGTTCGGCACCGCCGGCGGCGTCTCACCTCAGCCGTGGATCCGGTCGAAGGGCAGCCGCAGCACCTGGCCCCCCGGAACCGCCGCGTTCCGCAGCCGGACAGCGTCGAGTTCCGCCGCCGTCAACGCCCGGCGGTAGAACCTGACCTCGTCGAACGAGCCGTTCCAGCGGAACTGGTTGTCCAGCCGCTGCCCCAGCTGCAGCTGGAACGACACCGTCCGGCTCACCGAACCGGCGACCGCGGCCCCGGAAGCGGCCTGGACGCCGTCGACCCACAGCACCAACCGACCGCCCGCGCGCTCGAGAGCCACATGGTGCCAGGCCTGGTCGTCGTACGCCTGGGCTGACGAGATCGACGCGCTCCCGGCCGACGTCGTCATCATCGCGATCAGCCGGTGGTTGGCCGGTTCACCGCGCAACCACAGCTGGGGCGCCGTCGATCCCATCCCGCCCAGCCAGAACAGCACCTGGTTTCCCTTCGTGGCGCCATACCGGAACCAGCCCGTCCACGTCAGGTCACCCTCTCCCGGAGGCTGTGCCGGGTCGTACGGCACCCGGACGTAGTCGTCGACGCCGTCCAGCGTCACAGCACCGCCGAAACGGCCCGCCGCAAGGGAAGCGCCACCGAGCACCCGGGCGTCCGCATGCCCGGACACGTCCGGTGTGGACGGTCCGGCCGAGTTCTTCCAGCCCAGGTACGACTCGTCGAAGCGCGCGAAGCGGATCTCGTCACGCGCGTCGACCGCGCCGCCTTCGTACAGGAGCCCGATCTCCGAGCCGCCGATCTGCACCAGGTCCGAGTAGCCGGACCAGTCCGTGGTGATCTGCGTGCCCTGCTCGGCGTTCTCCCACGTCCGCCCGTTGTCGTACGACGACCGGATCATCATCCAGCGCCGCCGGTCGGTGTCCGACGGCGAGGAGAACAGCAGACGGTTCCCGACGCGCAGCACCGCCCCCTGCACCATCGGCGTCACCAGGTCGGGGATGGCGGTGAAGGACCGGGAGAACGTCTCGCCGCCGTCGCGGCTGATGGCGTAGTCGCGGTTGCCGATGTCCGTGCCGCCCTGCTCGCGGCCGCCGGCGTAGATCGACCCGTCGGCCAGCTCGACCACCGTCACTTCGGACGGCTTCTGCGGGTACGTCCCGCCGACCGGGTGCGGGTAGCTGTCCACCGCGCCGACGTGCCAGCTGCGCCCGCCGTCGTCGCTGTAGACGAGCCCGGCGTGGTTCTCGATCGAGTTCGTGCCGTCGCTGGTTTCCGCGTTGACGCCGAACACGAGACGTCCCGCGTGGCGGCCGCGAGTCAGCTGGATCCCGTGCACCGGGCCGGACGCGTACCACGAGTCCCAGCTCGGCAGCTTGGCCTGCGCGCTGATGTCGACCGGAGTGGACCACGTCAGGCCGTCGTCGTCGCTGTACTGCGAGTGCGGGGTGCGCGGGCACGGGACGTCGCACGCCTTGTCGTCGGTGCGGCCCTTGTTGTACGTCGTGACCAGCACGATCCGCCCGGTGCGGCGGTCCACCATGGGCACCGGGTTGCCGTGCGTGTCCCCGCCCCCGCGGTTGACGACCTGCAGCGGCGACCACGTCTTGCCGCCGTCGGTGGAACGCTTGAGCACGAGGTCGATGTCACCGGTGTCGCCGCAGTTGTCGACGCGGCCTTCGGCGAACGCCAGCAGCGTGCCGTGGGCGGACTTCACGATCGCCGGGATCCGGAAGCAGCTGTACCCGGGGTCCTGCGCCGCCTTGAACAGCACCTGCTGGTCGAACTGCGGCGCGGCCTGCGCCGGGCTCACGGCGAGCAGCGAGCTCGCCACCAGGGCCACCAGAGCGGCCCATCTCCCCAGTGTTCTCATTCTCATCCCTTCAGGACGGCGACACCTCGCGGAGCGAGCCGAACCTCGCTGACCGGCCGCGACGGGTCGGTGAGCAGGTCCGGCGCGGCGCGCGGCAGGTCGACGGTGACCGGCTCGGTGCCGTGGTTGAGCATGATCAGGTAAGCGCTTTCTGCGCCGTGCCGGACGACCGCCTGGACACCCGGCGGGGCCTCCAGAACCCGCGTCACGCCGGCCTCCGCCGCGACGCGGTCGAGCAGCGGACCCAAGTCCGGCCGGGTGCCGAGGTACCAGGCGACGCCGTCGCCGAACGCGTGCCGGGTGATGGCGGGCCGCCCGATCAGGTCACCGGAGGCGAACGACGCGACCACTTCGGCGCCTTCGGGTTCGATCCATTCGGACCAGATCGACCCGGAATCCGTTTTTCCGTCGGCGAATTCCAGCGCGATCGACCCGGTCAGGGGCCAGAATTCGTCGACCCGCAGGCCGAGGAGATCCCGCAGCGGCGCGGGATGACCGCCGAGGTACGCGCGGTCACAGCCGTCGACGATACCGCTGAAGTACGACACCACGACGTGCCCGCCACCCGCGACGTACGCGCGCAGATTGTCCGCGGAAGCCTGTTCCAGCAGGTACAAGTTCGGGACGACCACGAGCTTGTAGCGCGTGAGATCCCGCAGAGGGTGGACGACGTCGCAGGTGATGTTGGCGTCGAACAACGGCGCGTAGTGCGCGAGGTGCGTCTCCAGCTGCTCGAGCGCCGCCGGGTGCGAGTCCAGTTCGAGGCCCCACCAGCTCGGCCAGTCGTGCAGCAGGGCGACGTCGGCACGCACGTGCGTCCCGGCCAGCTCGGGCACCCGCGCCAGTTCCTGCCCGAGAGATGCAGTCTCACGGAACGTCCGGGTCTCGCGGCCGCCGTGCGGGACCATCGCCGAGTGGAACTTCTCGGCGCCGCCACTCGTCTGCCGCCATTGGAAGAAGAGCACGGCGTCGGCGCCCTGGGCGATGGCCTGCCAGCTGCCGAGCCGCATCGCGCCCGGCGGCTTGGGGCTGTTGCGGGGCCGCCAGTTCACCGCGCTCGGCGCCTGTTCGAGCAGCATCCACGGCTGGTCCTTCGTGGACCGGACGAGGTCGTAGGCGAACGCGGCTTCGACGTGGGCGCGCGGGTCGTACGGGTCCGGGTAGGAGTCGAGGCTGACGACGTCCTCGTGCGGCGTCCACGTGTGCCAGTCGAGGGCTTTCTGCACCAGGCCGACGAAGTTGGTCGTGATCGGCGTGTCCGGGGTGAGCCGGCGCAGCACGGCCTGTTCTGTCAGGAAACAGCCGAGTGAGGCGTCGGAGGAGAACCGGTGGAAGTCCAGCTGCTGCGCGGGGTTGGGGAACGTCGGCGCGACGCGCGGCGGCAGGATTTCGTCCCACGCAGAGTAGTGCTGCGCCCAGAAAGTGGTCGTCCAGGCGGCGTTGAGCGCCTCGATCGTCTCGTAACGCTCACGCAGCCAGCGACGGAAATCCGAGGCCGACTCATCGCAGTAGCACGCCCGGATGTGACAGCCGAACTCGTTGCCGACGTGCCACATCGCGAGCGCCGGATGCCCCGCGTAACGCGTCGCCAATTCGGAAACCAGCCGCGAAGCGTGCGAGCGGTACACCGGGCTCGACGGGCAGAACTGCTGCCGGGCGCCCGGGGACAGCCGGACGCCGTCAGCGCGTACCGGCAGGATCTCCGGGTGCGCGTGGGACAGCCACGGCGGCGGGGACGCGGTCATCGTCGCCAGGCAGACCTGGACTCCCGCGCCGGCGAGGCCGTCCATGACGTCGTCGAACCAGCCGAAGTCGTACTCCCCCGGCCGCGGTTCGACGCCGGCCCACGAGTAGATCCCCGCCGTCACCATCGTGACGCCCGCTTCGGCCATCAGCTTGAGGTCTTCCCGGCGGACCTCGTCGGGCCAGTGCTCCGGGTTGTAGTCGGCGCCGTAGTGGAGCATCAGAGCAGACCCGCTTCGGCGAGCTTCTCCTTGATCCGCAGCAGTTCCTCGTCGTCCAGGGGAAGCTGCGGCGGCGCCATGACAGCGTTGTCGATGAACCCGCGCATCTTCATCGCGGCCTTGAAGGCACCTAGCCCGGCCGAACCGCGGCCCATCCGGCTCGGCGGCGCCACGGACGTGATCGAGAACAGCTTCAGCAGCCGCTCCTGCTCGCGGCGGGCCGCGGCCAGGTTGCCGGACTTGAAGTGGTCGTGGATGAGCACGTACCCGACCGGGTCGACGTTGCCGAGGCCCGGGACGGCGCCGTCGGCGCCCATCGCCAGGGCCGCGTCCACGACCAGCTCGGACCCGGTGAACACGGCGAAGGTGTCGAGGCCGCGGTCGCGCTTGCCCAGCAGCACGGCCCGGAACGCGGCTTCGTCGCCGCTGGAGTCCTTCAGCCCGGCGATGACGCCGTCGGCGGCCAGGTCGAGGACCATCCCGCCGTCGAGCTTCGTGTGCACCGCGACCGGGATGTCGTAGGCGACGATCGGCAGCGCCGTGCGCTCGTGCAGCAGGCGGAAGTGCCGGTCGACCTCGGCGACGTGGGTCCGCGTGTAGTACGGCGCGGTGACGACGACGGCGTCGGCCCCGGCGGCTTCGGCCGCCTTGATGTGCTCGGCGACCCGCAATGTCGTCATGTCGATACAGCCGACGAGCACCGGGACGCGGCCGGCGACCTGGTCGACCGTCGTTTCGACGACGACGCGACGCTGGGCGTCGGGCAGGAAGGCGACCTCGCTGGAGGAGCCGAGGACGAACACGCCGTGGACGCCGGCGTCGAGCTGGACCTCGACGTGGCGCCGCAGCGAGTCGGTGTCCACGCTGAAGTCGTCGTTGAACGGCGTGCACAGCGGCGGGACGATTCCGGCGAACTTCGGCATCAGGCGCTCACTCCGGTAGGGATCTCGGGATGGATGCAGCGGTAGGTGTGCCCGCCCTCGGCCGCGGCGAGCGGCGGCAGGTCGGCGGCGCACTCGTCGGTGGCCTTCGGGCAGCGGGTGCGGAACGGGCAGCCGCTCGGCGGGTTCGTCGCCGACGGCACCGGCCCGGTGAGCACGATCGGCTCGACCGCGTGAAGCAGGCTGGGCGTCGCCGAGAAGAGGGCCCGCGTGTACGGGTGCCGGGCCTCGTCCGGCAACGCCGTTGCCGGGGCTTCTTCGACGACCCGGCCGAGGTACATCGTGACGATCCGGTCGCTCATCTTCTTGACGGTCTGGATGTCGTGGGAGACGAACACCATCGCCAGCTCCAGCTGTTCGCGCAGGTCGAGCAGCAGGTTGAGGATCTGGGCGCGGACCGAGACGTCGAGGGCGGACGTCGGCTCGTCGGCGACCAGCAGCGCGGGCCGCAGGGCCAGGGCCCGCGCGATGGCGACGCGCTGGCGCTGGCCGCCGGAGAGCTGGCCGGGTACCGCGTCGGCGGCGCTGGCGGGCAGGCCGACCAGCGACATCAGCTCGCGGACGCGGTCGTCGCGCTCGGCCGGCGTCCCGACGCGGTGCACGTCGAGGGGATCGCGGATGATCTTGGCGACGGCGAGGCGGCGGTTCAGCGCGGTCGACGGGTCCTGGAAGACCATGCCGACCTCCCGCCCGGAACCCTCGTCGAGGGGCTTCCCGCGAAAGCGGACCGTGCCCGCGGTCGGGGGCTGCAGGCCGACGATCACCTTGGCCAGGGTCGACTTGCCGCAGCCGGACTCGCCGACGACGCCGATCGTCTCGCCGGGATTGACGACCAGGTGGGCGTCGGTGAGGGCGTAGACGCTGGCGTGGCCGAAGAGACCGCGGCCGCGGATCTTGTGCACGACGTGGACGCCGTCGAGTTCCAGGAGGTTCACGCCGTCGCCTCCTTCTCGCGGGCGATGTCGACCGCCGGGAAGTGGCAGGCGACGAGGTGGTCGACCGGCTCGCCGAAGCGGACCGGGGTTTCTTCGTGGCACTTGGCGCGCGCGGCCGGGCAGCGGTCGGCGAAGCGGCAGCCGGCCGGGAACTCGGCCGGGGCCGGGACGACGCCCTTGATCTGGGTGAGCCGGGCCTCATTCTCTTCCAGCGACAGCACCGCGCTGAGGAGGCCGCGCGTGTAGTGGTGGCGGGGCGAGCCGACGACCTCGGCGGTGGCGCCCAGCTCGGCGACCTGCCCGCCGTACATGACGACGACGCGGTCGGCGATCTCGGACACCAGCGCGAGGTCGTGCGAGACGAGGATGAGCGCGAAGCCGAGCTCCTCCTGCAGCCGCAGCAGCAGCGCCATGATCTGGGCTTGCACGGTGACGTCCAGAGCCGTCGTCGGCTCGTCGGCGACGATCAGCTTCGGGTCCCGTGAAAGCGCCATGGCGATCAGCACACGCTGACGCTGGCCACCCGACAGTTCGTGCGGGTAGGCGCGCAGCGTCCGTTCGGGGTCGAGGTTGACCAGCTCCAGCAGCTCGGCCGGGGTGCGGGTGCCGCCGCGGCGGGTGAACTGCTTGAGCTGGGCGCGGATGGTCATCGCCGGGTTGAGGGAGCTGAGCGCGTCCTGGTAGATCATCGCGATGTCGTGGCCGAGGTGGCGGCGGCGGCCGCCGGGGCGCAGCGCGAGGAGGTCGCGCTGGGCGAACCGGATCTGGCCGGACACGCGGGCGGTCGCGGGCTCGAGGCCGAGGATCGACAGTGCGGTGAGCGTCTTGCCGCAGCCGGACTCGCCGATCAGGCCGAGCACTTCGCCGGCTCGGACGCTGAAGGACACACCGTCGACGACGTCGACGCCTTCGTGGCGGCCGGGGAACGCGATCCGGAGCCGGTCGACTTCCAGGACGGTCTCGCGGTGGTCGAGCGAACGAGCGGTGCGGGCCAGCCGGTCCCCCGCTTCCCGCAGGCCGGCGATCGGCAGGACGGGCGCGGTGTCGGCGTCTTCCCGCTTGGCGACGGCCTTCGCGACTTCGGCCGCCTTGACGGCGCGGGCCGACGGCGCCGCCCAGGCGTCCGAGATGCGCTCCGACAGGATGTTGAGCGCGAGGACCGTGACCAGGATGAGCAGGCCGGGGAACAGCGTCGCCCACCAGCCGCCGGTGAGCACCAGGTCCTTGCCGTCGGCGAGCACCGAGCCCCAGGACGGGTCCGGCGGCTGGATGCCGGCGCCGATGAACGACAGCGACGCCTCGAACACGATCGCGTCGGCCACGGTGACCGTGCAGTACACGAGCACCGGGGCGGCGCAGTTGATCGCGACGTGCCGGGTCAGCACGAAGAAGCGCCTCGCCCCGATGACGCGTTCGGCCGCGACGTAGTCCTCGCCGTACTGGGCCAGGACGTTCGCCCGGATCACCCTCGCCACCGGCGGCATGTTGAGGAACCCGATGGCCAGGATCAGGACCAGGATGCCGTGGCCGAACACCGCGACGAGCACCGCGGCCAGCGCGATACCGGGGAACGCCATGATGACGTCCAGCACGCGCATGACCACGGCGTCCACCCGGCGGTGCGAGGTCGCGGCGAACGCCCCGATCACCGCCCCCGACACGAGCGCGAGCGCCACCGCCCCCAGGCCGATGGCGAGCGACCAGCGCGTGCCGGCGACGAGCCGGGAGAAGATGTCCCGGCCCGACGTGTCCGTCCCGAACCAGTGCGTGCCGCTCGGGCCGCCGGTGTCGGTGCTCAGCGCGTCCGGGTTGTGCGTCGCGACGAGCGTGCCGAGCACGGCGACCAGGAGCAGGACGCCGAGGATCGCGAGCGCGGGCCAGGCCGCGCGCAGGCGCTTCACGCGTGGCTCCGCAGGCGCGGGTTCGCGATCAGGTACAGGACGTCGACGACCAGGTTGACCAGCACGAACCCGATCGCGATCGTGATGACGAAGCCCTGCACCTTGGCGGTGTCGCCGTCGGTGACGGCCTGGATCATGTTCTGTCCCATCCCCGGCAGCGCGAACATCGTCTCGATGACGACGGCGCCGCCCAGCAGGTAGCCGACCCGCAGGCCGAGCACGGTCAGCGGCGTGACCAGCGCGTTGCGCAGCACGTTGCGCCCGACCACGACCACCGGCGGCAGGCCGCCGCCGCGCGCGGTGCGGACGTAGTCCTTGTCCAGCTCCTCGACCATCGACGTCCGGATCACCCGCGTCAGCTGCGCGGCCACCGGCAGCGCCAGGGAGACCGCGGGCAGCGTCAGCGAGTTCAGCCAGCCGCCGAAGGAGTCGGCCGGGCTGACGTAGCCGCTGGTCGGGAACAGGCCCTGGCCGACCGCCAGCCACTGGACGAGCAGCAGCGCCACCCAGAACGCCGGCGCGGCGACCCCGGCCAGGGTGACCACGCGGATCACCTTGTCCGGCCAGCGGTCGCGGAACAGCGCCGACGTCACGCCGAGCACCAACGCCGTCACCAGCGCGATGACCAGGCCGAGCAGGGTGAGCTGGACGGTCAGCGGCAGCGCGGTCGAGATGGTCTCGCCGACCGGCTGCTTGGTGATCACGCTGGTGCCGAAGTCACCCTGGGCCAGGTGCCAGACGAAGTGGACGTACTGCAGCGGCAGCGGGTCCAGCAGCCCGTTCTCGAGCCGGAACTGCTGCAGCTGCTCGGCGGTGGCGTTCGCGCCGTCGAACGCGGCCAGCGCCGGGTCGACCGGCGCGAACCGCATCACGATGAACACGAACAGGATCACGCCGAGCAGCAGCGGGATCAGGGCGAGGATGCGGCTGAGCAGCATCCGCACGACGACGGCCACGGATGTTCTCCTCTTAGACCGGCTTGGCCTGGTTCAGGTAGATGCCCGGGTAACCCTGGGCGCGCACGCCGGAGATCGCCTTCGGGTCCCACGCCGTGCCGAGCTGGGTGAACACGACCGGGTAGATGACGGCCTGCTCGGAGATCCGGTCCAGCAGTTGCTTGTTCAACGAGGTCCGCTTGGCCTCGTCGGTCTCCGCCGCGGCCTGGTCCTGCAGGGTGAGCAGGGACTGGGCGTCGGGGCCGGTGAAGCGGGCGTACTTGCTCGTGAGGATGGACTTGGCGTCGTAGTAGTACCGGATCATCAGGTCGGGGTCGTTGCCGAACTGCAGCGGGTTGTTGGTCGTGGCGACGACCTGGAAGTCGGTGCCCGCGTCCAGCTTGGAGAACAGCGCCTTGGTGTCCTGGGAGTCCAAAGTGGTCTGGACGCCGATCGCGTCCCAGCCCTCCTTGATCACCTTGACGCAGTCGGCGACGAGCGAGGTGTTCGTCGTGGACAGCGTGACCTTCAGCCCGGTGGCACCGGCCTGCTGCAGCAGCTGCTTCGCCTTCTCGGGGTTGTAGACGAAGTCCTGCGACGCCGGCTGCGAGGACGGCAGCTTCGGGTTGATGAACGACGTGCCGGGCGAGCCGGCGCCCTTCAGCCCGATGTCGATCATCTTCTGCTTGTCGATGGCGTAGTGCAGCGCCTGCCGGACGAGGTTGCTGTCGAACGGCTTGTGCGCGGTGTTGAAGAGCAGGAAGAGGTTGTTGCCGCCGTCGGCGAACTCGACCGTGCGGCCGGCCTTGCGGAGCTGGTCGGCGTTGGCGGCCGGGATGTTCTCGGCGATCTGCGCGTCCGGCGTGGCGCCGGAGATCGCGGCGACGCGCGGGGCGGAGTCCACGATGGACTTCCACAGCATCTTGTCGTAGGCCGCCGGGCGCGGGCCGTTGTAGTCGGCGAACTTCTCGAAGCTGGTGTGGGACAGCGGTGCCTGCTCGACGACCTTGTACGGGCCGGAGCCGACGACCTTGCCCCCCTTGGCGTCGTCCCACTTGCCGTCGTAGACGTGCTTCGGGACGATCTTGCAGCACTGGATCCGCTGCAGCGCGTACGGGAAGGGGAACTTGAGGACGAACTCGACCGAGCGGTCGCCGGTCTTGCGAACCTCTTGCAGCCAGTGCGAGAAGAAGCTGTGGATCAGCACGTTCTCCTTCTCGTCGAGCGCGCGGGCGTAGGTGAAGACGACGTCGTCGGCCGTCACCGGCCGGCCGTCGTGCCACTTCGCGCCGTCGCGGAGCTCGAACTTCAGGCTCGTGCCGCTGACGTCGGCCGGCAGCGCCTTCGCCAGGCCGGGGAAGGGCGCGCGGGTGATCGGGTCACCCTCCACGAGGGACTCGTAGCAGTGCAGGATCGCGGCCATCGAGAACGCGGACGCGGTCTGCAGCGGGTCCCACGTCTGGTTGTTGCCGTAGCCGATGACGGCGGTCAGCGAGCCCGCCGAACTGCCGGTCTTGTTGGTGGACGCCGGTCCGCCGCACGCGGCGAGCACGGTCGGGAACGCCAAAGCCGCCCCGGCGAAGGTGGTGTAGCGCAGCAACTGGCGGCGGCTGAGCGACGGGCTCTGGGACATCGCTGTCTCCTGCGGGCCTCGAACGGTAGGACATGGGACGTCCTATGACCGGCGTGAGCCTAGGATGCGTTCGCGTGCCGGTCAACCCTTCTGGACGTATGACGTAGGATGTCCTCTCACGACGCATCCGGGGAGGACAGCAGTGGCCCGTCCGCAGCGCAGCGAAGAGATCACCAAGCGCATCATCGACCTGATCGTCGAGCGGGAGCTCTCGCCGGGCGCACCCATGCCCACCGAGCTGAGCCTGATGGACGACATCGGCGTCAGCCGCAACTCCATCCGCGAGGCGATCAAGGCCCTGCAGGCCCTCGGCATCGTCGAGATCCGCCACGGCTACGGCACGTTCGTCGGCTCCGCCGGGTCGGAGTCGCTGCAGACCTGGCTGCTCTTCCGCACCCGCGCCCGCGGCGCCACCGACGTCGGACGGCTGCGCGACCTGCTCGAGGTGCGGGAGATGCTCGAGACCGAGCTGACCCGCCGCGTCGCCACCGACCACCGGCCCGGCCTGGTCGAAGAGCTGCAGGCGTGCGTCGCGCGGATGAAGCGCAAGGGTCCCGACGCGGCGGAGGCCGACCGCGAGTTCCACGACCTCATCTGCGCCGAGGCCGGGTTCGACCTCGCGCGCGAGCTCACCGGACTGTTCTGGGACGTCTACCGGATCGCGGAAAGCGAGCTGGGCGGGCCGGCGTCGTCGCCGACGGCCACCGCGAAACGGCACCAGGTCATCGTCGACGCGCTCCTGCTGCGCGACGCCGACGCCGCGGCCGAAGCCGTGCACCGGCACTTCGACGAGGTCCGCAAGCGCGCGAAAGCCGGTCCGTACGGCGGTTTCGGCGTCGCGCGGCCGGTGCCCGCGGCCCATTCCTGACTCTCGGTCGTTGACCCGATCGAGGTAACTTCCGGAAGATCGAGAACCGGACTCAACGGGTCCGGCGTCTGGCTCGTCGTAGTGGTGATCAACAACCACACGGAGGAGCCAGTGCGAAGAAGACTTTCGGTGTTCGCGGTCCTGCTCGCCGGTTCGGCGGGACTGACCGGGCTCGCCCCGCCGTCCGCGGTGGCCGCGACAACAGCGGCCACCGCCACCCTGCCCACCGGTGACCGGGTCACCGTCCGGACCACGCCGGACGGCCGGTCCCTGTACGACGTCCAGCCTGTCGCCGAGAAGGGCATGGCACGGGCGCTGGTCCACCTGCGGCTGGGCGAACGCGACTACGAGGTTCCCGGCACCGCGCTCCCCTACCTGGGGCGCGGCCTGGACCTGAGCCTGTTCGACGTCCAGGCGCTCCTGGCCGGTGCTTCGGTCCCGGTCGACCCGGCGACGTTCGGCGCCGCTTTGGCGAAGCAGTTCAAGGAAGACAACGCGAGGGGCCACTTCGGGGGTCAGGGGCTCTTCGCCGGGGGTAAGAACTTCGCGCTCTCGGGGGCGCCGGAGCGGCGGGCTGCCCAGCCCCGCTCGGTGCTGCGCACGGTGTCGGTCGACGCCAACGACATCGCGGGCAAACCGGCCGACACCGGCGTCGCGTTCCTGTACAACACCGACGACGGCAACCTGCTCGACCCGAACGAGAACGTCAACCACTTCGCGGGCGGCACGGCGAAGTTCAGCGCGCCGGACGGCAACTACAGCGCGCTCGGCCTGTTCTGGACCGCCGACGCCGACGGCAACCCGACCGAGGTGCGGTTCAGCGCGCAGCCCGAATTCGCGGTCAAGGCGGACAAGACGGTGCGGGTGGACGCTTCACGCGCCTCCAGCAAGGTCACCTGGGTGACGCCGCGGCCGGCGTTGCTCGACGACACCGGGTTCCTGTTCCGCCGGGCCGCGAGGACCGGGCCAGCGTTGCTGGTCGACTTCGACGCCGGGCCCGGCGTGCCGATCTCGGTGTCGCCGACGGCAGCGCCGGTCCGGACCGGCGCGCTGCAGACGTACCCGTACAGCAGGCTGGTGTCCCCGCCGGGGCCGGGCACGCCGTACGAATACGTGCTCCAGAAGGCAAGCGTCGGTACGATTCCGCAGCAGCGGTACGTGGTCACGGCGAAGGACGTCGCCGCGGTGGACGCGACCTACTTCAGCGAGTACGCGACGCTCGGGCGGCGGCAGCGCAGCGGGATGTTTTCCTTCGAGGACAGCAGCGGCCGGGCGTCGCACCTGATCGAGACGCCCCGGAAGCAGACCGAGTACATCTCGGCCGGGCCGGACCTGCGCTGGTTCGGCGGATTCTCGAAGTACGTCGTGCCCGGTCCGTTCCCGGCGTGGGCCGGGGGCCAGTACGAGCCGTTCCACGCCTACACCGGCGGCACGACGGTCACGGAGGACTGGAACAAGTTCCCGCTGCACCCGGCGGGTGGCGTGGCGCTGCTGCCGCTGTCCGACGGCAGCGCGCCGGAGATCCCGGCCGCGACGCGCGCCGGCGACCTGCTGCGGCTGTCGATCACGCCGTTCAGCGACAACCAGCCCGGGCACACCGGGTTCGGCTTCTCCGGCGAGGCGACGGACACGATGACCGGGCACTACACGCTGACCCAGGACGGCGCGACGATCGCCGAGGGCAGCCCGGTGGGATGGAGCGAACTGGCGCTGGAGCAGGAGGTCGCGGCCGGGCCGTCGACCCTGGGGCTCACGATCGACGCGGGCCGCACCGGCCCGATGTACCACCAGAGCACGGCCACCCACACGGCCTGGACGTGGAAGTCCCAGCACGTCGAGGGCGCGACGCTCCCGCCGGCGCTGTACTGCGCGCGCGGCTCGGACGGCCGGGATCGGGCGTGCGCGGCCGAGCCGATGCTGACCCTGGGGTACGCGGTCGGCGGCCTGCGGCCGGACGGCTCGACGCCGTCGGGTCGCCAGGGCCTGGACCTCACGGTCGGGCACCTGCAGCAGAGTGCGGACTCTCCGGTGACGGCCGCGACGGTGCAGTACTCGACCGACGGCACGACCTGGCAGGACGCGACGGTCACCCCACGCGGGGGCGGCGTCTTCCACGCGGACTTCACCGCGACCACGGACGCGTACCGAGGCATGGACGTCTCCTTGCGCGTCACGGCCGCCGACGCGGCCGGGGCGACCGTGGCCGAGTCGATCACCGCCGCCTACCACGTCTATTCGTCCTGAGGGGAAGGTCCACTGTGCACAGATCGATCATCGGCGTGCTGAGCGCCGTAGTGGTCGCCGTGGGTGTCTTCGCCCCGGCCGCGTCCGCCGCACCGGCACCGCGGGCAGCGTGTCCCGACGCGGGTCCAGGCCTGCTGCGCTGCCTCACCACGTACACGCCGGGTGCGGTGCGCGCCTTGGCCGACGGCCCGGCCGGCTGGGGTGCCGACGACCTGGCGTCGGCGTACCGGCTGCCGGCCGAGGCGGGGCCGGACACGCTCGTCGGCATCTCGATCGCCTACGACGCACCGAACCTGGAGGCGGACCTCGCGGCCTACCGGGCGCAGTACGGCCTGCCACCCTGCACGACGGCGAACGGCTGCTTCCGCAAGGTGAACCAGCAGGGTCTGTCCGCTCCCCTCCCCGAAGCGAGCTTCGGCTGGGCCATGGAGTCCACTTTGGACGTCTCGATGGTGTCGGCGGCCTGCCCGTCGTGCCGTCTCCTGGTCGTCGAAGGCAACACACCCGGGTTCGCCGATCTGGCGGAGACGGAGGACACCGCGGTCCGGCTGGGAACGAAGGTGGTGTCGAACAGCTACGGCGCGCGGGAAAGCGGCGCACCGCTGGCCTTCGCGAGCCACTACCAGCACCCGGGCGTGACGGTGGTGGCGTCCTCGGGTGACGCGGGCTTCACGGCGGCGAGCTACCCGGCGGTCCTGGCCACCACGGTCGCGGTCGGCGGGACAGCATTGGCCCGCGACCCGTCCTCGCCCCGCGGTTGGGCGGAGTCCGCGTGGCAGTACGGCGGCAGCGGCTGCTCGGCGTACATCGCGAAGCCGTCGTGGCAGAAGGACACCCACTGCGGCAAGCGAACGGTCGCGGACCTCGCGTCGGCGGCGGAGGACATCGCGATCCACTACACGGACGCGGGCGGCTGGCTCCCGGCGAACGGCACCAGCGCGTCGGCCCCGTACATCGCGGGCCTGATCGGCCGCTCGGGTCAGGCGGGCGCGACCCGGCCATCGACGATCTACGCGCACGCGTCCCGGTTCGTCGACGTCACGGCGGGCAACAACGACCCGTCGGGCGCCGGGAAGAAGTGCGGCGACGACTACCTGTGCGTGGCCGGTCCGGGCTACGACGCCCCGACCGGAGTGGGGGTCCCGAACGGCCTGACCGGCTTCTGAAGTCCGTGAAGGCCTCCTTACCGGCTCTTATGGCCGGTAAGGAGGCCTTCACGGCCGTTCGGTACCCGGTCGGCACAGTCCCCGCTCGTAAGCCAGCAACCCGGCCTCGGTCCGGTGCGCGCACCCCAGTTTCCGCACCACCTGAGCCACCAGCTCCCGCACCGCCGGCTCCCCCACACCGAGCCGCGTCGCGATCTCGGCGTTCGTCAGCGCGGACCCGACCCCGACCAGCACCTCGCGCTCCCGCAGGGACAACCGGTCCACCCCGGCCAAGCGCTCGTCCCGCGGCCCGGACAACCGCGTCGCCGCGGACACCAACCGGCGGGACGCGTCCGGTGAGAGCACCACGTGCCCGTCCGCCGCCAGCCGGACCACCTTGATCAGCTCGTTGCGGCGGGCCGAGCGCAGCAGGTACCCCGAAGCCCCGTCGCGCAGCGCCCGGAGGATCCCCGCGTCGGAGTCGAACGTCACCAGCGCCAGCACCGCCGGGCGGCGGAACACCGGCCCCAGCGAGCCCAGCCGCAGGTCCAGCAGCACCACGTCCGGCAGCCGGCTGCGGAGGGTCGCGCGGGCCGCCGACGCGTCGGACGCCGTGCCGATCAGCTCGATGCCGTCGGCCTCGGCCAGCAGGGAGCCCAGGCGGGCCCGCACCGCCGGGTCGCGTTCGGCCACCAGGACCCGGACCGGCGGCGGTGGCAGCACGGTCAATCCTTGGGCCGCAGGCGGATCAGCGGCAGGTCGGTCCGCGACGCGCCCACCAGGTCACGGCCGCCCGGGCCGCGCAGCCGCAGCTCGCGGAACCGCACCGAAGACAGCTGCGCCGCTTCGATCGGGTACACGTCGCCGTAGCGCTTGATCTTCTCGACCAGTTCCTTGCCCAGCAGCTCCACCAGGCCCGTGTGCCGGTTCGAGCCGCCGCCGAGGGGCACGTCCAGCTGCCTGCGCACCTCGGGAAACCGCTGGTCCAGCTCGACGGCCAGCTGGTGGATCGTGACGTAGGCCGGGCCGAACTCGGACGCGTCCGGGCCTGGAGGGATCTCCTTCAGCACCTTGACGAGCTTGTCGTCCATCGCGAGTTTGTCCCACAGGGTCACGTTTTCCTCCTGTCGTGGCCGCCGCAGGTCTACCAGAGGACCGGCACGCGGTCCACTCCCCCGGTGACCCGGTTCGTCCGGACCTCCAGCTCATCGACCGGCACCGCGAGCCGCAGTCCCGGGAACCGGCGGAACAGCGAGCCGAACACGACGCGCAGTTCCGTGCGGGCGAGACTCGCGCCGATGCAGAACCAGCCGCCGTAAGCGAACGCCACGTGCGAGTTCGGCTTGCGCCCGGGGTCGAATTCCGCGGCGGCGGGGAACACCGACGAATCCCGGTTGGCCGCCGCCAGCGAGAGGACGACCGCGTCGCCCCGGGCGACGGTGACCCCGCCGAGCTCGACGTCGTCGTGCGCGTACCGCAGCACCCCGAGCCCGCCCGGCGCGGACAGCCGCAGGATCTCCTCGACGACGCCGTGCGTCCGGCCCTCAGGGTCGGCGGCCAGCGCGTCGCGCCGCGCGAGGTCGGTGAGCAGGTACAGGACGCCGAGGTCGATCCGGTTGGACGTCGTCTCATGACCGGCGAACAGCAGGCCGGCGGCCAGCCGGGCGAGGTCGTCGTCGGTGAACGCGGGGTCTTCGGCCTGCGCGCGCACCATGTCCGAGACGACGTCCTGGCCAGGTGAGCGCCGCTTGACCTCGGCCAGCCGGCCCATGTAGGCCGCGAACTCGTCGAGGGCCGCTTCGGCGCCGGAGCCGATGTCCATCCGGCCCATCCGCTCGGACAGCACGCGGAACGTGTCGCGGTCTTCGTAGGGAACGCCGAGCAGCTCGCAGATCACCAGCACCGGCAGCGGGAACGACAGGTGTTCGTGCAGGTCGACGGGCCCGTCCGCGGGCCGGGCGCGCTCCATGGCGGCGAAGCAGCCGTCGGCCAGCTCCTGGACGTGACCGGCGAGCCGCCGGATCCGGTTGGCCGAGAAGGCGGGCACGAGCATTTTCCGCATCCGCGCGTGCTCGACGTGCTCGGTTTCGTGGTCGCCCTGCGGCCGGCTGAGGATCGCCGCGTCCGACAGCGCCGACGCGGTTTCCGGCGCGGGGTGCGACCGGCCGAAGCGCGGGTCGGTGAACACCGCGCGGACCTCCTCGAACCCGGTGACCAGCCAGGCCGGGTCGCCGGTCGGGGTGGTCACCGGCACGACCGGGCCCTGCCGGCGCAGCACCTCGAAGAGCGGAGCGATCTCCAGGACGTTCGGCCGCTCGAACGGCAGGCGCGGGGTGGCCGTGGTCATCGGGGTCTCCTCCCGGGTGCGCGGCCGGTCGGCGCGGACGCGGGCGGCCCGGTCACCGGCCGCTCCCCCCGGTCCTCCCTGCGCTCCACGGTACCCAGAAACCCGCGCGAGGGCGGGGAACGCGCGATTCCCCGCCCTTTCGGGCCAACGCCGGCGCCGGCCGCACCGTGGGGAACGCGCTCCACCGCCACACCGGTTCCCACGCCGGGCCGGAACTGTCGGTGCCCTCCGCTAGCGTGGATACCGGGAGCCGGAGGCGCACCTACAGCATTTTCCACGCCTGGGTCAGCGTGTCCCGCAGGATCTGCTCCATCTCGTCGAACTCCCGCTGGTCACAGATCAACGGCGGCGAAAGCTGCACCACCGGCTCGGCCCGGTCATCGGCGCGGCAGTACAGCCCGGCCTCGAACAACGCGTCGGACAGGAACCCGCGCAGCACCCGCTCGGATTCCGCGGCGCTGAACGTCTCCTTGGTCGCCTTGTCCTTCACCAGCTCGATGCCGTAGAAGAACCCGGCCCCCCGGACGTCCCCGACGATCGGCAGGTCGGTCAGCTTGTCCAAAGTGGACCGGAAGGAGTCCTCCCGGGAAAGCACGTGGTCGTACAGACCTTCCCGGGCCATCAGGTCGAGGTTCGCCAACGCGACCGCGCACGACACCGGGTGCCCGCCGTAGGTCGAGCCGTGCATGAACGTCGTCGCACCACGGGTGAACGGTTCCATCAATCGCTCGGAAGCCAGCACGGCACCCAGCGGCGCGTACCCGGACGTCAGGCCCTTCGCGGTCGTGATGATGTCGGGCTGGTAGCCGTAGCGCTTGGCGGCGAAGTCGTACCCGACGCGGCCGAACGCGCAGATCACCTCGTCGGACACCAGCAGCACGTCGCGCTTGTCGCAGATTTCCCGCACCCGGGCGAAGTAGCCCGGCGGCGGCACGAAACAGCCACCGGTGTTCTGCACCGGTTCGAGGAACACCGCGGCGACCGTGTCCGCGCCCTCGAACTCGATGGCCTGCTCGATTTGGTCGGCGGCCCAGCGCCCGTAGGCCTCGTAGTCGTCGGCGTGCTCGGGCGCGCGGTAGAAGTTCGTGTTCGGCACGCGCAGGGTGCTCGGCACCAGCGGCTCGAAGTCGGCTTTCGCGCCGGGGATGCCGGTGATCGACAACGCCCCCTGCGACGTCCCGTGGTAGGCCAGCGCGCGGCTGATCACCTTGTGCTTGATGGGTTTCCCGACGAGCTTGAAGTACTGCTTCGCGAGTTTCCACGCCGTTTCGACCGATTCGCCGCCGCTCACGGTGAAGAACACGCGGTTCAGGTCGCCGGGAGCCGCGTCGGCCAACCGGGAGGCCAGCTCGATCGCCGTCGGGTGCGCGTGGCCCCAGAGCGGGAAGTACGCGAGCTGCTTCGTCTGCCGCGCGGCGGCCTCGGCGAGCTCCTCGCGGCCGTGGCCGACCTGGACCGCGAACAGGCCGGCGAGCCCGTCCAGGTAGCGCTTCCCGCGGGCGTCCCAGATGTAGGCACCCTCGCCGCGCACGATCACCGGGACGTCGGTCTCGTCGAAGGCAGAGTGGCGAGTGAAGTGCATCCAGAGGTTGCTGCGGGCCTTCTCGGCAAGGTCGGCGGTAGTGGTCATACCTCGGTTATCGCACGCGCCGAGCCGCCAAAGCAAGCGATTCAGTCGTCCAGACGAATCCACTCGACTAATTCATGGGCATCTCAGGCGTGTTAGCTTCGGATTTAGTCGTCACCGTCAGCGAGAGCCCCACTGATAGGTCTGTTTCCGCAGCTTGAGGTAGACCATCACCTCCGCGTGCCGGACGCCCGGCAGCGCACGGATCCGCGTCGAGATCAGCTGAAGCAACGCCTCGTCGTCCGCGCAGACGGCCTCGCAGAGCAGGTCGTAGCGCCCGGCGCAGAGGATCACGTACGCGATTTCGTCCATCTCGGCCAGTGCGTCGCCGACCGGTTCGAGGGGTCCCTCGACGGTGATCGCGATCATCGCCTGCCGGAACAGCCCGACCTGCAAGGGATCCGAGACGGCGACGATCTGGATGACGCCGGAGTCGGACAGCCGCTGCACCCGCTGCCGGACGGCGGCCTCCGACAGGCCGACCGCCTTGCCGATCGTCGCGTACGCGCGCCGGCCGTCCTCCTGCAGCTGCGCGATGATCTGCCGCGAGATGTCGTCGAGCACCGGCGGCGCGGGCCGGCTGGGAGTGTCCTGGCTGCTCACGCCCCGGATCATCCCCGACGCGGGCGACACAGGGCAAACGCGACCAGGTAGTCACAGTGGGTGACTAAATCCGAAGGCGCAAAGGGAGTCGAACAACGAAATCGGTCGTCTTCAGGGCGTTGACAACACCGAATCGGTGCTGTTCCATCCGTCGCACCTTGCCCCCGGCCGGAGGGAACGCCCATGCCCCGCACTCCCGCCCCGTCCGAAGCCGCCACCGCCACCACGCCCGCCGGACCCCGCACGCTGACGCGGTCCATCGGCGTCGGCGGCGGCACCCTGTTGACGCTCAGCTGCGTGACGCCGGCTTCGTCGCTGTTCGTCCTCGTGCCCCCGCTCTTCGCCGACCTCGGCACCGGCACCGCGCTCGCCATCGCCCTCGCGGTGCTGCTCTGCGTCGGGATCGCGTTCTGCTACTCCGAACTCGGCACGCTGGTGCCGAGCGCCGGCGGCGAGTACGCGATGGTGACGACGGTGGCGAACCGCTTCGCCGGCTGGCTGACGTTCATGCTGTCGTTCATCGTCATCCTCGTGGTGCCGCCGATCATCGCGATCGGGGTCGCGGACTACGTCGCCGCGGTCGCGGACATCAACCCGTCGGTCGCCGGGGCGCTCGTGATGCTCGCGTCCACCGTGATGGGCCTGCTGAACCTGCGCTCCAACGCCTGGATCACCGGGATCTTCCTGGTCATCGAGATCGTCGCGATCTTCGTCGTGTCGCTGCTCGGGTTCACCCACACCACGCAGAGTCCGGCCGTGCTGGTCACACCGAGCCTCGGCACGAGCGGGATCGGCCTGATCGCCGTCGTCGCCGGGCTCGCCGTCGCGCTGTTCGTCGTCCAGGGCTTCAGCACCGCCGTCTACCTCGCCGAGGAAATGCGCGAGCCGCGCAAGACCGTTGCGCGGACGGTGTTCTGGACACTCGGCATCAGCGCCCTGGTCATCCTCGTCCCGGTCGTCGCGGTCACCCTCGCGGTGCCGGACGCGGCCGCGCTCGCCGGCGTCGACCTCACCGCGCTGGTCACCGGCTGGAGCAACGCGGGCGTCGGCGCCGCGATCAGCCTCTGCATCGCGGCGGCGATCGTGAACGCGGTGATCGTCATGGTCATCCAGAACTCGCGCGTGCTCTACGCCTCCGCGCGAGACCAGGCCTGGCCGGCGCCGGTGAACCGCGCGATGAGCGTGGTGAGCGAGCGGTTCGGCGCACCCTGGGTCGCGACGCTCGTGGTCGGGCTGTCCGAAGCCGTCCTCTGCTTCGTGCCGGTGGACACGCTCAGCGGCGTCACCGGGGTCGCCGTCGTCGCGCTCTACCTGAGCGTCGCGGCCGCCGCGTTGCGCGCCCGCCGGGCGGCGCACCGGAAGCCGCACGTGTGGCGCATGCCGGCCTGGCCGGTGGTGCCGGTGCTCGCCGTCGCGGCGCTGGCCTACGTCCTGGTGGAGCAGAGCGCACTCGACCTCGGCATCACCGCCGGAATCCTGGTGGTGTCGGCGCTGTACTGGTGGGGCTACCTGCGCCGCCGTCCCGAACGCTGGGTCGTGACGGTCCCGCGGGACGACTAGCTCAGTCCTTCCCGCGGCCCTTCATCTGGCGCAGGCCGACGATGATCACCGCGAGCAGCCCGACGACGGCGACCACGATCCAGATCCAGCCGGGGATGCCGCTGGTGTCCACCGCGGTCGGGGCGGTGGGCGCCTGCGCCTGGGCCTGCTCTTGCACGGACGACGCCGGCGCCGCCGAGCTGGAAGCCGCGCCCGCGAGGGTGAAGTGCACGGTGCCGGTGAGGTTGTCGCCGTCCTTCGCGATCACCTTCCAGGTCAGTGTGTAGGCCTGGGCCGGTCCGGATGGGGTCACCGGCGCGGTCACGACGGCGCCGGCCACCGCCGGCGTGCCGATCTTCCAGGCGGTGCCGTCGCGCCCGGTGACCTTCACGGCCTCCGGCGGCAGCGTGACGGGTTCGCCGAAGGTCAGCCGGACCTCCGCCGGCGCGGCCGCGAGCGTGGCACCTTCGGCGGGTGAGCTGGACTCCAGCTCGGTGTGGGCCGAGGCCGGCCCGGCGAGCACGACGAGCCCGGTGAGGGCGGCGAGAACGGCTCCGAACGCACGGCGCGGGATCATCCGGGCATCCTGCCCTATCCGCCCGTGCAGTCTTCGTGTCCACCCGTGCACCCGGGTGGGGTTCTCTTCTCATCGCGGCGGGCATTGGCCAGGATGGACGCCTGGGTGGCGAGGGAAGGACCTTCATGGCGACTGTGCGCGACGAGGCCGACGCGCGGCGGCAGCTGCGTGCCGAGCACCAGCAGGGCAAGGACGAACCGAGGGAGCGTGCCTCCGGTGTCGCGAAGCCGCAGGGCACCGGCGCGGCCGCGCTGGTCGCCGACGGCACCGACGTCCTCGAGCTGGACTACGCCGAGATCGACGCCGCCAAGAACGCCCTCGACGCCCGTCACCAGGAGCTCTCCGGTTACCTCGAAAGCGCCCGCGAGCTGGGCGCGCCGCTGGCCGACGGCAACGGGCCGGTCTCGCACTGGATGCGCCGCTCGTTCGGGCTGCGCGGCGGCGCCGAGGCCGGCGGCGTGCAGGCCGCGCTGGAGTCGTACCTCGGTGAGCTCGCCTCGCTGCGGCAGGCGCTGGACGCCGTCGCGGCGTCGCACCGGAGCAACGACGAGGAGGCCGCCGCGGCGCTGCGGGCGGGTGAGCGCGATGCCTGAGTTCCACTCCACGCACCACGAGCCGACCGCGCGCGAGAAGGCCAAGGCGCGGCGGGTGCGGCGCGAGAAAGCCGTGAACGACCGCGAAGACGCGTTCGGCAAGATCAACTGGGACAGCTACGACCACCGCGAGCTGTGGGACATGGTCCAGTCGGCCGACCCGCCGCGGCTCGGCGAGCAGGCCCACCGGTGGGCCGAACTCGCCCGGAGCGTCGACACGGCCACCGGCGACGTCCACACGCTGGTGCAGAAGCTGCTGCTGTCGTGGCGCGGGCCGTCGGCGGCCCAAGCCGCGGACTCCGTCCAGCGCCTGACCGGCTGGGCGAGCACGGCGGGCGAGAACGCCCGGCACATCGGCGACGGCCTCGACACCTACACCTCCGCGATCGGCGAAGCCCGGCGGAAGATGCCGGAACCGGTGCACTACTGGGCCGAACGCTGGTTCAAGGAGGGGTACGCGGTCAAGCGGCTCGACGGGCCCGAAGGCACGTACATGCTGGACGAGCTGCTCGACGACAAGCTGCCGACGAAGAAGCAGGCGGACGACGCCAAGGCCGAGGCCGTCCGCGTGATGGAGCAGTACGAGAGCGCGAGCCACGACGTCCGCCACCGCCTGCCGCCGGCGTTCGATACGGCGCCGCAGGTGAGCGCGGCCGGTTCGGATGTGGTCGTTCCGCGCGTGCCTTACGCGCCGGTGGTCCAGGACCCGCCGCTCGAGCACGCCCCGGACGCCCGCCCGGACCACGGCCCCGGCGAGGCGCCGGACCGGGTGCCGGACGACTCGACGTCGACCGCGTCCGCGTTGCCGCCCGCGTTCACGGGAGCCGGCGTGCTGCCCGGCGTCGACGGGGTGATCGGCGCGGCCGGGCCGGGGACCGCGTCCGGACCGGGTTTCGCCGGCTTTGTCGGCCCCGGCGGCTCCGGCGGTTCTGCGGGTTCGCTGGGCGAAGGCGGACGGGCCGGTGCCGGACGCTTCGGGGCCGCGGCATCGGGTTTCGGACCGGGAGCGGCGAGCGGTCGCGGCACGGGCACCGGGTACGGCATGTACCCGCCGGGCCAGGGCACCCGCCGTGAGGAGGACACCGAGCACCGCGACAAGTACGCCGACGGCTACGACCTGCTCGACGACCTGCCCCCGGCCTATCCCCCGGTGTTCGGCGAATGACCGGCTTCCACGCGGACCCGGCGGCGCTCGACGCCTTGGCACTGCGGCTCGACGACACGGCGGAGGAGTACGCCGCGGCGGCGGCCCAGCTCGAGTCGGCGGCTTCCGGTGAGCTGGGCCCGCTGTCGGTGTCGAGTGCGCTCGCCGCGCTGACCGGCGAGTGGTCGGGCAGGATACGGGCGGTGGAAACGGACTTCGCGACGGCGGCGGGCAGCGTCCGCGCGGCTGCGAAGGCCTACCGGACAACGGACGCGGCAGCGGCCGACGAGCTGGGCCGAGCCGATGGCTGAGTTCCGCGGCCTCGGCTTCGACCCGGTCCCCGGCCGTCCCGACGCCGTGGCCGAAGCGGCTCGGCAATGCGCCGCCGCGGCGGCAAGCCTCGACGAAGTCCCTTCCCCGGGCGAAATCCCAGAGTGGGCCGGCCGATCCGCCCAGGCACTCGCCGACCGCGCCGGACGAGCCGCGACCGGCCTCGCCGCCGTCCCGGAGGCCCTGCGCGCGACCGCCGCGATCCTCGACGACTGGGCCGGCACCCTCGTCGCCCACCACCGCCGCGCCGAGGACCTCGACCGCCAGGCCACCGCCGCACGCCAGGCCGTGACCACCGCCCAGGACGACGTCGACCAAGCCGAAACCGAAGCCCAGTTCTCCCCCGCCACCCAACCGAACCTCACCGCCGCCCGCGCTCGGCTCGCCGCGAAACAAGACGACCTCGACCGCGTCCTCGCTGAAGCCCGCGAGCTGGAACGCGCCCACACAACGGAAGCAGCCCGCGTCGCCGATCGGCTCCGAGCCCTGGGCGACGGCGCTCCCCTGCCAAGCGCCCCGGATTTTCGTGGCGTGACCGCACAGCTGGAGACGTTCTCGGCCATCGGCCGCGAGCTGGGGGTGACCGTCGCGAAGACCCCCGTCGTGCCGGTGACGCCGCCGCCGGGCGCGGTCGGCGCGTTCGCCGCGGCGCTGGGTGGCCGGTGAAACTGCCCGCCGTTCCGGGGATCACCCCGGTGAGCCTGGACTCGGTCGAGCGCACCACGGCCGAGCTGCACGCGCTGATGGCGCGCCTGCGCGGCCCCGACGCCGCGCGCGACCTCGGCCTGGAGGCGGCCGCCGTCCAGTGCGCGGAGATCGCCCACGACCAGCGCGCCGGGTTGCTGGCCCTGGTCGAGCACCGCGACGCCGATCCCGCGTTGCTCATCGCCGGGGTCGTCGCGGTGGAGACCACCCTCGAGGATGCCGCGGACCTCGGCCACTTCGTCGCCGACACGACCCCCGGCATCCGCGAGGTCAGCCACGCGCGGACCGGCCGCGGCTACCCGGTGGTGATCGTCGAGCGGATCGGCCTGGCCGGCGCGCAGCTGCAGGCCGTCGTCCTCGATCCGGATCGCCCGCGCGCGGCCGTGTTCACCCTGCACTCCCCCGGTGGCCGCGGCTGGCTGGAGGTCGCCGGCCTGGCCGGGACGCTCGTCGCCGGCGTCGACCTCACCCCCGCAGCGCCTGCTCCCGGAACTCGCGCGGGGTCCGGCCCGTCGCGCGGCGGAACGTCCGCGAAAAGTGCGGGGCGCTGGTGAACCCGCAGTCCCGCGCGATCTCCGCGATCCCCCGCGCCGCCTTCGCCGGGTCGGCCAGCAACGCCTTCGCGCGCTCGACCCGCAGGCCCTTCAGCCGTTCGGAGACACCCTGGCCGTCGTCGAAGAGCTGGTACAGCCGCCGGCGCGAGATGTACAGCGCTTCGGCGATCTTGTCCGCGCTGAGCGACTGCTCGCCGAGGTGCGCGCGCATGTACTCCAGGGCTTCACGCCTTCGCGCCGCCAAAGCATCGACGCGGTCGAGCTCGACCCGCAAAGCGCTGCGCAGCACCAGTTCGGCCAGGCCCAGCAGGTGGTGGGCCAGCCCGTGCGGGTCGAGGCGCGGGCCGGCCGCCAGGACGTGCGCCAACGCGCCGGCGAACAGCGACCGCAACGGCGCGTCGACCTCGACCGGCCGGAACATCAGCGGCCGCAGGTCGGCGAACGAAATGGACAGCTTCGCCGCGGCGACGGTCAGCATCACCACGCCGGACGGCAGGAGGTGCAGCGTCGCGTCGGCGTACGTGAGCTTTGCACCCGACTCGGCCACCGCACGCGGGACGGGACAGCGCAGCAGCAGCTGGATGCCCTCGGGGTCGCTGCTGCCGCCGAGGATCGCCGCGCGCGCGGCCGCGGCCCCGGAAGCGCGGACGACGAGGTACCCGCTCGCGGGGACGTCCATCGGGGGCGGCTCGGCCATCGGCACCATCGTGCCTGATGGCGGCCGCCCACCACAGGAAGGGGGACCATGGCGCGGCGCACCGCGACGACGGCCGGAGTGATCCTGTCGCATCTGGAATTCGATCTCCTCTGGGCGGATCTGGGGCCGGGCGGGCCGCCGCCGTACCCGTTCGACGTGCCGGCGCACGGCGCCACCCACGCCGAACGCGACGACCTGGGCGTCCGCGTCTTCGCCGGTCTGGCGGAAGCGGGTCTCACCGACGGCGACGACGTCGACCCGGGACTGGCGGACCTGTTCGTGCTGCTGGGTGCGCCGTCGCTGAGCGTCGACGCGCTGGTGCTGGGCGAAGCGCCGTGGCGGCTGCTCGCGGCGGTGCGCGACGCGGCCGGGGTGCTCGCGGTGCTGGACGAGCGCGACCTGGTGCTGGAGCCGCTGCGCCCGGCCGACCTGGTCCCCGCGGTGGCCCGGATGCTCGGCGACGTCGAGGCGGGTCCGGGCGACCAGCTCCGGCTCCCCCGCGCGACGTACTCGGCGGCGATGGACGCGTACGCGCGCAGCGGGTACGACGCGTTCGAGCGGGCCTTGGGCGCGGCCGGGATCAGCGGCCGCGCGGTCCGTCCGCTGGCGACCCTGGTGACGGCGGAGCGGTACGCGGCGGGCCAGCTGGCGGCCACCGGCCCGGCCGGCCGCACCCCGGTCCTGGCCTGGTTCGACACGGCGGCCGGGCGCTACGCGGTGACGCCGGAAAACGTGGCCGGCGAGGCCTGGGTGATGATCACGCCGGCCAACGGCGCCTGGCTGGCCGACCGCCTGGCCCGGCTGGTCGAAGCCGCCCGCTGAGCAGTCTGCCGCGGCAGGTCGTGAGTGAATAACAGTGTTAGAACACTGTTACTCACTCACGACCGCCGGGTCAGGTCGCCCAGGTCGTGGGCAGGAACTCGTCGGGATCGGGGGCCGGCCGCGGCCGGATCGCCGGTCCGCCCACCACGCCGGGTTCGCTCACGGGCCGCACCCCGATCCGCGGGCCTTCGGAAGCGGCTTCCTCCGGCAGCAAGTCGCCCAGCAAATCGCGTCCCTGCCGCAGGGCATCCGCGCCGGCCTCCGAGGCCAGCCGCCGGATCACCCCGGCCAGCTCGCCCGGCGACCGGTTCAGCGCCCACCGGTCGAACCGCAGGTCCACGAGCGCCCCATGCAGATCGACCAGCACCGAGACCCCGTCATCCGCCGCGGAGGCGCGGATCGCCGCCAGCCGCGTCCCATACGCCGGTTCCGGGGCCTCGAAGGCAGCGTCGGCCAGTTCCGAAGCCGTCCGCTCGGCGCTCACTGGGCCCGCCAGCTGTCCGGTGTGGTCTCTTCCGCGGCCTCGTCCGCCGAGGGCAGGCCGAGACCGTCCACGTTGTGCCACAGCGAAGCCGTGGCCCGCGCCGAGGCGGCCGCGGCCAGCACCAGGATCCGGCGTGCCAGCTCGTCCGGCTCCAGCCTCAGCGCCGACGCCTCCAGCGTCAGCTCCTGCAGCGCCCCACCGGGCGCGACCTCGACGGCGACCGTGCGGTCGGCGGCTTTTCCGGTGATCACGGGTGGACCCCTCCGTAGAACGTCGACGCCGAGAGCGTGTGCGTGTTCCGGCGGACGGCGTCCCCGGAGTTGCCCTCGATCATCGTGACCTGGTTCCCCTCGACCTTCTCGACGATGCCGATGTGCGTGCTCGTCGACGTGCTCTGCGGGCCGGTGCCGAAGATCAGCACATCCCCCGGCTTCGCCTCGTGCAGCGAATGCTTGCCGTACGCGTGCCCGTTGCGCTCGCCCCAGTGGAAGACGTCGCCGCTGAAGGGCAGCACCGGGATCTTCACGCCGGCCTTGCGCCACATCGCCGTCGCGAACGACGAGCACCACGCCGCGGTCGGCCCGTACGGGTTCCGGTTGCTGCCCGGCGGGTTCTCGCGGACGCCCAGCTGCGTGCGCGCGGCGTGGACGACGTCCTTGCCCCGCCCGCTCGCCTTGCTCGGCTGCGTCGCTTTCGCGGACGCTGCCTTGTCCAGGACACCGTCGTGGGACAGGTCCTTCCGCAGGTCGTGCAGTTTCTTCGCCGCCGCCTTGAGTTCCGCGTCGACGTGCCGCAGCGTCGACGCCGACTGCCGCGTGTACTGCGGCGCCAGGTCGGCGGCGTGCCCGACCGCCCGCATCAGCGCGGCCTGCGTCCCGGCGGCGACGCCCGCGTCGAGAACCTGCTTCGCCTTCGCGGTGTACTCGTCGACCAGCCGCTGCACGGCCGTGTGGCCGGAGTCCACTGTGGACGCCACGTGCGCGACGACCTTCTCCGCCGCCGCCCCGGCAGCTCCTGTGATCCGAAGCTCCTTCGTCAGCTTCGCGCTGTTGTGCCGGAATCCGTCGGCGCCGTGGCCGTGCCAGTGCTCCAGCACCGTGGCGCTTTCCTTGTGGTAGGCGTCGTGCTGGGCGTCCAGCGCGCCGGCCACCTGGTGCAGGGCGTACTCGGCGCGGACGGCGTCCTCGGCCTTCCCCGCGAGCTTGTTGCGGTGCGCGACGAGGTCCTTCGCGAAGGAGTGCGCGAGCGCAGTGGTGTCCATGTCAGCCCATCTCGTTCAACGCGGCAACGGTGGCCGTCTCGTGGTCGCGGTAGGACTTCGCGGCCTTCTGCGCGGCGGTCGCCAGCCCGTCGGCGTGCGTGCCGACGCCCTTGACCTGCTTCTGCAGGGCCAGCCCGAACCCGGCGAGCGCGTCGGCGAATCCCGACTCCTTGCCGATCTTGCCGAAGCTTTCGTGGCCGATCTCCCGGACGTCGCGCAGCTGCCCGGTCGCGCCGCCCAGCGCGTCGGCGACGTGCCGGGTCCGGCTCACGTAGGAGTGCAGCACCGTGTCGTCGACTCGGAGCGGGCTCCCGCTCGCGCTGCCGCCGCCGGACTTCCCGTGGTGCTTCGTGACGTCCTGGGCGGCCTTGCGCGCGGCCGTGAGGTGGTGCTTGTACGCGCCGTTCGTGTACGTCGACCAGGGCGTGAAGTCGTGGCCGTCGCCGGAGACGCTGTTCGCGACGCGGGCGTTGGTGTCCGGGTCGAACAGCTGGTCGTCGGACTTCAGGTGGTACTGGTGACGCCGTTCCGGGCCGAGCGCGCCCAGCATGTTGATCTGCCAGAGGCCGTAGGAGTCGTCCGGCGGCGTGGCGTTGTGCGCGGTCGTCCGGCCGCCGGACTCGGCCAGCGCGACGGCGACCGCGGTGGTCAGGCCCTGGCCGCGGAACCCGGCCTCGTAGGCGTGCCGGGCGATCTGCTCGGCGCTCAGCTTCGTCATGGTTCGACCTTGCCCGCCCGGGTACTCCCGGCGGTAGCCGCGGTGCACGCAGGGACAACCCGGGTGCACGGCCGGCTCAACCTTCGGGGCCGTTCACCCGTACTGATCCCGGGAGGCCTTCGGCGAGGGGATGAACGGATGCGCAGGACCGGGGTGGTGACCCTGCTGGGGTTGACGCTGGTCACGGCGTCGTGCGCGGCACCGCGCACGACGACGCCGAGCCCGATCGCCGAGCCGGCGCCGCTCATCCGGACGACCACCCCGGTGCCCACGACGACTCCGCCGCCCGCGCCGCCGTGCGACGTCACGACCGGCGCGTGCGTGAGCCTGACGCAGCACCTGGCCTGGCTGCTGCGCGACGGCAAGGTCGTGCGCGGCCCGGTCCCGGCCGGTTTCGGCCCGCCGGACCAGGCGACGCCGGCCGGGTCGTTCCACGTCGTCTGGAAGGACCGCGAGCACACCAGCAGCGTGTACGGCACGGACATGCCCAATTCGGTGTTCTTCGCCGCCGGCGGCATCGCCTTCCACGCCGGGCCCCTCGACGCGCCGTCGCACGGCTGCGTCCACCTCACCGACACCGATTCGGCGGCGTTCTTCGACGGCCTGAACGTCGGGGACGCGGTGCAGGTCCGGTAACCTCGGTTCCTTGTTGGACACTTCGACTGTCGTCCCGCGGCTGCGCGCCGCGGGCTGTGTGTTCGCCGAGGACGAGGCGGACCTCCTGATCGCCGCCGCCACGACACCCGCCGAACTCGACGCCCTGGTGGAACGACGGGTCGCCGGGTTGCCGCTGGAGCACCTGCTCGGCTGGGCCGAGTTCCACGGACTGCGGATCACCGTGCGGCCCGGGGTGTTCGTGCCGCGGCACCGGACCGAGTTCCTGGTGGACGTCGCCGTCTCGCTCGCGCCGGCCAATCCCGTGGTGCTCGATCTCTGCTGTGGCTCGGGCGCGCTGGGCGCCGCGTTCACCGCCGCGCTGCGCCCGCGTGAGCTGCACGCGGCCGACGTCGAGCCCGCGGCCGTCACTTGTGCGCGGGTGAACCTTCCGGACGCGTTCGTCCATGAAGGCGACCTTTACGACGCGCTGCCGTCGTCGCTTCGCGGCCGGGTCGACGTGCTCATGGCGAACGTGCCGTACGTGCCTTCGGACGCCGTCGCGACCATGCCGCCCGAGGCGCGGCTGCACGAACCCCGCGTCGCGCTCGACGGCGGCGCCGACGGCCTCGACCTCGCCCGCCGCGTCGCCGCGGGGGCGTCGCGGTGGCTCGCGCCGGGCGGCACCCTGCTCACGGAATCGAGTGAACGACAAGCGCCGATACTGCGCGAAATCTTCACCTCCGCCGGGTTGAGACCGCGCGTGCACGATTCCGAAGAGCTGGGCGCCACCGTTGTCACCGGGACCGCGCCGACGTCGTGATTTGCCCGATGGGGCAACGACTTTCGTTCACTCCTTCGTCGGAGTGACCGCTCGGATCGGGCTGCGCTAGCATGGCAGCTCTTGTCGATTTCCCGGCAGAATCGGGGAGCAATGCCGAATCGAAGACGGTCTTCTGCGCCCTCGTCACCCTTCTCACGCTTTTCACCGTCGTGCCGGCCACCGCGCACGCCGCGCCGGACCGCTCGGTCGGCGTCTTCCGCGAAGTCCCCGCTGGCGTCCCGCTCACGAAGTCCCTCGACCTGCGGAAACTGCCCGCAACGATGCCCCAGGCCCAGCAGGTCCGGACGTCCGCGCTCGACCAGAACATCCCGACGCCGGTGACGTTCGGCGAATGCCACAAGGACATCCGCGCCGGGTATTGGACCAAGAACCGGTTCGCCGGCTGCACCATCACCGACATGGCCTACCAGCGCTACGCGTGTCCGGAAGCGGGCTGCGCGGTCACCGGCACCACAGCGCCTACCTGCGCTGCGACATTGCCCGGCTGCTGAACCCCGCGTACGCGGCGGGCAGCGACTGCGCGTTCGGGTTCCAGCCGCTGTACGTCCTGGACAACTCGGCGACGTCCGGCTTCCCGGCGTCGGCCGCGCTGGTCCGGGCCGCGCTGGTGAACTTCCCGAGCACGTACCCCGGAACGTCCCAGGGCCACTTGGCGCCCGGCAACCCCGGTTACCAGGGCGGCAGCGCCGGCCGGTCGTACCCGATCACGCGGCTGTTCTACGACACCGCGCTGCAGGCGACCCACCGCTCCACCGCGGAGCTGGCGTGCACGCAGCACTGGGGCCCGGGCTACGCGACGCGGCCGGACGGGCAGGTCAACGGCTGCGCGGTCTACCCGTTCGACACCACCTACGACGGCGCGACGCTGCCCACCCCGGGCGTCGACCGGGGTCCGTCGTACGCCGTGCAGCCGGTACTGGACGGCGACTACCAGGCACTTCTGGAGAGCATCGGGCAGTTCGTGGTGAACAACCACATCCTCGACGGGGACGGATACTGGGTCTACCCGTACGCGTGACAAACTCGATCTCACGTTGCGGCGTCGGCGGACGTCTACAGGGTGTGATCGTGAAACCGTTCGAGCAAGTCGTGGCCGAGCACGGGCCGATGGTCCTCCGGGTCTGCCGGGCCGTGCTCGGCCCTGCCGACGCCGAAGACGCCTGGTCGGAGACCTTCTTGGCCGCGCTGAAGGCGTACCCAGAGCTGCCCGCCGAGGCGAACGTCCAGGCGTGGCTCGTCACGATCGCCCACCGCAAGGCCATCGACGTCACCCGCGCCCAGGCGCGCCGCCCGCTGCCGGTCGGCGAGATCCCGGACCGCCCCGGCCGCGCCGACGCGTGGAGCGGCGACCTGTGGGACGCGCTCGCGAAGCTGCCGGACAAGCAGCGCGTCGCGGTCGCCTACCACTACCTGGCCGGGCTGCCGTACCGCGAAATCGCGGAGATCACCGGAGGCAGCGCGGACGCCGCCCGCCGCGCGGCCGCCGACGGCGTCAAGACCCTGCGGGCCACCTACCCCTTGGAAGGAGCGCACTCATGATCGACATCATCCCGTCGCTTCCGGTGGCCTACGAAGTCCTGCCGGACCGCCTGCACGAGCGCCTGACGGCCGCCGCGGAGAGCGAAGGCCTGCTGGACGTCGCCTACCGCACGCTCGACACCCCGGTCGGCTCCCTCCTGCTGGCCGCGACGCCTCAGGGCCTGGTCAAGGTGGCGTTCGACCGCCAGGACCACGACGCGGTCCTGGCTGGGCTCGCCTCGGCGATCAGCCCCCGGATCCTCCGGTCGCCGGCCCGCCTGGATCCGGTGGTCCGCCAGCTGGACGAGTACTTCACCGGCGGCCGGCAGTCGTTCGACGTCCCGCTGGACTTCCGCCTGGCCCGCGGGTTCCGGCTGTCGGTGCTGGAGCACCTACCGGAAATCGCGTACGGCCACACGGAGAGCTACGCCGAGGTGGCGACGGCGGCGGGCAGCCCGAGGGCGGTCCGAGCGGTCGGCACGGCGTGCGCGCTCAACCCGCTCCCGGTGGTGGTGCCGTGTCACCGGGTGGTCCGCTCGGACGGCTCGTACGGCCAGTACGCGGGTGGCGAGGAAGCCAAGCGGGTGCTGCTGACGATGGAAGCGGCCTGAGCTTCGGGTTCCCCGGGCGTCCTCGGCCAGGCGAGCAGGGCAAGCCACGTCCTGCTCGCCGCGGCAGCCGGTGCGCAATCGCCCTCCCCTGCCGGAAATCTCTCGCCCGGCCGATCTCACGTTTCACCCCGCCGGAGCGTCTACCGGATATGAGCACTTACGAGAAACGCGTCGCCGCGGCCGATTGGGGCGCGGTGGCCGCCGAGGTCGACGACTACGGCTGCGCGCTCCTTCCGCCCCTGCTCACCCCCGCCGAGTGCGCGAAGCTCGTCGCGCTGTGGGACCAGCCGGAACACTTCCGCGCGACGGTCAACCTGCGCCGCCACCGCTTCGGCGACAACGGCGACTACCACTACTTCGCCGCGCCGTTCCCGGAGCCGGTGGAGCGACTGCGGCAAGCGCTCTACCCTCGTCTGCTGCCGATCGCCCAGGACTGGTACGCCCGCCTCGGCCGCGAGCCGGAGTGGCCGTCCACTTTGGACGAATGGCTGAAGGTCTGCCACGACGCCGGCCAGAAGCGGCCGACCCCGATCCTGCTGCGCTACGAAACAGGCGGCTGGAACGCACTGCACCGCGACCTGTACGGCGACAAGGTGTTCCCGCTGCAGGTCGTGATCAACCTGAACGACCCGGGCACCGACCACACGGGCGGCGAGTTCCTCTTGGTCGAGCAGCGCCCACGAGCACAGTCCCGCGGCACCGCAACCCTCATCCCGCAGGGCCACGGCCTGGTGTTCACCACCCGCGACCGCCCCGTCCGCTCCGCCCGGGGCTGGTCGGCGTCCCCGGTGCGTCACGGCGTCTCGGCGGTGCGTTCAGGCCGCCGGCACACCCTGGGTCTGGTCTTCCACGACGCAACATGACCGACGCGGAACTCGAGACGCTCGTGAAGCTGATCGGTCAGGCCCGGCACATCGTGATCGGCACCGCGGCCGACCCGGTCTCACGAGCCGACGGCGAGCGAATCGCCACGACGTGGGGCGCCCTGGTCCTGGCGACGGTGACCTGGCCCGAAACAGCGGCGTCGTGGTTGCGCCAAGCCCAGCGGTTCGCAGCGCCGAACCCGGACATCTGGGTGGTCAGCGCCACCCCGCCCGGCTGGACGGGCATGACGCGCCGACTGCAGATGTCGACGTCGTGGAGCCCCCATCGCACGATCGTCACGGCGGCCCTGGCGGATATCCACCTGCCCGGTCTCCGCGGCGCACGAGCAGACGGCACTACTTGGGAGAACTGATGAAGCACACGATCATCGACTCGCCGATCGGCGAACTCACCCTGGTCGGCAACGGCGACATCGTGACCGGCCTGTATTTCCCACACCACTGGACCCGCCCGGACCGCACGACGTTCGGCCCCCGCGACGACTCGGCGTTCCCCGCGGCGGCGGAGCAGCTGAAGGAGTACTTCGCCGGCCAGCGCAAGGACTTCGACGTGCCCAGGCAAGCGGACGGCCCAGCCTTCGATCAGGCTGTCTGGGCGGAGATCGCCAAGATCCCCTACGGCTCAACCGCGACATACGGCGACCTGGCTCAGACGGTCGGAGGGCTGCCGCACGAAGTTGGAGCGGCAGTCGGACGGAACCCGCTGAGCATCCTGGTGGCGTGCCACCGGGTGGTCGGCAAGGACGGCAAGCTGACGGGCTACGCAGGCGGCCTGAAGCGCAAGCAGTTCCTGCTGGAACTGGAGCGCCCGCCGGCAGCAGAGAGAGGGCAGCTCTGGTAACTCACACGTGACTCAGGAGCATGGCGGCACCAAGCCCGGTCATGGTCACGGCGATGACGACATCCAGAACGCGCCACGCCACGGGCTTCGCGAAGACGCCCGCCAGCTTCTTGGCGCCAAAGCCGAGCGCACTGAACCACACGGCGCTGGCGATCCCAGCGCCAAGCCCGAAAAGCCACCGCCCATCACCATGAGCGACAGCCACCGACCCGAGCAGCAGCACGGTGTCGAGGTAGACGTGCGGATTGAGCCAGGTAAAGGCGACGCAGGCAAGCACAGCTTTCCGCAACGGCGTCCGTCCGTCACCAACGGTCATGACAGAGGGCCGAAACGCCCGCCGAGCAGCAAGCGCCCCATAGCCAAGCAGAAAAAGCCCACCCCCCACAGCGATGACCCCGATCGCGGTCGGCCACTGCTCGATGACGGCCCCGATCCCACTCACCCCCAGCCCGATCAACACAAGATCCGACACGGCGCAGATGACGACCAACGGCGTCACGGCGCCTCCTCGCAGTCCTTGCTGCAGGAGGAAGGCGTTCTGTGAGCCGATGGCAACGATGAGGGACAGCCCGGTCCCGAACCCGGCGAGGAGCAGTGGAAGCACCCTTCGACGGTACGACCGTCCCACTGGATTACTCCAGCTAAAGATTCTTACGTAACATTAGCGCTCGTGATGTCAGATCTTCCGCTGGACCAGGTCAGGACGCTGCTAGCCGTAGTGGACGAGCAAAGCTTCGACGCAGCGGCGGCGGTCCTGCACGTGACCCCATCAGCGGTCAGCCAGCGCATCAAGGCTCTGGAGCACCGCACGGGCCGGGTTTTGCTCCTACGCACCAAACCCATCACCCTGACCGCCTCCGGCCAGGTCCTGGCCCGCTTCGCCCGCTCCCTGACCCAACTGGAGCAGGACGCCCTGTCCGAGCTAGGCCTGGACTCGTCGACCCGCACGCTCTCCATCGCGGTGAACGCGGACTCTTTGGCAACCTGGTTCCTCCCCTCCCTGGCCGGCCTGCCCTCATCCCTCTCGATCGCATTCGACCTCCAACGAGAAGACCAGGACCACACCGCAGCGCTCCTCCGCGAAGGCCTGGTAATGGCCGCGGTAACGGCATCGCCTCAACCAGTCCAGGGCTGCACATCAGTCCGCCTGGGGCGCATGCGCTACCGAGCAATGGCATCCCCGGCGTTCATCACCCGCTGGCTGGCTTCTCCCCTATCGACTTCCCTCCCCACAGCCCCAGTGATCCTGTTCGACCGCAAGGACGACCTCCAGGACCGGTTCCTCCGAGCCCTGACCCGCCGCCGAACCTTCACACAGGTCCGCCACCACATCCCGGCATCAGAGTCATTCGTAGACGCGGTGGCAGCCGGCCTGGGCTGGGGGATGGTCCCCGAGATCCAAGCAGCTTCCCGGAGCGATGCCCTCGTAGACCTGTCCCCTGATCGACCGTTGGACGTTCCGCTGTGCTGGCAGCAATGGAAGCTGGATTCCCCAGCCCTCGCCGCCGTGGCCGACGCGGTGGCAAACGGCGCGAAGACCGCACTCCGCTGAGCGCCAAAGCGATGCCGAACTTGTCCGCTCACCACGACAACCCGAACGCGGCGGACGCGGGTAACCACCCCAGCACCCATGGTGACCACACCGGCGACAGCAACCGGCTGACCAGCATAGGGAATCACGAACCTGGCCCTGCCTGTTCCGAGCGCCTCCCGGTAGGGAAAACTCCACCGCGCACGGTGAGGTCGTCCCCAGGATCGGTCGGGGTGCCACCTTGATCGCGTGCGGCGCTACAGCCGGGCAGGCTTGTGCCGTGGCCCAGATGACTTACTTTCAACCCCGCCCCAGGGACGGTGGCATGCCAGTGCCTCGGTTGCGGCGCGTATCGGAGGGTTCCGGATGAACATCATCGGGATCGCGTTTGCCATGGCAGGCGCCGTGTTCGCCGCGCTGGCCGCGCACATGCAGCACCGGGCGGTGCACACGACGCTGCGAGCCGCCGACGATGGGCCGACGCTGCGACTTCGTTCGTTCAGCCGGTTGCTGTGCCAGTCGGGCTGGCTGCTCGGCCTGCTCGTGATGATCGTCGGCGGGACCCTGCACGCGGTAGCGCTCGGCCTCGCACCGGTCATCGTGGTGCAGCCGGTCGGCGTGCTCGCGGTCGGTGCGACCGCGCTGTTCGCCGCCAGGGCCGGCGGGCCGAAGCTCACCGGACGCGGCTGGCTGGCGGTCGGCGCGATCGCGGCAGGTGTGGCCGGTTTTGTGGCGATCGCGGCGAACAACACCACACCGACCGAGGTGAGCGGTTCCGCCGGCCTCCAAGCCGGCAAACTCGTCGCCGCCGGCGTGGTCGGCATGTCCCTGCTCGCCATGATGACAAAGGGACGGGCACGCGGCCTTGCGTTCGCCACCGCCGCCGCCACGGCCTACGGGCTGGTATCGGTGCTGACCAGGGCGGTGCTCCAGCAGGCCCAGCACGGCGGTCCGCTCTCCACGCTGATCGTTTCCGCGATCGCCATCCTGCTTGCGCTGCTCCTCGGCGCCTGGCTGGTGCAGCAGGCATATGCCAGCGCCCCACCACACACGGTGATGGCGTGCATCACCGTGGTGGACCCGATCGTCGCCGTGGCGATCGGGGTCGGGCTGCTCGGCGAAGCGAGCTCGATCAGCGGATGGGTCGCTGTGTCCGGGCTGCTCTGCGCGCTCCTCGCCATCGGTGGCGTGCTGGCACTGGCCCGGTTCACCGATCACCACGGCGAGAACGTACAGCCGCACTCGGTCCCCGATTCGACCAAGCGACCAGCGCCGGAACTCGTTCGCGCAGGGTGACCCCAGGGTGCCGACGGCGCATGGCCGGAGAACTCACCCCGTCGCCGCCGGGAAGTCGCCCACTCCGTGCTCCGCCAGGTCAAACGCCTGATCGATCACCCCGACCTGCTCCCGGCGAACCACCTCGACGTCATCCCCGGCCAAGATCCGCCCCATGGCGTGGGAAAACACCGACGTGATCGCGGTGGTCAACAACCCGGCCACCATCCGGGACCGGAACACATCCCCGGTCTCGGCAGCGAACACCTCAGCGAACGCATCCGCGATCTCCCGCTCCTGCTCATACCACCGAGCCATCAGCGCCGGACTGGAAGTCAGCACCCACCAAAACCCAGGCCCCCCAGCGATAGCTCCCGACAGCGGATGGCCGGCAGCCAAGAGCGAATGCTGGTGCGCACGCAGAGCAGCACAAGCCGAGACCCCACCCGCACGAGACCGCACCACGTCGACCAACTCAGCCAACCGATCCGCATGACGGTCCAGGAACAGATCCTCCTTCCGCGGGAAGTAGTTGAACACCGTCATCTTCGACACGCCCGCCGCCTCGGCGATCTCTGCCACCGTCACCTCCTCGAAGCCTCGCTCGATGAACAGGCCCGAGGCCACGTTCGAAATCAGCTGGCGCGTGGCCCGCTTCTTCCGCTCGCGCAGTCCGTGATCCGCCATGAGCCGAGAGTATAGACCGAGCCCAAAGTTTGACTCGGTACAAATTTCTGGGCATCATCGGAGGCATGAACTGGGATGTGGTGATCTCCGGGGGCGGACCGGTCGGGTTGATGCTGGCCTGCGAACTCCGGCTCAAGGACGTGAACGTGCTCGTCGTCGAACGGCTCGCCGAGCCGGATCCGACGATCAAGGCCGGGTCGGTCAACCTGACCACCGGCGAGGCCTTCTACCGCCGTGGCCTGCTGCCGGCGGTGGACGCCGTCGTGCAGCAGAACTTCGCGAAGATCCAGGAGTTCCTGAAATCAAGAGGGGGTGGTGGGCCGAAGCCCGCGATCCCCGTCGGGCACTTCGCGGGGATCATGGTCGCCTCCCACGGCGTCCATTTCGACGACCCCGCCTTCCGCGATGTCGGGCCCGCCGCCAACGTCGTCGTGATCCAGCAGCAGGCGGTCGAAGCCATCCTTGCCGAACGGGCCGCCGAGCTGGGCGTCGAGGTCCGGCGGGGCGTCGAAGTGATCGGGTTCGACGCCGATGACGACGGCGTGACCGTGCGGCTCGGCGACCAGACCGAGGTCAGCGCCGGGTGGCTCGTCGGGGCGGACGGGGGCCGCAGCTTCGTGCGGAAGCACGCCGGGTTCGAGTTTCCCGGGACCGATCCCGCCGTCACCGGGCGGCAGGCGCTCACCGAGATCACCGGCACCGACACGCTGCCCGGCGGCTGGCAGCACGGCAACGGCGGACTCTACGTCCACGGCCCGATGCCCGGCCGGATCCTCACCGTCGAGTTCGACGGGCCGCCCGTGGACCGCGACACCCCGGTCACCGCGCAGGAGCTCGAAGACAGCTTCCGGCGCGTCTCCGGTGCCGACGTCCGGGTGACCAAGGTCCACAGCGCGACGCGCTTCACCGACAACGCGCGGCAGGCGACCACCTACCGCCAGGGCCGCGTGCTCCTCGCCGGCGACGCCGCGCACGTCCACTCCCCCTTCGGCGGGCAGGGGCTCAACCTCGGCATCGGCGACGCCGTCAACCTCGGCTGGAAGCTCGCCGCGACCATCCACGGCTGGGCGCCCGACGGCCTTCTCGACACCTACACCACCGAACGCCACCCGATCGGCGAGTGGGTTCTCGAGTGGACCCGGGCGCAGGTCGCGCTGATGCGCAGCGACGTCCGGACCAGGGCGCTGCGCCAGGTCGTCACCGATCTGCTGCTCACCGACGACGGCGCGACGTACCTGGCCAAGAAGCTCTCCGGCGTCCTGCACCGGTACCCGATCGAGGGCGAGCACGACCTCACCGGCCGCGGCGCGCCCGACTTCGCGTTCGCCGACGGCACCCGCCTCGGCGAGCACCTCCAGGACGGGCGGGCGCTCCTGCTCGACCTCGCCGACAACGCCGGACTCCGCGAAACCGCCGGTGGCTGGGCCGGCCGCGTCACCACGCTGACCGCCAAGTGCGACAGCGAGCCGTCGCTCACCGGCGTGCTGATCCGGCCGGACGGGCACATCGCCTGGGCCCGGGAAGACGGCGCGACGACCGGCCTGGAAACCGCGCTGCGCCGGTGGTTCGGCGAACCCGCCTGACACCGAGAAGGGGCGCGCCGGGAAGTCCGGCGCGCCCCTTTTTCGGATCAGTAAGCGACCGCGAAGGCGTGGCTCATCGCGTCGTTGTGCGTCGAGGGCGAGCCCGCCGCGTCCGGCAGGCCGCTCGCCGCCATCTGCACCGCGCCCGTCGAGCCGCTCAGCCAGTCCGTCTTCACGTAGAAGTTGAACTTCGGCACGCAGCCGTTGCCCGTCGCCGCCGCGAAGTGCGTGTTCAGCGGGACCACCATGTGGTGGACGTCGCGGCGGACGACCGCCGTAACGCTCGCGGACGAGTCCGACTTGCACAGCGTGCCGTCGGCCTTCCACTGGTTGACGAACAGCGTCACCCGCGCCGTCATGCTGTTCACCGGGCAGTCGTAGTTCGCCGGTTCCGGGTAGCAGGCCATGAGTTCCTGGTCGCCGAACACGCTCAGCCCGGTCACGGGCGCTGTCTCGAAGACCTCGGTCGCCGGCTCGCGGACCGTCGGCGCCGACGAGTTCAGCGCGATGACGCGCCCGGTCGGCGTGTCGCCGTCGTCGGCCTGCGGCGGCGTGCCCGCCGTCGTGTTCGCGACGCTGGTGTCAGCGAACTTCAGCTCACCGCTCGCCAGGTTCACCGTCGAGTTGCCCAGGCCGAGGTTCGCGCTGCGCAGGTACGTCGTGCAGGTGACGGTGCCGGCCGCGCCCGGGTGCACGAGGAACCGGGTCGTGACGCCGATGTCCCGCAGCGACGCCGGCGCGTTGGCGCTCGCGATCAGGACGTTCTGCCCGAGCACCTCGTTCTTCGTCCAGCCGCTCGTGCTCGAGCAGCGGACCTCGTTGTCGATCAGCGTCGTGTTCGACGCGTTGTTCGCCCGCAGCGTCGAGTAGACGTACGCGGTCTGGGTCGCCGTCATCGACAGCTGCACCGAACCGAGCTGCGCGACGTACTGGTGGTCGTGCGGCGAGGTCACCGTGCGCGGGGCGAACGTCACCGACGTCGCCGCCTGCGCCGCTCCGGCGGTGCCGAGCAGCCCCGCGAACGTGGCCGCGCAGGCCACGGCCGCGGCGAAGATCCTGCGTTTCATCGAAATCCCCTCGGAAGATGTGGGTGCGGTCCGGCATGATCACCGGCCGGAACCGATTCTGGCGGCCGGCGCCGTGCGGCGGACCGGTCTGTTCCGGCCATTGACCGAAGGTGGACACGCGCGATGCCCGAGATGTACCCGTTGACCGAGCCCTACGACCAAGGTCTGCTCGACGTCGGCGACGGACAGCGGATCTTCTGGGAGACCAGCGGGAACCCCGATGGCAAACCCGCGGTCGTGCTGCACGGCGGACCGGGCCAGGGCAGCAAGCCGGGCATGCGCCGGATGTTCGACCCGGCCCGCTACCGGGTGGTGCTGCTCGACCAGCGCGGCTGCGGCCGGAGCACGCCGCACGTGAGTGACCCCGCGGCGGACCTGCGGCACAACACCACCGACCACCTGGTGGCCGATCTGGAGAAGCTGCGCGAGCACCTCGGCATCGACCGCTGGCTGGTGACCGGCGGCTCGTGGGGCACGACCCTCGCGCTGGTGTACGCCGAACGCTTCCCCGAACGGGTCACGGAAATCGTGGTGAGCGCGATCAGCACCACACGCCGGTCGGAGATCGACTGGCTCTACCGCGGCGTCGGCCGCTTCTTCCCCGAAGAATGGGCTCGGTTCAGCCTGGGTGCCGCCGACGACGTCGCCGCGTACGCAGGACTCATGGGCGATCCCGACCCGGCGGTCCGCGACCGGGCCGCGGCCGCGTGGTGGCGCTGGGAGAACGTCGTGCTGTCCCTCGAGCCCGGCGCTCCCCCGGTTCGCGACGAGCAGGTCGACGCCGCCACGCTCGCGTTCGTCCGGCTCACGACGCACTACTACGCGAACGCGGGCTGGCTGGCGGAAGGCGCGGTGATCCGGGACGCCGGACGGCTCGCCGGCATCCCGGGCGTGCTGATCCACGGCCGGCTCGACCTGAGCTGCCCGGTGACGACGGCGTGGGAGCTGGCCGAGGCTTGGCCGGGCGCGGAACTGCTCGTCGACGACCACGCCGGGCATCGCGCCAGCGACGTCAAGCGCGACTGGAAGCTCGCGGCGCTGGATCGCTTCGCGCGCTAGCCGACCGCGCCGAGCACGGGAATCACCCCACTCAGCACGACCAGGTAGCCTGCCACGAGCCAGACTTTGAGCAGCCCGCCGAAAGTCGCTTTCACGCCGGTTCTCCTGTCCACGCAGCGTAGGCCGAAGAACGCCCGGGGTACCTCCGGGAACGGCGACGCCGCGCGGAGGTCACGGCGACACACGCTGTCCGGCAGCGTGTCCGTCCAGGCCTCGTCGGCTCTCGTCGTCATGCCCTGCCCACGCACAAACCCCGCGGCCGGTTGCCTACCCCTCCGCCGCCAGCTGGACCGCGACGTCGATGATCATGTCCTCCTGGCCACCCACCAGCGCGAGCTCCCCGCAGCGGCGCAGGATGGCCTGCGCCGGGACGCCGTAGCGCTCCGCCGCGCGCTCGGCGTGCAGCAGGAAGCTCGAGTACACCCCGGCCCAGCCCTGCACGATCGCGTTGCGGTCCATCTTCGGCCAGCGGTTCAGGTACGGGCGGACGACCTCCTCCGCCCCGTCGAGCAGGGCGCCGACGTCGAGGCCGGTGGCGATGCCCAGGCGGTCGAACACCGCCGCGAGGACTTCCGTCGGGGAGTTCCCCGCGCCCGCGCCGAGCGCGCAGAGCGACCCGTCGATGTAGCGGACTCCGGCTTCGTACGCCAAGACGGAGTTCGCGACGCCGAGCGAGAGGTTCTGGTGACCGTGGTAGCCGACCCAGGCGGTGTCGCCGACTTCGGCGACCAGCGCTTCGAAGCGCGCGCGGGCTTCGTGCATCAGCAGCGCGCCGGCCGAGTCCGTCACGTACGCCGCCTGGCAGCCCGCGTCGACCATGATCCGCGCCTGCTTGGCGAGGTCTTCCGGCGGCGTCCGGTGCGCCATCATGAGGAACCCGGCGGTCTCCATGCCGAGCTCACGCGCAAGCCCGAAGTGCTGCGGCGAGACGTCGGCCTCGGTGCAGTGCGTCGCCACCCGCACCATCTCCGCGCCCGCGTCGAAGGCGCGCCGAAGGTCCTCCGCCGTGCCGATGCCCGGTACGAGCAGCACGGCGATCTTCGCCTGCTTCGCCTCTTCGCGCGCCGCGGCGATCAGCTTGAGCTCGTCGACGGCCGAGAACCCGTACGTGAACGACGAGCCGCCGAGGCCGTCGCCGTGGGTCACCTCGATCACCTCGACGCCGGCGCGGTCGAGCGCGCGCACGGTGTCGCGCACCTGCTCCTCCGTGAAGCGGTGGGCCATCGCGTGGCTGCCGTCGCGCAGCGTCGTGTCGACGATCCGGACGTCGTGCTTCAGTTCCGGGCGAGTCATGCGGACACCTCCTGCTTCGCGCGCGCCATCAGCTCGCCCACCCGGGCGGCCGCGGCGGTCATGATGTCGAGGTTTCCGGCGTACTCCGGCAGGTAGTCGCCGTTGCCGCGGACCTCGAGGAAGATCCCGACCCGCGCGTTGCCGTCCCACTCCTCGCGCGCGTCGTCGAACTGCGGGTCCGCACGCAGCGCGTAACCCGGGACGTACTTCCGGACCTCGTCGACCATCTCGTGGACGGACGCGGTGATCGCGTCGCGGTCGGCGTCGAGCCCGATCGCGCAGAACACGGTGTCCCGCATGATCATCGGCGGCTCGACCGGGTTGAGGATGATGATCGCCTTGCCGCGCCCGGCGCCGCCGATCTCGGCGACCGCCTGCGACGTCGTGCGCGTGAACTCGTCGATGTTGGCGCGCGTCCCCGGACCCGCGCCGCGCGAGGCCACCGACGCGACGATCTCCGCGTACGGCACCGGCGTCACGCGGGAAACCGCGTGCACCATGGGGATCGTGGCCTGGCCACCGCAGGTGATCATCGAGACGTTCGGCGCGTCGAGGTGCGCGCCGAGGTTCACCGGCGGGCACACCATCGGGCCGAGGTGTGCCGGCGTCAGGTCGATCGCCTGGATGCCGGCGGCCTCGTACCGCGGGGCGTTGGCCGCGTGCGCCTTGGCCGACGTCGCCTCGAACACGATTTCCGGCAGGGGATCCTGGCGCAGCAGCCAGTCGACGCCCTCGGCGGACGCCGAGATCCCCTGCGCGCGGGCGCGCTCGAGCCCGTCGGACTCGACCACGCCGACCACGTAACCGACTTCGAGAACTTCACTGTGTCGCAGCTTCGCCAGCAGATCGGTGCCGATGTTGCCGGGGCCGACGATCGCCGCCATAACGGGAGCCATGCCTCCGACAGTCGCACCGCCGCGCGTGGCCGGGACAGTCCGGTGTTCCGGCCAGTGGAACGTCGGCTCATCGGCTTCGCAGGTTCGCGGCAGCTCGGTTTGATCGACACCCGTTCGGGGCAGATCGGGGAAGAGATCCCGACGGAGGAGGTCCGATGGCCGAGCGGCGTTGGCATGTCATCCCGAGCACGGCACCGTTGTGCTGGCTGAACTTGGGAGTGGGGGCGGTGTTGCTGTTGTCGAGCATCCTCACGTTGACGAGGACGGACGCGCGGGTCCCGGTGTTTTCGGTGATCGCGGCCGTGGCGGCGGTGGCGTTGATCGTCCTCGCGACCGTCGGGTTGGCGCGGCCGCGGCTTCGCGGGCGCTGAGTTCGGCACGGGCGGCGCCGGGGGGAGAAGCTGGCGAAACCGAAAAACACCGGCCGGGTCCCGCGGCGGCGGCGGGACCCGGCCGGCCGGTCCTACAGCTCCTGGTGGTCCGCGTGCTCCACCCGCGCCTCCCCCACCGGGCGACTGTCGCTCACCCGGAAGTCGTCCACTCCGTCCAACACGAACGTCGGGGTTCCCGCCTCCGCACGGCAATGGTGCACGTCCAGATCCGCCACGTCCCGGGCCACGAACGCCGGGCGCGTGTCGGGCGCTCCGAATCGGACGTCCACATTGTCCAGGCTGATCCCCTGCGCGTGGCGGATGAAGAACCCGTACGCCGGCAGCGTGCCGAACATCGACGGCTCCGGGTAAGCCGTTTCCAGCTCCGGTGGGTTCTGGACCGCGTCGCCCGGGGTGAGGCCGCCCGCCAGGTGGTGGCGGATGTTGCTCAGCTTCACGTCCTCGATCGGGTGGCCCGGGATGCCCGCGATGCACGACGGATACCGCGGATCCGCGTCGAACGTCGTCACGTCGCTGATGCTCACCCGGCGCAGGAATCCGACCGGGATGCCCGCCGGACCTCGCATGCGCGCGCCCAGCCTCAAGAACAGGGGCATCTGGACCTTGCGCATCGTCAGGTTGCTGATCGTCACGTCCTCCAGCCACCCGCCGTCGACCGTCTCCAGCGCCAGGCCACGGCAGTACTCGAAGACCACGTTGGAGATCGCGATGTTGCGGAACCCGCCGTTGGCCTCGGTGCCGAACTTGACGCGGCCGGTGCGCCCGTACGACGACGTCTTGAACGTCCCGTCGACCAGGGTGCCGAGGTCGTAGCCGCTGACGAAACAGTTGTCGATGGTCACGTTTTCCGTGTCCCGCACCTGGTTCAGCGCGTACGAGCTCTTCAGCACGATCGCGTCGTCGTTCGGCGAGTTCACCGTCGTGTTGGCGATCCGGACGTTCTTGCAGCAGTCGATGTTGATGCCGTCGCGGTTGGTGTCGATCACCAGGCCGTCGATGCGGAAGTTGTCGACGCCGGTCGGCAGGATGCCGAAGTGCCCGCCGTTGACGATCGTGATGTCGCGGATCGCGACGTTGCGGCACAGCTTGAGCGCGATCGCCTTGTTGCCGTTGAGCGGGGCCGACTCCGCGCTGCCGCCGGCGACGAGCCCCTTGCCGTCGATCTTGCCCGGCCCCTCGATGGTGACGTTCTCCAGGTTCTCGCCCCAGATCAGGCTGTTGTGCCAGTGGCTGTGCCCGAAGTCCTGGTACGGGTTGCCCGCGCCCGGCTCGGCCGGGTCGTAGCCCTTGCCGCCGGCCGGGGCGGCCGCGAGGATCGTCGCGTTCGCCGCGAGGTACAGCGCCACGTTGCTCTTGAGGTGGATCGAATAGCTCGCGTACGTCCCGGCCGGGAAGTACACGGTCCCGCCGCGGGTCGCGGCCGCGTCGATCGCGCGGTTGATCGCGGCGGTGTCGATGGTGCGCCCGTCACCCTTCGCGCCGAACTTCGTGACGTCGAAGAACCGGCCCGCCGCACCGTCCTCCGCCGCGACGGCCGGAGATCCGATGAATGGGAGCGCGGCGCCCGCCGCTGCTCCCCAGGTGACCGCGCGACGGCGGCTGAACGCTTCGCCCATGAAAGCTTCCTTTTCTCGCCACGGCGGAAACACTGCGCGGTGTTTCCGACGGCGGATCGGGAATGCGCGTCATCAGGCTAGGAGCAAATGATCGGATGAGTCAAGCTCGCCCCCACCGGGGCAGGGGCGAGCTTGATCTTCAGTCCAGCACCTCGCGGACGCTGCCCGCGGCCACCGTGAGCCGGCCTTCGCGCATGGCGAACCCGAGACCCGGGCTCATCGCGACCGGCTGGCCGAGCTCCACCGTCAGCGAAGCCGCCTCACCCGGCCGGACCACCGCGACGCCCTCGGCGAGGGCGACCACCCCGACGACGTCGCTGGTGCGGAAGTGGAACTGCGGCCGGTAGTTCGCCGCGAACGGCGTCCGCCTGCCACCTTCCGCGGCCGACAGCACGTGGACGTCCGCGCGGAACCGCGTGTGCGGCCGGACGCTGCCCGGCAGGCAGACGACCTGCCCGCGCCGGACCTCGCCGCGCTTCACCCCGCGCAGCAGCACCGCGGCGTTGTCGCCCGCTTCGGCTCGCTCCATCGGCTTGCCGAACGTCTCGAGCCCGGTGGCCACGCTCGCGACGGCCGGCCCGAGCCCGATCACCTCGACCGCGTCGCCGACCGCGAGGGTGCCCTGCTCCACCGCGCCGGTCACGACGGTGCCGCGGCCGGTGATGGTCAGGACGTTCTCGATCGGCATGAGGAACGGCAGGTCGAGCCGCCGCGGCGGGATCGGCACGTGCTCGTCGACGGCCTCGAGGAGGTCGAGGATCCGCTGCGTCCACAGCGGGTCGCCGTCGAGCGCGCGCAGCCCGGACACGCGGACGACCGGCACGGTGTCGCCGTCGAACCCGTAGCGGGTCAGCAGCTCGCGGACCTCGAGCTCGACCAGGTCGAGCAGGTCCTCGTCGTCGGCGAGGTCGGCCTTGTTGAGCGCGACCACGAGGTGCTCGACGCCGATCCGGCGTGCCAGCACGACGTGCTCACGCGTCTGCGGCATCGCACCGTCCTGCGCCGAAACCACGAGGACGGCGCCGTCCAGCTGGGCCGCGCCGGTGATCATGTTCTTGACGTAGTCGGCGTGGCCCGGCATGTCGACGTGCGCGTAGTGCCGGGTCGGCGTCTCGTACTCGACGTGCGCGATGTTGATGGTGATGCCGCGCTCGATCTCCTCCGGCGCGCGGTCGATGCGGTCGAAGGCGACGTAGCGGTTGGCTCCACCGCGCTCGGCGAGGACCTTGGTGATGGCGGCGGTGAGGGTGGTCTTGCCGTGGTCGACGTGGCCCATCGTGCCGATGTTGAGGTGCGGCTTGGTGCGCACGTACTGCTGCTTGGTCATGGGATTTCCCTGTGCTTGCGGAAAAAGACGGCGCGGAACCGGAGAGCGCGTCGACCCTCCCCCGGCGGTTCCGCGCGTGTGACAGGGAATCGGGGAAGGGTCAGCTTCGAGCGCCGCTGTGCAGGACCGAAAGCAGCCGTGCCGAAAGGGCGCTCGGCAGGGACGAGCCTGCGAGCGTCGCGCTATCGGACACGGGGAACATGATCCGCAGGGTGCCACGGCGAAGGTCGTGGTGTCATCCGGTTTTCCGTCGGTACTGCCGTAACAACAGGACCGTCGCCGACGACTCTGGGCGCTGTCACCGGCCGATTTGGAGCGATGTCATGGACCACAGCGAACTCGCGGAGGCGACCGTCGTCGCCATCGCCGACCACTTCCGCGCGGCCCGCTCAGGAGTGCTGGTCTCGGAGCAGGCGTCGCGGACGGTGGCGGAGATCGTCGCGGTGGTCAGGTCGGCGTGCGGCATCGACACGCCCGTCATCGGGGATCTGCGGCGGAATCCGGGCGACAGCGACGTCCGCCACCACGCGACGGCGCTGCTGACGCGGACGCTCGACGACGACGAACGCCTCGCCCCTGCGCTCGTCAAGGCACTCGGCCTGAGCGAGCCCGCCGAGGCTCCGGCCGCCGACGTCCCGGCCGCCGTCGTCCCGGTGCGGGACACCGCTTCGATCGCCTGGACCCACCGCTACACACCGGCGCCGGAGCGCGACACCGATCGCACGCTCATCCGGCTCGGGGCCGTGCTGCTGGTCGTCGGCCTGGCCATCGGGGTGTTCTTCGTCGTCAAGATCTTGGGTGCGCCGATCTCGGCGGACTCGACGTGCGAGGACTACCTGCGGATGTCGGCTCAGGACCGGGCCGAAGCCGTCATTCACGTCGGCCTGGACCTGCACGTCCGGGATGCGGGTAACCCCCTCATGCGGCTCTCGGTCGACTACGCGTGCGGGATTTCCCCTAAAACGACACTCGGTGCCGTCCTCAGCCGGCCGCGGGGTTACTGAACACGGCCCGTTCGCGGTCGCATCACGAGCGCGGCGACGTGGTACTCGCACGGCTCGTCACTCCGATTCGCGTACGAATGCGGTGCGTCGGCGGGAAAGTAGACCGAATCCCCCGCCTTCAGCACGTACTCCGCCGAGCCGACACCCAGCCACAACGTGCCCGACTCCACCGCGACGAACTCGTGGGAACCCGGCGCGTACGCGGGGAAAGTCCCGGCGTCGCACCGCGGCGGCAAAGTCGTGCGGATCCACTCGAAGTTGACGCCCGGCACGACCGGCGTCAGGACCGTGCGGTGCCAGCCGCCCGGCTCGGCGACGTGGTCCTGCTCCTCCGCGCGGCGGACGATCACCCGGTCCGTCTCCAGGTCGGCCAGCAACCGGGACAGAGAAAGACGAAGCCCGTCGGCGATGCGCGACAACACCACCACCGTCGGGGTCTTCTCGCCGCGCTCGATCGCCGACAGCATGCTCACGCTCACCCCGGCTTCGCGGGCCAGCGCGCTCAACGCCAGGCCACGGTCCGTCCGCAACGCGTGCAGGCGACGGCCCAGGTTCACCGGATCGATCATTCCACTATAATACGCAGTGTGTCCACTATAGAGGAAATCAGGCCGGCGATCGAGGCCGACGCCGACGGCATCGCGGCCGTCTTCGCGCCGTACGCCACCGGCTCGGTCGTCACCTTCGAAACCACTCCGCCGACCCCGGACCAGTGGCACGCAAAGGTTCGCGAGAGCGATTTGCCGTTCCTCGTCCTGGCCGGCACCAAAGTCCGGGGGTTCGCGCTCGCCGCGCCGTGGCGGCCGAAACCCGCCTACCGGCACACCGTCGAGACGACCATCTACCTCGCGCCCGAAGCCGCCGGTCGCGGACACGGCCGGCGGCTGCTGGACGAGCTGCTCAAGCAGTGCGCCGACGCGGGTGCCCGGCAGGCGATCGCGGTCGTCGTCGACTCCGGTAGCCCCGCCTCGCGGAACCTGCACCGCGCCGCCGGGTTCATCGACGCGGGCGTGCTGCGGCGGGTCGGGTTCAAGCACGGCCGGTGGCTCGACACCCTCCTGATGCAGCGCGAACTCGGCTGACCGTCGGGCAGGATGCGGGGCATGGACACCGAAGCCGACCTCCTCGAAGCGGCCCGGCGTGAAGACCGCGGCGCGTTCGACCGGCTCGTGCGGCCCTACCAGAGCGAGCTGCGCGCCCACTGCTACCGGCTGCTCGGCGCCCTGCACGACGCGGAAGACGCGCTGCAGGAGGCGCTGCTCGGCGCGTGGCGCGGGCTGGCCGGGTTCGAGGGACGCAGCTCGGTGCGCGCGTGGCTCTACCGGATCGCCACGAACGCGTGCCTGCGGCTGATCAAGCAGCGCCCGCAACGCCTGATGCCGCGCGATCGCCACCCGGCGGCGAACCCCGGTGACGCGCTCGCCGAGCCCGTCGACGGCGAGGCGTACGTCGAGCCCTACCCCGAGGACGACTGGGACCCGCAGCGCCGCTTCGAACTCCGCGAAAGCGTCGAGTTGGCGTTCATCGCCGCGTTGCAGCACCTGCCCGGCACCCAGCGGGCCGTGCTGATCCTGCGCGAGGTGCTCGCGTTCTCCGCCGCGGAAGTCGCCGAAGTGCTCGACACGTCGGTCGCTTCGGTGAACAGCGCGCTGCAACGGGCGCGCAAGACCCTCGACCAGCGGATGCCGTCGCAGAGCCAGCAGGCCACGCTGCGCGCCCTCGGCGAGGACGCGGAACGCGCGCTGGTGGCGGACTTCGTCGCGGCGTGGGAACGCGCGGACGTCCCGGCGCTGCTCGACCTGCTCGCCGAGGACGCCCGCTTCACGATGCCGCCGCTGCCCGCGTGGTTCGACGGCCGCGACGACGTCGCCCGCTTCCTGTCCGGCAGCGTGTTCGCCACGCCGTGGCGGCTGGTGCCGGTCCGGGCCGCCGGCCAGGTCGCGTTCGCGTGCTACCAGCGTCACCCGGACGGCGTGTTCCGCATCGGCTGCGTGAACGTGCTGACGCTGCGCGGCGACCGGATCGTGGAGATCATCGGCTTCCTCGACCCCGCGATGTACGCGGGCTTCGGCCTGCCGGCGGAGCTTCCCTAGTCCGTCCAGCGACGGAGTTTCTCGGGGTTGCGGACGACCCAGATGTGCTTGATCCGATCGTCGGCGACTTCGAACGCGAACACCGTCACGATCGCGCCGTCGTGCCGGGCGACCAGGCCGGGCCGGCCGTTGACCGTGCGCTCCGCGAACTCCATGGTGGCGGGCTTCCGGCCGGCCAGCTCGATCCAGGCGTGCGCGATCCGCTCGCCGCCCTCGATGGGGTGCGGGAAGGCGATGGCGAGGCCGCCGCCGTCGGCGGTCGCGGTGGCGCCGGGGTCGAGCAGGCCGATCAGGGCGTCGATGTCCTTCGCTTCCCACGCCCGCTTGAACTCCCGGACGATCCCCGCCTGCCGGGCCACCGGAGTCGCGGGATCGTGCGACGCGCGGATGCGGCGCCGGGCCGAGGACGCCAGCTGGCGGCACGCGGCCGGCGTGCGTCCGACGATCTCGGCGACTTCGGCGAAGGAGTGGCAGAAAACGTCGTGCAGGATGAACGCGACGCGCTCGGCGGGGGTCATCGCCTCGAGCACGACGAGGAAGGCCATGCTGACCGACTCGTCCAGGGTGACGCGGTCGGCCGGGTCGTCTCCGGCATCTTCGGGCACCGGCTCGGGGATCCATTCGCCGACGTAGGTTTCGCGGCGGACCCGTGCCGAGCCCAGCAGGTTCAGGCAGATGCGGCCGGTGACCGTCGTCAGCCAGGCGCCCGGGGACACGATGGCGTCCTGCTGCACCTTCGGCAACGCGAACCAGCGGGCGTAGGCCTCCTGGACGGCGTCCTCGGCCTCGGCGAGGGAGCCCAGGAGCCGGTACGCGAGGTTGAGCAGCCTGCGCCGCTCGCTCATGAGCGCGTCCATGGTTCTCCCTTCGTCACCCATACGACAAGGCAGCGGCCTCGAATGTGAGGCCTCACATTCCGGGTGGCTGCGTTGTCGTACCCGGGAAACCGATCCGACCACGCCAGGAGCCATCATGACCACCCAGTTGCCGGTCACCCCCTTCACCGACCCGGCGGCCGCCGAGCGCCTGGAGCGGGCGGCCGCCGCGCTGACCGCCCACGGGTTCGCCGTGGAGGTCCTCGACGACGCCGCGGCCGCGCGGACCCGCGTCGCCTCGCTGATCCCCGAAGGAGCCAGTGTGTTCACCGGGGCCAGCGAAACGCTGCGGCTGTCCGGGATCGACGCGGACATCAACACGGGCGGGCGGTACCAGGCCGTCAAACCGCTCGTCCTGGCGATCGACCGCGCGACCGGCGCCGACGAGATCCGGCGGCTGCTCGCAAGCCCCGACGTGGTCGTCGGCAGCGTCGCCGCGGTCACCGAGACCGGCTCACTCGTGGCCGCCTCGGGCAGCGGCAGCCAGCTGCCCGCCTACGCGGGCGGCGCCGGCCGGGCGATCTGGGTGGTCGGGGCACAGAAGGTGGTGCCCGATTTGGAGACGGCATTGCGCCGTATCGAGGAGCACTGCCTGCCGCTGGAGAGCGTCCGTACGCAGGAGGTCCATGGGTGGCCGAGTGCGGTCAACCGGGTCTTGGTCCTCAACGGGGAACCGCGGCCGGGGCGGGCGACGGTTCTGTTGCTGCGGGAAGCCATCGGCTTCTGAGGATCAGGAAGACGTCCCTCCCAGACGCCAGTTCGCGTAGTTGCGGGCGAGCTGCGCGAGGCTTTCGGTGGTCGCGCGGTACGTCCAGAGACCGGCCACATACACGGCAAAGGTGGTGATTTCTTCAACCGACGCGAGTGCCCACCGCGTGTGTGCCCGCGCCCACGCTTCGGCCGCGTCCGGTGGGTGTCCTGCGCCGATGAGCCGCAGGACGAGAAAGGCCGGATCGACCCACGGCGCACCCGATGCCGGCCACCCCCAGTCGACGACACGGATGTCGCCGCCCGAAGTGACGACGAATTGGTCCTCGTGAAGATCGGTGTGGAGCAGGTGGTCGCCGATCAGCACTTCGGGCACGTGGCGTTCCCACGCTGTCAGCTCATCGAGTCGCCATCCGTTCAGCACATGTGGCTTCTCTTCGGCGACCCGCTGCCACCACGAAGTCTTCCAGCGCTCGCCCAACGACTTCAGCTCCGGCGCCCGGATGGCTCCGATCCGGTCGAGCGCCGAGGCGACCGCGGGCAGGTCCGGTGAGCCCGGCGCAAGGCTCACCGGACGTCCCCCGACATATTCGAACGCGGCGATCAGCCAGTCGTCGATATCGCGGTGAAAGGCCACGGCCGGCGCGATTCCCCGCACCCTCTTCGCGCTGGAGATCTCGTTCCGCAGCCAGCGCATCTCGCGCGAGACGCCGTGCACACCCTTGAGGAACACCGGTGGCAGTTCGTCGCGGTACAGCGCGAGCGCGGCGCTGCAGCTCTGCCCCTCTGGGACCGGAACAGCCCGGACGATGGTTCCGAGCTCGTCTTGGACCTCTCGGCGGACCGAGTCCGGCAGGTCCTCCCAGTGATACCGCAGCATCGCCCTTGCTCTACTTGCCGTTGGTATCCGTGTTTTCGTTGCCGTCCTTGCCCGAAGCTCGGCAGCCGTCATCGCCGTCGTTGCACTGGGCTGTCAGAGTCAACCACAGCTCCGGGTCCACGGTGAGCCCCGTGGCGGCGATCGCCGCGACCGTCCGCGACATCTCATCACCCGGATCGCCTGCCGTACGACAGTCATTCGGGACGTGGTGGATGAAGCGACCTGCGACGCGCCGGCAGAAATCCGCGTACTCCTTGGTGTAGAGGATGAACACGTGCCAGCCGATATCGACCGTCGCGGACGGCGACAACGGCTCATCACGGTCGCCGGCACACGCGTACAGGAAAGCCAGCGCCTGTTCCATGACGCGCTCGGCGAACTCGCGCGTCGTGGACTCCTGCGCGACGATCCGGTCCACCAACCGGTCGAACAGGTCCTCGTCGACGAGTTCCCGGCTGTCGAGCTGTTCAGCGATCACGGTCATACCCGTCTCCCCGATCTGTTCAGCGCCCGCAGCCGGATGACCCGGGCAGTGCCACCGACCGTCGAAGTTCCGATACCGGTGCCCTCTCCACTGGTAAGGACGTCATTACCAGTAATCTGACACAGTCGGCTCAACTGGTCAAGACGAGTTACCCAGTGGAAGGATGGCCACATGGTTGACCGCAGAAGTGGAGTCCCGGCGTTTCGGCAGGTCGCCGCCGATCTGCGCGAAAAGATCGCGTCCGGCCGGTTCTCGCCAGGCGAGCAACTGCCCAGTGAACGCGATCTGGTGGACAGCTACGGGGTCTCGCGGCCGACCGTGCGCGATGCGGTCAACTTGCTTCGCGCCGAGGGCCTCGTCACCTCCGAGCACGGTCGCGGCGTCTTCGTCCGCCCACCGGCGAGCATCCGGCGCATCGCTCGTTCGCGCCTCTCCCGTGAAGCGCGCGAGCGCAACCGTGGCGCGTTCCTCGCCGACGCTGCGGCGCAGGGATTCACTCCGTCGACATCGGTGAAGGTCCGCTTCGAGGAAGCCGACGATCGCGTCTCCGGGTACCTCGCGATCGAGCCGGGCTCCGACGTCACGGTGAGAGACCGGGTGATGCGCGCCGACGGGCTGGTGGTTCAACTCGCGGTGTCGCGGCTCCCTCGCGAGCTCACCCGCGACACCGCGATCGAGCAGGTCGACACCGGCGTCGGTGGCACGTATGCCCGGCTGGAGGAGGCCGGACACCGCTTGGCATCGTTCGTCGAGCACGTCGGCGCGCGAATGCCCACACCCGACGAGGCGTCCTTGCTGCAGCTGGCCGACGGCGTCCCGGTGATCACCGTGACCCGCGTCGCCTACCGTGAAGACGGCTCGCCGATCGAGATGAACGACATGACGCTCGCGGCCGATCGCTACCAGCTGTCGTACGAGTGGGCAGCCGACTGACCGTCAGCGGAACTTCGCCCGCAGGGGGAACCGGTTCCCCTGCTTCCGGAGCAGGTCGAGGATCGACGAATGTGGTGCGGAGGTTCGCGGCACGCGAAGATGAGCCGGTGGACGACCGTCCGGACAGCTCCACCGCGATCCTCCTCGCCGAGTACGCGGCGCTCCGCAGCGAGACCGAACGCCGCTCGACGATCCAATGGAACGTCTTCGCCCTGCAGATCGCCTCGGCCGGCGCGATCATCAGCCTGGCGATCGCGTCCGCTGCCAACTCCGCCCTGCTCCTCGTGGTTCCGCTCACCTCGTACGTGCTGGGCAACCGCTACCTCCTGCACGACTTCCACCTCAAGCTGATCCACCGGTACGTCCGGGACTCCTTGAGCGAACGGTTGTCCGGCAACCTCCGTTGGGAAGCCTGGCGGGACCGCGAACTGGACCGCGAAACGGCTCCCGGGCGGTGGTTCACCTCGACCGGCTGGAACGCCGTGCACCCGACCCGGCTCGCCTTCGTGGGAGTCGCCGCGCTGGGCCTTGCCGGGGCCCTGGTCGCCGGGGTCTTCCTGTGGATCGGCCGGTCACCCGCCTGGTACGTGATCACCGCGTTCGGCCTGGGCTGGCTGTTGGACGCGCTGGCCACCGCGCGCCTGCACCGGATCTTCACCGGCGCCCGCGACCGCCCGCCCAGCCCTACCGGGACTTCGCCCGCAGGTGGAGCCGCTCCCCCTGCTTCCCGAACAGGCTGAGGATCTCCGCGGGCCGGCCGACCGCGCCGAACCAGTGCGGCAGCCTGGTGTCGAACTCCGCCGCCTCGCCCGGGCCCAGCGTCATGTCGCGGTCGGCCAGGATCAGCCTCAGCCGGCCCGACAGGACGTACAGCCACTCGTAACCCTCGTGGACCTGGGGATCCGGCTCGCCCGTCTCCGGTTCCAGGATCATCTTGAACGCCTGGGGCGCGCCGGGCTGGCGGGTCAGCGGCAGGACCGTCATCGTCGCGCCGTTGCTGCGCGGGAGGCGGCGGGCCGTCAGCCGGACGCGGGGGTCGCCGACCTCGGGCGCGCCGACCAGCTCGTCCAGGGGGACCTGGTGGGCCTGGGCGATCGGCAGCAGCAGCTCGAGGCTCGGCTTGCGCTGGCCGGACTCCAGCCTCGACAGCGTGCTCTTCGAAATGCCCGTCGCGGCCGAGAGGTCGGCCAGCGTGACCCGCCGCTGGGTGCGGACCCGCTTGAGCCGGGGGCCGACCTCGGACAGGGCCTGGGTGATCGCGTCCGTCATGCCTCCAGGAAACGCTCTTGTCCCGGAAACGGCAACATTTGTTGTCGGAATCGCGAAGCCGGGTCCATGGTGGCGGCATGACCGAAAACAGCTATGACGTCCTGGTGGTGGGTGGCGGGGCCGCGGGCCTGAACGCCGCCCTGATGCTCGGCCGCGCGCGGCGGCGCGTCGTGGTCGTCGACGGCGGCTCGCCCCGCAACGCCCCCGCCGAGCACATGCACGGCTTCCTCTCCCGCGACGGCCTGCCGCCGTCCGAACTGCTCAAGATCGGCCGCGAGGAGCTCGCCGGCTACGGCGTCGAGCTCCTCGAAGACCAGGTCAGCGCGCTCGAACCCGGGTTCACCGCGCGGCTCGCGAGCGGCCGCGAGCTGACCGCCCGGCGCGTCCTGGTCGCGACCGGCGTCCACGACGAACTGCCGGACATCCCCGGCCTGCGCGAGAGCTGGGGCACCGACGCGGTGACCTGCCCCTACTGCCACGGCTACGAGGTCCGAGACCAGCCGCTCGGCGTGCTCGGCACCGAACCCGCGAGCGTCGAGCACGCGCTGCTGGTGCGCCAGTGGTCGCCGGACGTCGTGTACTTCGCGCACACGGCGCCACCGTCCGAAGAGGACCGCGAACGGCTCGACGCGCGAGGAATCCGCGTCGTCGACGGGACCGTTACCGCCCTGCGACGGGAAAACGGCCACCTCACCGGGCTCGAGCTCGGCGCGCGGTTCGTGCCGCGGGTGGCGCTGTTCATCCGGACGCAAACCGTCCCGCACGACGAGCTGATGCGCGCGCTCGGTTACCAAGAGACCGACCCGATGGGCAAGACGAACGTGCCGGGAATCTGGGCGGCCGGGAACGTCGTCGACGCGCGGGCGACCGTGATCATCGCCGCGGCCCAGGGCGCGGCCGCCGCCGGCGCGCTGAACCACGACCTCGTGTCCGAGGACGTCCGGCGGGCGGTCGACGCTTTCGGTGGCTTCACCCCGGAAGCCGAACGCGCGGCCGCGGCGGCGCGCTGACGTCCTGGCGTTCGGCGCCCGGCCGTGCCAGGCTCGGCGGGTGCGTCCGACGCTGTACGACTTCGCCGGCGGCGACCCCGCGTTCCTCGCGCTGGCCGCCGCCCACCACGAGCGCTGCCTGGCCGACCCCGAGCTGAACCACCCGTTCTCGCACCCGGGGCAGCATCCGCAGCACGTCGACCGGCTGGCCCGCTACTGGGCCGAGGTGATGGGCGGGCCGCCGCGGTTCTCGCAGGAGTGCAGCGACCATTCGGCGATGCTGCGAATGCACGCCGGCAACGGCGACATGAGCGACCTCGGCCGCCGGTTCGTCGAGTGCTTCGTGCGGGCCGCGGACGACGCCGGCCTGCCCGCCGATCCCGAGTTCCGCGCGGCCCTGCGGTCCTACATGGAGTGGGCGGTCGCCGAGGTCCTCACCTACCCGGGGCCCGCGGACGACGTGCCCGCGGACCTCGCGATGCCGCACTGGTCGTGGAACGGGTTGCAGCCGGTGTAACGCCCGGGGCGCCCGCCGCGTCTTGTGAGCAACGACCGGCTGTGGAGGTCCGTCGCAGAGCCGGTCCGGGCGCGTTTCCCCCCAACCTGTCCGGGCCGGCTCGCCCACTGCGTCCGATTCCCGCGAGCGTCGCCACCGCGGCCGGGCCAGAGTGGACGCCATGCTCCTCGACCGCTTCCTGCTCGCGAGCAAGGGTTTCGAACACCACCTCCGCGCGGTACCGCCCGACGGCTGGGGCGCGCCGACGCCGTGCACGGAGTGGGACGTCCGCCGGCTGGTGAACCACATGACGCGGGGCAACCTCAACTACATCGGGCTCCTGCGCGGCGCCACGCGCGACGAGTTCCTCGCGCAGCGCGACGCCGACGCGCTCGGCGACGACCCGGTCGCCGCCTTCACCGAGTCGGTGCGGGCGTGCGCCGAAGCGTTCGCCGAAGAAGGTGCGTTCGACCGCGTCGTCGACTACCCGCTGGGCAAGCTGACCGGGCGGCGCGCGCTGGCCGTCCGCACCACCGACAGCACCGTGCACACCTGGGACCTCGCGCGCGCTCTCGGCGCCGACGACACGCTCGATCCCGGCCTCGTCGCGTGGATCGACGAGAGCCACGACGAGATCTTCGCGGGGCTGGCGCTGAACTCGCGGGTCTTCGCCGACCCGCCGGCGGGCGCCCCGGGCGCGTCGCGGCAGGACCGGCTGCTCACGCGGTTCGGCCGCGATCCTCGCTGAGGTCGCAGCCGAGCCGTCCGGCCAGCTCGGTCAGCGCCCGCCCGAGGGGCAGGTCGACGCGCACCGAGGCGTAACGGTCGCCGCGGGTCTCGCCGTGGTTGACGATCACCACCGGCTTGCCCGCGGCCGCCGCGTGGCGGACGAAGCGCAGGCCGGACATCACCGTGAGGGAGGACCCCAGCACCAGCAGCGCGGCGGCCTCGTCGACCAGGCGGTAGCACTGCTCGACGCGGGGCCGCGGCACGTTCTCGCCGAAGAACACCACGTCCGGCTTGAGCACGCCGTCGCAGTCCGCGCAGGGCACCGGGGTGAACCGGCGCACGACGGCCTCCGGCAGCTCGACGTCGCCGTCCGGGTTGATCCGGGTGGCCGCGCCCTCGAAGTCCGGGTTGGCGGCGCGCAACCGCCGGTCCAGCTCGGCTCGCGGGCTGGTGCGGCGGCAGTCGAGACAGAGCACGCGGTCCAGGCTGCCGTGCAGCTCGACGGCGTCCGCGGTGCCGGCCGCCTGGTGCAATCCGTCGACGTTCTGGGTGATGACGCCGCCGAAGTACCCGCCGTCGCGCAGGGCGGCGACCGCGCGGTGGCCGTCGTTGGGGTCGGCGCGGGCGATGGTGCGCCACCCGAGGTGGCTGCGCGCCCAGTACCGCTGCCGGCCGTCGGCGCTGGTGACGAACTCGTCGTAGGTCATCGGCGTGTGCCGGCGCAGGCTGCCGGTTTCGCCGCGGTAGTCGGGGATCCCGGACTCGGTGGAAAGCCCGGCGCCGCTGAGCACGGCGACGCGCCCGCGCTCGACGACGCCGGCGAGTTCGCCGAGGCTCGAGGTCCGGGGCAGCGGCGCGTCCGGGGACGTCCAGGTCAAGGTGGGGCGGGTCCGCACTAGGCCAGGGTACGTGGGCCTGGAAGGTGCTTCTCGAACCAGTGATCGGCGTAGTGCTCGTCGTTGAACGGCGCGACCTCGCGGTACCCCGCCGCGCGGTAGAGGCCGATCGCTTCGCCGAGCGCGCGGTTCGTCTCGAGCCGCAGCGCGCGGATGCCGAGACCTGCCGCGTGCGCCTCCAGCTCGGCCAGCAGCCGGCGGCCCAGGCCGAGACCGCGGGCCGAGGGCGCCACCCACATCCGCTTGACCTCGGCCGGTGCGTCGCCGGTGAACTTCAGCGCGCCGCAGCCGACCGGCTCGGCGTGCAGCGTGGCCACCAGCAGGACGCCGGCCGGTGGGGTCATCTCCTCGTCCGCCGCGGAGATGCTGAGTCCGGGGTCGAACCCGTCGTCGAACCGCCGGGCCAGCTCGCTGAAGTAGGCGCGCAGGCAGAACCGGGCGTTCGCGTGGCCGGGCGGGCACGGGGCGACGTCGACCGCCGAGGCCGTCAGGAGCCGCTCGACCTCGGCCATCGCGGTGACGAGCCGCGTGCGCTGCCCGCCGGACAGCGGGGCGAGGAGCGCGGCGGCCGCGTCGTCGGAGAGCCGGTCGAGGGCGGCGCGTTCGTCCTGCCCGGCCGCGGTCAGCCGGGCGGTGCGGACGCGGCCGTCCTCAGCACTCGGCTCGACGCGCACCAAGCCGTCCCGTTCCAGTCCGCGCAGCAGCCGGCTCAGGTAGCCGGAGTCGAGGTCGAGCCGTTCGCGCAGCGCACGGACGTCGCGCCCGGCGGCGCCGATCTCCCACAGCACCCGCGCTTCGCCCAGTGGCCGGGCGCGGCTGAGGAAGGCGTCGTCGAGCGCGCCGATCCGCTGGGTGACCGTCCGGTTGAACCGGCGGACGCCCCCGACCAGGTTCGAGTCCATTACCTGACTATAGTCAGAGAATCCGCTGTAACGCTACGCCACATGCGGCAGACTTCCCGGTGTCTGCGGGAGGGAAAAGCGTGAGCCGGCAGTTCGGGCCGTACCGGATCGAGTCACTGATCGCGCGCGGGGGCATGGGTGAGGTCCACCGCGCCTACGACACGCGCCACGACCGCGTCGTGGCGCTGAAGCTGCTCTCGCCGGACTTCGCCGCCGACCACGAGTTCCAGGAGCGGTTCCGGCGGGAGGCCCACGCCGTGGCGCGGCTGCGCGAGCCGCACGTGATCCCGATCCACGCGTACGGCGAGATCGACGGGCACCTCTACCTCGACATGCGCCTGGTCGACGGCGGCGACCTCGGCACCCGGCTGGCCGCGGGCGGGGCCCTGACGCCGGCCGAGGCGGTCGACGTCGTCGGGCAGGTCGCGCAGGCTCTGGCTGCCGCGCACACCGAGGGGCTGGTGCACCGGGACGTCAAGCCGTCGAACGTGCTGGTCGGCGCGACCGGGTTCGCCTACCTCGTGGACTTCGGCATCGCCCGCGCGGCCGGCCCCGGCACCGACCTGACGGCCACCGGCGGCGCGGTCGGCACCCTCGACTACATGGCGCCCGAGCGCTTCGCCGACGCGCCGGTGGACCACCGCATCGACGTCTACTCGCTGGCCTGCGTGCTGCACCAGTGCCTGACCGGCAGCAAGCCGTTCACGGCGACGACGGCCGCGTCGCTGATCGGCGCGCACCTGCACCAGCCGCCCCCGCGCCCGAGCACGCTGCGGCCCGGCCTTCCCGCGGCGTTCGACGCCGTGATCGCGCGGGGCATGGCGAAGAACCCCGCGGAGCGCTTCGGCAGCGTCACCGAGCTGACGGACGCCGCCCGGGCCGCGCTCGGCGGCACGAGCCCGGTCCACCCCGCCGCTCCCCCGACCCGCCAGGCCACCCGGGTCGCCCCGGCCGCCACCGAGGTGCCCCGGCGGGCGTCGAAGGCGCCGTGGCTGGTCGCCGGCGTGGCGCTGCTCGCGCTGATCGGCGTCGTCGGGTGGTTCACGGTCTTGAAACCTTCGACGCGGGCTCAGCCGGCACCGACCTCTCCCGCACCGGCCTCTACTTCTTCGGCCGCGCCGCCGGTCACCGCACCGCCGGTGACGACCACGCGGGTGAGCGTCCGGACGTCCGTCGCCACCAGCGTCGCGAGCAGCGCGGACCTCGGCCTGGCGACCGCGATGAGCACGCCGGCGTGCGACGGCTCGTACGTCGTCGTGCTCGGGTCCGCCATCACGCCGGCCCGCTACCGCGCCGACGTCCAGCGGTTCCTCGACACCCACCCGGGCGCGCGGTACCTGCACACGCCGACCACCGGCTGCGGCTCGCTGCGGCAGCAGGTGAACGGCGCCGACGTGTACGCCGTGTTCGACGGGCCGTTCGCCGCCAAGGAGTCCGCGTGCGCGCGGCGCAGCGGGAGCGCGTACGTCAAGCGGCTCGACAACACGACGTCGCCGGCGCAGGTGATCAGCTGCTGAGCCCGTTCCAGACGGAGTCGGCGTCCACAAAGGACCTGAGCAGGCCGGTGAGCACGGTGTCGCCGCGGCCGTTCAGCGCGTCGGAGGCGATCCGGCGGGCGACACCGGCGAGGAAGTCGGCGACCTGCACGCGGGCGTCGGACCGCGAGTCGACGAACCGGACGCCGGCCAGCCGGTTCCCGAGGGTGACCTTGAGCTGGAGCACGCGTTCGCCGGTCAGGGCGAGCTGTTCGTCGTGGACCAGGGCGACCGGGGCGCCGTCCGCGCTGAAGTGGCGGACGGTGTGGATCACCGCGGGGACCAGCGGGTCCAGCACCGGGATCAGGCCGGGATCGCTCGCCAGCCGGGCGCGGTAGGCAGCCACGCGTTCGGCGCCTTCGCTCAACTGGGCCATGATTTCACCGGCTTCGCCTTCGCCGGACAGCTCGCGGGCCAGAGCGAAGAACTCCTCCGGCGACGACGTCACGCCGCGCCGGGGCTTCAGGCGCAGGACGCTGGTGAACGCGGCGAGGAAGTACGCCCAGCGGTCGGCGCCGAAGGCGGCCGGGCCGGCGCGGTGGAGGGTGCGCGCCATGGCGTCGTTGCCGTGCTCGGCCAGCAGCGTGACCGCGGCCCGGACGGCGAAGAACGTCTTGTCGGTCAGGTGGACGTGCCCGTGGCCGGCGAGCGGGCCGGCGGGGTCGAGCAGCCATTCGAGCACCGGCCGGTGCTTGCCGCGCAGCAGGTGGTTGGCCTTGTACTCCTCGGCGGGCGAGCCGATGCGGGCGCGGATCTCCTGGACGCAGGCCCGCGCGGCCTCGGGCGTCAGCCGGACGCCGGCGTGGGCGAAGACATCGGTTTCGCCGCCGACGAGGTTTTCGCCCTCCGAGCCCGACTCGTCGCAGGCGATCTCGACCGGGCTCACCGGACCGATGGTGCCAGACCCGCCGCCGGGCGGCGACCGATTACCGGACGCGGCGTCCGTCCACGGTGAACCGGCGACGCAGCGAGAAGGCTTGGGGTGACGATCCGTGGTCCCGGAGGAACCCCAGCCGCGCCAGGGCCTGATCCACGGTGGGGCGGCGGCCGTCGGCCACCCACCACAGGGCGGTGGAAGGCTGCGGCGTCGGCGCGAACCACTCCCGGCGGCGCAGGAGGAACCGCCCGTGCGCGCTGCGGTAGACGAACTCGTGGAGGCTGCGGTAGTCACGCCACACCGAGACGTTGACGACCACCTCGACGCCGGCGGAGGTGGCGATGACGGCGTGCCCGCCGGTGCCCAGCCGCCAGACGAACCCGGGAGCGCCTTCGGCGAGCCGCGCGACGGCTTCGAAGGCGTTCGCGAAGCCGGCCTTGGCGGGGTCGTCCAGCGGCGCGCCCGGGATCGCGACGTTCACCTGGGCGAGCTCGGCCACCGCGTCAGGGTAAGCCCGCCGCGGTCACGGTTGGGCCACATCGGCTAACGACCACGGCCGATCCGCTGACTCGCGAAGAGTAAGTGTTCTGGGAGGTGCCGATGGCCACGAACGACCGGCCGGCCCGGCTCGCACTGGGTGCAGCCGTCGTCGTACTGCTGCTGGGTGCCGCGGGATTCCTGGTGCAGCAGCGTTTTGCGACCGGTCCGGGTGGGACGGTCACCGTCGCCGGGATCGAAGCCGACGCGCCCGCCGGGACTCGCGTTTCCTTGCGGCCGGCGCCCGAACCCGGCGTCGCGGCGCCCCTGACCCGGCGGATCGGGGGCGGGGCCGACCTGAGTTTCGACGGCCGCCCGTCAGCGCGGGTGCGGATCCCGATTCCCGCGCCGCCGCCGGCCGGGTTCGCGCCCGTCGTCATCACCGGGACCAAGCTCGTCCCGGCGGTTTACGACGCTTCGACCCGGAGCATCGTCGCGGAGCTGACCCGCGGCGGCGCGTTCTGGGGCGGACTGCTCGACTTCGCCGCGCTCGGGCGCGAGGTCGTGCCGGAGCCGGCGCCGCGGCCGGACTGCGCCGGGCGCCCGGCCAGCTCCGACGGCGTCACCGTCGGACTCGGCGAGCCGGGCTCGGCCACGCCCATCTCCACCTGCGTGACCGCCGGCAACGGCCGCGCGAGCGTCACCCTGACGTCGAACGCCCGCGTGCCCTACCGGCTCGTCCTGCCGGCCGGCTGGCCCGAAGCCACCGCCCGGACCACCGCGGCGAGCACGTCCGCCGTGCAGTTGTTCGGCCGCCCTCGCCAGCGCGACCTGCTGTGGCCCGGCTCCGGCGTGACCTACGACGTCCCGTTCGGGCGCCTCCCGGCGAAGCTCACGGGCCAAGCCGAGCCCGGCCCCGGGCTGGGCACCGCGCTCGCCGCGGCCGCACACCACCTGGCCTCGCTGTTCGGGCTGACCGGCGCCCCCGAGCCGTCCGCCGGCACGCTGACCTGCGCCGCGCAGGACACCGAGGACCGGCCGGCCACCGTGTGGGCCGCGCTCGGCCCGTGCCACCTCGACGGCGGCGACGTCGTACGCCGGTTCCTCGGCGCCGGGATCGGGCCGGTGACCCGTGATCTCGCGACGGCGAATCCCGCGTTCGCGGCCACGATCACCACCAGCCGCGCGCAGCGGTTCACCCAGACCGTGGAGTACCGGCCCCGGACCGGCGCCACGACGGCCCGGGCGACCGGCGCCTGCGGCTCGGTGTCCGCGGTGTCCGGCCGCCACGACGCCTACCGCTGCACTTCCGGCGCCACCACCTACGACCCGTGCTTCGCCGCGCCGGGAACGCGGGTGGTCTGCCCGACCTCGGCGACGAAAGCCGTGCTGCTCACCTACACCGGCGCGCTGCCGGCCCCGCCGCAATCCGGCGGCACCGCCGATCCGTACCTGCTCACACTGGACGACGGCCTGCAGTGCGCCGCCGTCGCGGACGACTCGGGCCCGGGTACCCGGTTCGCCTGCACCGACGACACGGTCCTGCGCGGCGAGCCGGACCCGTCGAGTCCACTGTGGACGATAGAGGGACGGACCGTCGCGAAGGCCTACACCTAGTGTCGCGCGTCCGAGGTTCGTTGACAGCGCGACGGCGAGTGCGAACGTCTTGAATGAGTCATTCAGGTCTTCGGAGGTCCTGAATGACTCATTCAAGACCTTTGGTCCGGGCTACCGAGCCGGGCCCGGGCTCGACTCGGCGAGCGCCCTGGCTCCAGCGACCGAACGTCGACAGACTTGCCACGCGCGACTCTAGGCCAATGTGATCTTGCCGTTCGCGACGGTCACGTTCTTCTTCTCCAGCGCCTGCGCCGCCGGGCCGTTAGCGACCGAGCCGTCGGCGATCTTGAACTTGCTGCCGTGGCACGGGCAGTTGATGGTGCCGCCGGCGACGGCGTCGACCGTGCAGCCCTGGTGCGTGCAGATCGCCGAGAAGGCCGCGAACGTCCCCGCCGCCGGCTGGGTCACCACCACCTGCTTGTCCGCGAACACCTTGCCGCCGCCGACCGGGACGTCGCCGGTCGCGCCCAGCTCGGTCCCGGCCGCCGGGGGCGGTGCCGCGGCGGACGTCCCCGAGCCCGAATTGCCGCCGTAGGTGCTGCAGCCCGCCACCAGCCCGGCGCCCACCGCCGCGAGCGCCGTCCGGCGGGCGACCACCGGGTCCATGTCCTCGTTGCGCACGATCGTCCCCCTAGAACGTCAAGCCCGATTGGGTGAAGAACCACAGCGACGCGCTCAGCCAGAGCCCGACGAGTGCGGTGAACACGACGCCGCCGAGGACCGGGAGCGACCAGCCGGGCGCGCCGTCCCGGCGCAGCAGCAGCATCTTCGCGACGAACGCGCCGTAGAAGAAGCAGCCCAGCAGCGAATGCAGCAGCACGCGGGTGTCGAACGACTGGAACCCGAGCGCGTAGAGGCAGTGCAGCGCCACCGGGATCGACACGAGGAAAGCCAGCCGCCCCGACCAGCGGTGCACCGGCGCGACCCACGCGGGTGCGGTGCGGCCGAGCTTGCCGTACATCGCGAGCGCCGAGAGCAGCTGGACGATCGCCAGCACGACGACGACCGTCGCGAGCCACGCCTTCACCGCCATCGGGCTCGAGAAGCCGGCGACGTTCACCGCGACGCCGGTCGGCGTGTGCAGGCTGCCGTAGACGCCGAGCACCACCGAGACGACGGCGCCGACGCCGAGCGGCACGAGGAGCGCGGCCCCGGCGCGGTTGCCGGCCGTGGTCATCAGAAGTCACCGTTCCCGGCCAGGCCGCTGACCGGCTCCGCGGTCACGCGCGCGCCGTCGACGGTCGCGGTGCCGCCGGCCGCGTCGAGCACCGGAGCGGCGGTCGAGTCGTCTTCCGTCGTGAGGATGCCGACCTGGCTGCCGTCGGGCTGCACGATCCAGCCGACCTTGGCCGTCTTGCCCTTCACCTTCGGCGCCGCGCGGTAGAGCCCCGCGGGCTTCTTCGCCGGGGGTGCGCTGAACTGCCAGGTCTTGCCGGCCGCCGTCACGGTCCCGGTGACCGACGCGGCGTCGAAACTGCCCGTCAAGCTGGCGTTCTTCGCCCCTTTGAGGTCCAGTTTCCCGCCGACCGTCACGCCTTGCAGCCAGGCCTCGACCTTCTTGCCGTCGCAGACGTAGGCGATCGCGTGGCCGTCGCGTACCGACACCGCCACGGACGCGCCGCCGCCGGTGACGCGCCCCGCGTAGTCCGCCCGCGCGGGCGCATCCGCCTTGGGCGCCTCGGCTTTCGGCGCCGCCGCCGCCGACGTCGTCGGAGGCGGCGCGGACGAACTCGCGACGTTCGCCGCGTTGGCGGCGCCGGCCACCGGCGCGACGCCGGTTCCCGTCGCCACGTTGACGATTCCGATCCCGCCGGCGAGCACGACACCGGCGAGCAGAGTGAACAAAGGCCCCGGATGTTTCATGGTCTTCCCCGCATTCCCCTAACCCACCACCGTGCCCATAACACGGAGGTCGGGGCGAAGCGGCTCAACGCTACGCGCGGAAAAGAGGTATCGCTTAGCCCGTGCAACCGGTTGAACCGTGGTTGACTGGCGGCATGCTGCCCTGGGACGGCGACCTCGCCGGCCGGCTCGACCGGCACACCGTCGACTCCGCGCTGCTGCGGGACAACCCGCTCGGCGACCCGCACGAACGGCCCCTGTGGGTGTACGTCCCGCCGGGCTACGACGACGGCTCCGAGCGATACCCCGTGGTGTACGTGATCCAGGGCTACACCGGGCACCTGTCGATGTGGGCCAACCGGACGCCGTTCCGGCAGCCGTTCGTCGAGACGGCCGACGCGGTGTTCGCCGGCGGCGCACCGCCCTGCGTCGTGGTGTACGTCGACGCGTGGACCGCGTACGGCGGCTCGCAGTTCGTCGACTCGCCGGGAACGGGCCGCTACCACTCGTACCTGTGCGACGAGATCGTGCCGTGGCTCGACGCGCACTACCGGACGATCCCGGACCGCGAATCCCGCGCGATCGCGGGCAAGTCGTCCGGCGGGTTCGGCGCGATGATCACGCCGATGCTGCGCCCCGACCTGTTCGGCGCCCTGGCGACGCACGCGGGCGACTCGCTGTACGAGCTGTGCTACGTCCCGGACTTCGGCCAGGCGGTCCGCGCCCTGCGCCGCTACGACCAGGACATCCAGGCGTGGTGGGCGGACTTCCGGTCCCGCCCGGCTTTCTCCGACGCCGTCGACGCGACGCTGCTGCAGCTGCTCGGGGTATCGGCGTGCTTCTCGGCACGCCCGGACGGAACGCCGGAGCTGCCGTTCGACCCGGCGACGGGCGTGCTGCGGCCGGAGGTGTGGCAGCGCTGGCTGGACTGGGACCCGGTCCGGATGGTCCCTTCGCGCGCCGCGGCGGTCAGCTCGTGGCGAGCGGTGTGGATCGACGCGGGCACGAGCGACGAGTACTTCCTCGACGTGGGCGCGGAGGCGTTCCGGGCGGAGGTGGTCAAGGCGGGGTTGGCGGAGGACCGGATCCACTTCGAGCTGTTCGACGCCGGTCACGGGGCGATCGACTACCGGTACCCGTTGTCCTTGGCCTGGCTGGCCGGAAAGCTGGCCCGGTGAACGTCACCGAGACCGACCTCGCCCTGCCCGACGGGCGCACCCTGCACGTCTACGACACCGGCGCCCCCGCGCGGCTCACCGTCCTCTGGCACCACGGCACGCCCAACCTCGGCGCCCCGCCCGGACCACTCCGGCCGCTCTCCGAAACGCTCGGCGTCCGGTGGATCTCCTACGACCGGCCCGGCTACGGCTCCTCCACTCCCCTGCCCGACCGGACCGTCGGGGACGCCGCCGAGTGCGCGGCCGCCGTCGCCGATGCGCTCGGGGTCGACCGCTTCGCCGTCATGGGCCACTCCGGGGGATGCTCGCCCGCCCTCGCCACCGCCGCCTTGCTCCCCGAACGCGTCCGAGCCGTCGCGATCCTCGCCGCCGTCGCGCCCTTCGAGGCCGATGCCTGGTTCGACGGCATGGCCGCCGCCAGTGCCGCTTCCCTGCGTGCCGCCGCCGAAGGACGGGCCGCCAAGGAAAAGTACGAAGCCGCCGCCGAGTTCGATCCCGAGGTCTTCACCGACGCCGACTTCGCCGCGCTCAACGGGTCGTGGTCCTGGCTCAACGACGTCGTCCGGCCGGCCCTCGGGGCCGTCGGCCTGATCGACGACGACCTCTCCGCCGTCAAGCCCTGGGGCTGCGACCTCGCCGCCATCACCGCGCCGGTCCTGCTCGTGCACGGCGCCGACGACCGGATGATCCCCGCCACGCACAGCGAATGGCTGGCGAAGCGGATCCCCGGCGCCGAGCTCCGGCTCACCCCCGGCGACGGCCACATCTCCGTGCTGGACCACGCGGCCGACGCCCTCACCTGGCTCGCCGGTCAGGACAGCAGCGCCAGCGACGCGACGACCGGAGCCAGATAGATCACCGGGAACGCCAGGTGCCCGTATGACCGGGCGCGGGCCACGGTCACGACGGCGCCGAGGAAGTACAGCACCAGCCCGATCGCCGCGGCGATGCCGATCGGCGGCACGAACAGGCCGACGACCAGGCCCACCGCGCCCGCTGCCTTCGCCGTGCCCAGCCACGGCCACCACGCCTCCGGCACGCCGTAGGAGGTGATCGGCTCGACGACCCACTTCGCGCGGGTGAAGACCGAGACGGCCGAGAAGGCGACGAAGGCGGCGGCGAAGAGCGTGACGATCAGGTAAGCGGTGGACATCGGAACTCCTCCGGGGATCGCGGGCCCCGGGGTTCCGGGTCCGTCACCCCCACGACTCCGCCCGCCGGACCGATGTGACCGGCCGTGACGGCGATCACAACCCGAGGCGCACCACGATCTCGCCGTCGTCGATCTCCCCGGTCGGCGCGAACCCGAACTTCCGGTAGAACGCGCCCGGGCCGTCGTCGCCCGGCTGGTGGCTCGTGAGCAGCTCGGTCGCGCCGTCGGCCCGCACCAGCGAGACGACCTCGGTCAGCACCGCGCGGCCGATCCCCCGGCCCTGGTGCCGCCCGTCGACGAGCAGCCGCCACAGGTAGTACGGCCCGAGGATGCCGGGCCGGCCGGGCGGGACGTCCCAGCTGAGCATCACGAAGCCGACCGGCTCGTCGCCCGCGTAGACGGCCCGGTACCAGGGCTCGCCTTCGGGCGTCGTCGCCGCGTCCTCCAGTGACTTCGCCACCGACGCGACGAACCGCTCCTGGCCCGGCCGCACGCGCAGGGCGCACACCACGTCCCGGTTCTCGTCGGTGATCTCGGCCAGACGCACGGATGTGGTCACAGCGCTCCTGTCGGTTTCGGCACGCGCACCTCGCCGGGAGTCCGATCCGGACGCAGGCCGCGCCACGAAGTGTGGCGCAGCCGCAGATCCGGCGTGACGCGGCGGTGGACGACCTCGCCGACCAGGTCCGGCTCGACCCAGTGCGCGCCGCGGGCGCGATCGCGCGGCACTTCCGTGGCGAACGGGGACTTCGCGCGGGCCAGCGGCCCGAGGACGTCACGGAGGTGGTCGAGCGCCTCGTCGGTGAACCCGGTGCCGACGTCGCCGATGTACACCAGCGAGCCGTCGTCGTCGTACCCGCCGAGCAGCAGCGCGCCGAGCGTGCCCGCGCGGCGGCCGGCACCGGTCCGCCAGCCGCCGACGACCACTTCGCGCGTCTGCGTCAGCGCGCGCTTCGTCCACGACGGCGAACGAGCACCGGGCAGGTACGGCGCGTCCAGCCGCTTCGCGACGACGCCCTCGATGCCGTGCTGGGCCGCGGTCGCCAGCAGCTGGTCCGGCGCGATGTCGGCGCGGGTGTACCAGGGCGGCACCACGAGCCGGCCGTCGGCGGGCCGGACCAGCTCCGCGAGCAGCTCGCGCCGCTGCTCGTAGGGCCGGTCCAGCAGCGACTCCGTCCCGATCCGCAGCAGGTCGAAGGCGAAGTAGACGACCGGGACCTCGGCCCGCAGCGTCGCCGTCGCTTCGTGCATCGCGCGGCGCTGCATCAGCTCGAACTCCGGGCGGCCGGCCGCGTTCAGCGCGACGACCTCACCGTCGAGCACCGCCGCGTGCCCGCCGAGCGCGGGCGCGAAGACGTCCTGCAGTTCGGGGTAGCGGTGGGTGTGGTCGCTGCCGCTGCGGCTGGTGATCCGGGCTTCGCCGGAGTCCGCGACCCGGGCGCAGCCCCGGAAGCCGTCCCACTTCCACTCGTAGCCGTGGCGGTCGTCGTCCGGGAGGGACCCGTCGACGGCCAGCATCGGCGCCACCGCGTCCGGCATCGTCCCCATCGCTCCAGTGTGGAGGATCGACCGGGGCCGCGTCACCCCGCCGGCAGCAACGGCAGGAGCTCCTGGTGACTCCCGGCGCGGCGCAGCACGGGTGTACCCGGCCCGTCCGGCTCCGGCTCCCCCGCGCGCAACGCGGCCAGGAAGCGCACTATCGCGCGCGACGGCGGCAGGATGTCGGACCCGCCGAGGTAGGCCAGCACGATCATCTCCTCCCCGCACGCCGCCTCGACCGCGACGGCCCAGCCGTGCACCTCGTCCCACAGCAGCGCCACGTCGCGGTCGGGGAACCGGCGCAGCCGCCCGTCCACCGCGACGTAGGCCGACACCGGGACGTCCACGTCCACGGTGCAGGACTCGAGGCCGAGGCCGAGCGCCCCGGCCACCTCGCCGAGGTACGCGCGCAGGCCGCGCTGGAACCAGAACTCGAGATCGGTGTCGATCAGGACGGACACCCGTTTCCTTTCTTACCGGAGCCCGGCCGCGCACCCTGCCCGGCCGGTCGAAGCGGATCAGCCGACCGCCGCCAGCGCGTCGGCCCGATCCCGGTAGCAGGAGAAGCCGGTGACGCCGGTCCCCCGCAGCACCCGCCACACCGCCGGTGTCCGCACCACCCACACGACCGGGACGGCCGCGTCGTCGGCGCGCTGCTGCACCCGCCGCAGCGCCCGGAGGCCGACGCCGGAGCAGAACGTCACCGCGCCGAGGTCGACAACGAGTGGGCCGCCGGTCTGCAGCGCGGTTTCCGCGCATTCGACAAGAATGGTGACGGTCGCGAGATCAATGTCGCCCACCACCGCGACGAGCGTGGTCCGAGCACCGGGGAACGACGTCGTGACCGAGAACGGCTCGCACAACGCACCCGACGGAGAACGGCCGAAGGCTCGCGAAAGCCGCGGCGGTTTCTGGATCCTCATGACCGGCTCCGGCGGCTCAAGACGGTGGTTTACGCGTAGACCGTACCCAGTTCGTCCAGCTTGGTGCACAACGGAATCAAGGTCGGCCGGCGGGGCCGTGCACCGACACGGCCGTCTGCACGTGCAGCGGTCCACAGGGGACGATCGAATCGCCTGGTCGAGCCCGCCATTTCGCAATTTGGGCGGCCGCGTCGGCCGCCACCTCCGGAAGCGGTGCGGTTTCCCCGCGGAATTGCGAATTCCGAAATTCAGCCGAATGCCGGAATCGGAACGCGCGTCCGGTCCAGTTCGGCGAAGAGGTCACCGAGATCATCGACGCGTTCGAGGACCTCGTCGGCGGTGAACCTGAGGTGCGAAACGTGCCGGCAGGCGCGCACCTCGTCCCAGGTGACCGGGGTCGACACCGTCGGCTCGTCGCGCCCGCGCAGCGAGTACGGCGCGACCGTCGTCTTGAACGGGTTGTTCTGGCTCCAGTCGATGAAGATCTTGCCCGGCCGCAGCGTCTTCGTCATCCGCGCGACGACGAGGTCCGGCGTCTCGGCGGCGAGCCGCTCGGCGAGCGCCTTCGCGTACTGCGACGTCTCGCCGCCGTCGGTCGTCACGACGCCCGCGTAGAGCTGCATGCCCTTGGAGCCACTGGTCTTCGCCACCGGGGTGAGCCCGTCGGCGGTGAGCACGTCGTGCAGGCGCTCGGCGACGCGGCAGCAGTCGACCACCGTCGCGCCGGGCCCGGGATCGAGGTCGAACACGAGCCGGTCGGGTGTGCTCCGCTCGTCGTCGGCGTCGACGGTCCACTGGTGGACGTGCAGCTCGAGCGCGGCGAGGTTGGCGGCCCAGACGAGCTCGGGCAGGTCGTTGATGAGCGGGTAGGCCAGGACTTCGGGGTCCTTGCCGCGGCCGCCGCCGACGGTGAGGCGGGCGGTGCGGACCCAGTCGGGCGCGTGGCGCGAGACGTCCTTCTCGAAGAAGGAGCCGCCGGCGACGCCATCGGGAAACCGCACGAAGGTCATGGCGCGGTCGCGGATGTGCGGCAGCAGCAGCGGCGCGATGCGCGTGTAGTAGTCGAGCACTTCGCCCTTGGTGAAGCCGTGGCGCGGGTAGAGCACCTTTTCGAGGTTCGAGAGCGTCAGCTGCCGCTCGCCGACCTGCACCGTGATCCGGCTCCCCGCCACGCCGACACGCTATCACCGGTCGTTGTGACACGGACCTGCTCGAACTTTCACCCCGCGCGAACCGGCCCTGAGTCGCCGGTCCCGGCCTCGCCTCGACCTCCCACCACTCCGTCATCATCGGCGCGCACACGGCTCGACATGTGGTTGGCCGGATCAGAAGTCCTGACCGAGGCCGATCCGACTTGCCGAAATCAGACTGGATCATCCGGCCGAGGGGCTACCTCGGTCAAGCAGTGCCTGATGTCTTCGAGGTGGTGCGTGACCTCGTGGGCTGCCTGGCGGACCAGCCAGCGGGCCGTGCGGTGCTCGCCCGGCAGGCGGGTCACGATGCGTTCGCAGTCCACCGGGGTCAGCCGCTCGATCTCCTCGCCGAGCCCCGCGGCGCAGGCCGCGAGCTCGTCACGCAGGCCGTCGAGGGAGCGGTCGTTGTAGCGGAAACGTCGCGCGCGCAGGTCGTTGAGCATCGGCTCGAGCACGGGCCGGTCCTCGGTGCGGGCACGGTGCAACCGGATCGTGTACGTCACGCAGACATCGCGCAGGTGGACGAGGTACTCCAGCGCCGACCAGCGTTCCGGCGCGGGCCGGCGCCGGAGCGCCGGCCCGGGCGCGGGGCCGGCCACGGCATCCACCGAACCGGGCAGAGAACCGATGATCGCCCGGGCGGCGTCGAGCGTGAACGTGGAATAGGACAGTCCGCACTCGGCACAGGTGTGGTCTTCCCCGGCCAGCGGCGGGATGCCGGCGGGCGGCTCATCGGACATGCCCACCATGGTCGCCGGACGCCGCGTCGTCCGGCAACCATGGTTCCGGCCGTGGCCGGCGTATCGTCCCGGCGATGACACGAGTGCTGGTCATCGGTCTCGACCCCGTCCGGCTGGAGGGCTGGGATCCCGAACCGGTCCAGGCCGCGATCGCCCGCGGCCGGGCCCGGTTCGACGATCACGCCATCGCGGCCGACTACTGCCTGGTCTCCCCCGACGAGCGCCCCGAGCAAGCCGTCGCGGAGGCGCTGACCGGCCACACCTACGCCTGCGTCGTGATCGGAGGCGGCATCCGCACCCACGAGCCCCTGCTCGAGCTCTTCGAGCGAGTGGTCAACCTGGTCCGCCGGCACGCACCCGCCGCGGCCATCGCGTTCAACAGCAGCCCCGAAGACTGCGTCGATGCGGCGTTGCGCTGGCTGCGCTGACCTTCCCCCTGCGTCTCAGGAGCCGGACAACGGCTGGCTGAACCGGATGCTGTTGCCGAACGGGTCGCGAAGGCCGCAGTCGATCCCGTACGGACGCTCGGTCGGCTCGTCGGTGAACTCGACGCCCTTGGCCAGCAGCGTCTCGTAGGTCTTGCGGCAGTCGTCGCTGGCGAAGAACAGCGAGCCGCCCATCGCGCCCTTGGTCAGGAGGTCCCGGACCTGGTCCGCCGTCGCCTCGTCCATCCGGGGCGGGCCGGGCTTCTCCAAGAGGATCTCGCGGTCCGGCTGACCGGGCACGTTGATCGTCAGCCACCGCATGAAGCCCAGGTCGGCGTCGGTGTTGACCTCCAGGCCGAGCTTGCCGACGTAGAAGTCGAGTGCCTCGTCCTGGTCGAGCACGAAGATCTGAGAGATCGTGATTGCGTTGAGCATGGCGGCGACGGTAATGCAGGAGCACGCCGGGACGCTTATCCGAAACGATCGTCCCGGTCAGCTCCGCGGCCGCATCCACGCCATGGCGAAGCAGGTCGGCACGCCGGCCAGCGGGCCGCGCCGCCGGTAGGCCGTCGGCGATTCGCCGACGATGTCCCGGAACGTCCGGCTGAAGGTCCCGAGGCTGGTGAAGCCGACCTCCAGGCAGATGTCGGTGACGCTCCGGTCGCACGAGCGCAGCAGGAACATGGCGCGCTCCACCCGCCGCCGTTGCAGGTACCGATGCGGCGTCTCCCCGAAGGTGACCCGGAAGGTCCGGATGAAGTGCGGCGCCGAGACGTGCGCGACCCGGGCCAGGGCGGGCACGTCCAACGACTTGGCGTAGTCGCGGTCCATGGTGTCGCGGGCCCGCAGCATCCGACGGTTGGTCTCCTCCCCGGCACGGCTCACGTCCGGATCAAACCACACGCCTCGTCCATCACGTAGTGCTCAGCGAACCAGTACGCCAACGTCGATGTGCAGGCCTGGGGGAAGCCGAACGATCGAAGAGCCGGCGGAACCGGGCTGAACCGCCGCCCACACCAGCCACTCCTGCCGTCTGGCCAGATCGGAAAGAGTCGAGCCTGGTCGGCATCGGCGACGACCGACTCCAGGTAAGAGACTTATTCGGGTATCTGTCACGGCGCAGCCGAGACCACCTGCGCGACCCGCTGCCGGTGCTCGAGCGGTCCCATTGACGCTTGCGTCGCCCAACCTCCGACCGCGTCCACGAAAGCGGCGTCGGAACTGTTGACGACCGGGTAGCCGCTCGGGCGGACTCCGAGGGCTTGCGAGTCCGGCTCTGCGCAAGTCGATCACCACGACGCGTCATCGGCTGCGATCGGCCGGCTCGGCGACGGCGCAACACTCAAGGCGCGAGCCGTGATTTCGTGCGCCTGGCCGCTGCGGGCGGCGCACATCGCCGCCGGCCCGCTACGGATCAATGCGTGGAGCCAGGTCGGCGATCTCCTGCGCCGGCCAATGCCCCTGCACCCCGGGCAGCGGCGACAAGTACTCGGCGATCCTCGACAGAGGCCATCCGTGTGCTTCCCGCAGTCCCCCCACGAGCATGGCCAGGTAGGCAGCCGATGGCGGGTTCTTCTCGATTTCCGACGCCGACCAAGGTGCCGTGAACGTCAGGACGGGATAGCCACCGAGATCTCCGAGGTACAGCAGGGTCTCGTAGCGCCCCGGCCCGAGCTTGTCGCGGCCTGTCCGCAACACGGTGCTCAAATCCAGGTCCGGGCCTGGCTCGCGGTACATTTCCTGCTCCGCGATGTCGGAGAACTGCCCGGCAGTCACCAGGTACGACCGCATCGCCGCCCGCCCCGTCAGCTCCGGGTCGAAAAACGCCCGGCCACCGTGCCAGACCGGCGACTCGGTCGCGAAGTAGACCCCGCCGGGAAACTCGCTTGCCGCGACCCGTCGCGCGGGCCCACGGTCGCGACATCCGACGTAGCTGCGCTGGGCGCCCAGCGGCGTTCCTCCTTCGAGGTAGCACCGTAACCGCGCGGAATACATGTTGGACCCATAGCTGGCGTACCAGACCAGCGGCGGCGAACCCATGGCACCACCGTATCGCGCGTGCCCTGACGAACCCGAGCCGCAGGCTGGCCAGAACGGGTGGACAGGGCGATCGTTGGAGGCCGTGATGTGCGCACAGCAAAAGGCTCGCCGATGCAGGCGGATCCGAACGCCATCCACCCTCGAAGCCGGGTCACGCCGTGGACCCGAGATCTCCAGTCGGAAGAGCGGCCAGTGCCTTGCTGATGGCTTCGACGATCTCGAGCGGGGTGTGGCTCAGCGGATCGCGCAGCTGACGTCCCGGCGTCCATCGGGTCGTGCGGCGGAATGCGGCAGCACGATCCGGGTCGATCGAGCCGATCGCCGCCAGAACCGCCTGGTACGCCTCGACGTCGTCGATGATCGTCGCGAGATCACTGTCGAGACCCAGAGCCGTGCGCGTGCGGCGCGGGCGCGGGTGGCTCTCAACCCAGGTGTGGGTTCCGCTGCCTACTTCGTGCTCCACACCGGACGGAAGCCGGACCGTTGCCCGGGTGTTGGGCGGCACCTCGATCTCGAACCGCACCAGGTCGTCCACGCGAGACCACCCGGCTGACGCCCGCCCGTACGGCGTCTCGTGCCACGCCGAGGCGTCGTCCAGCGCGTCGAGCAGGGTCGGGGCGATCCGGATGCGCCGGTAGCCAGGCTCGAGAGGCGCGAGGCCGGCGACGCACCGGTGCAGCCAGTCGGCGACCGCGCCCAGCGCGTAGTGGTTGAACGACGTCATCTGCCCCGGGTTGATCGAGCCGTCCTCGAGCATCGAGTCCCAGCGCTCCCAGATGGTCGTCGCGCCCATGGTCACCGGGTAGAGCCACGACGGGCACTCGGTCTGGACGAGCAGCCGGGACGCCGCGTCGGCGTGTCCGGTCGCCGTCAGCGCGTCGCAGATGATCGGCGTGCCGACGAAACCCGTCGCGATGTGGTAGCCGTACGCCCGGACGAGGTGGCGCAGCCGCTCCCCCATCGCCGCCTTCTGTTGACCATCAACGAGTTCGAAGACGATCGCGAGGGCGTAGGCCGTCGGCGCGTCCGACATCATCCGGCCGGACGGCGTGACGTAAGCGTTTCGGAACGCGTCTGCGATGCTCGCCGCGAGGTCGCCGTAACGGCCTGCGTCGTCGTCCCGGCCCAGCAGCCGAGCGGCCTGCGCGGTGAGGCTCGCCGAGCGGTAGTAGTAGGCGGTCGCGACGAGCCCGGAGTCGGTTTTGGCCTGCCCGGGCTGGTCGGGTGGGGCGTCCGGGTCGAGCCAGTCGCCGAACTGGACGCCCTCCTCCCACAGCAGCTTGCCGTCCGTCCGGTCCGTCACCGTGTCGACCCACGACGCCATCGCTTCGAAGCGAAGCGCGTCCCGATCACCGAACCGTTCGTGCAGGACCGTGGGTACGACGGTGATCGCGTCACCCCACGCCGCGACCGGCTGCAGCTGGCCGGGCACCTGGGGGATGACCGCGGGCACCACCATCGGCACGACGCCGTGCGCCGCGCGCTGTTCGGCCATGACGTCTTCCAGCCACGAGCGCAGGAAGGCGTCGCAGTCGTAGAGGAACGACGCGGTCGGGGCGAAGACCTGGATGTCGCCGGTCCACCCGAGACGCTCGTCGCGCTGGGGGCAGTCGGTCGGGATCGACAGGAAGTTCCCGCGCATCCCCCAGACCACGTTGTCGTGGAAGCGCTGCAGCACCGGGTGCGACGTCGAGAAGCCGCCGGTGCGCGGCATGTCCGTGTGGACGACAGCGGCCGAAACTGCCGACGGCGAGAATTCGCCCGGCCAGTTCTCGATTTCGACGTACCGGAAACCGTGGAACGTCCAGCGGGGTTCCCACGTCTCCTCGCCGTCGCCGCTGAGGGTGTAGTGGTCGGTGGCTGCCGCGTTGCGCAGCGGCCGGGTGCCGAGTTCGCCGTGCTCCAGGACCTCGGCGTGCCGCAGTGTCACGGTGTGCCCGCGTGGCCCGGTGACGGTCAGCTTGATCCACCCGACGAGGTTCTGGCCGAAGTCGAGGATCGTCCGGCCCGACGGCGTCGTCAGTACGTCCGCCACTTCGCGGTACTCGATCACGCGCACGGGCGGGCTTGCACGGGGCTCCGGACGCACGTCCGGCACGTCGACCAGCGCGACCGGGTTCCAGTCCTCGGCGTGCCGACGCGCGTCATAGGACTCGCCTTGGTAGATGCTCGCCGAGACGACCGGGCCAGGCGACCATCGCCAATGCTGGTCGGTGGTGATCGTGGTACTGGTGCCGTCCTCGTACTCGATCACCAGCTGTGCGGCCGCGGCCGGGTGGCCTTCGTAGAACCTCCTTGCGGCGTCACGGAAGCCGAAGTCCTCCGTGTACCAGCCGCCCGCCAGCTCGATCCCGATGGTGTTCGTGCCCTGACACAGGTGCGCGGTGACATCGTTGACGTCGTAGAGCAGCCGCCACTGGTAGCTCGTCCAGCCCGGCTTCAGCACGGCGTCATCGACCGCAGCGCCATTGAGGCGGACGTCGTAGGCGCCGAACGCGGTCGCGTAGAGGAAAGCTCGCCGGACACCGCCGTGCACCTCGAACGTCGCGCGCAGCAGGTGGGGTTCGTCCGAACCGGACCCGATGAACCCGGCGCACCACTCCCCCGGGTCGAGGAAGCCCGCCGTCACCTCGGCCAAGTCGCTCCAGGGTGAAACCGATCCGTCGATGCCTCGGACCCGCACGCGGACGGCGGCCGTTTCCCTCGGCCGCAGCGGCGCGAACGGCCACTCGACGAAGACCGATTCATCCCCGTCGACCGACGCGGTCCCGCGCGCCTCCGCGGTGACCAGCTCGATCTCGGCGCTCGCCTGACGCCAGTTCCGCGCGCGGGACAACGTCTTCCACGACAGCCTCGGCATCGAGGTGGGCGAGAAGGGCTCGCCCGAGCCGATGCGGGGAGCTCGGACGGTGACGGCGGGGCCGCTCGTCATCAAAGAACCTCCTGGGTGGTGCGGGCGGTGGCCGGGACCGGCGAAGCGGTAGCGCGCAGGCGGCGGAGGATGACCGTGCCGACGCCTCCCGACACCAGGGCGAAGGCTGCCAGCAGCAAGTACAGGCCCCGTGGGCTCCACGCGATCAGCGCGGGCGTGACGAGCGCGAAGGCGGCGGCGAGGAAGCGGGCGATCGCGATGGTGAACCCCTGCACAGTCGCGCGGGCGTTGACCGGGAACGACTCCTGCGTCCAGATCTTGTACAGCGCCTCGCCGATGAACGGGAAGGCGACGTTGTAGAGCACGAGGGCGGCGATCATCGCCGGCAGCACGACCCCGCCGGTGACGGCGATCAGCAGCTGGCAGGCGACGAAGACGACCACGCCCGCCGCGAAGAACCGGCTGCGCCACTTCGTGTCCGCGATGCGGGTGAACACGATCGTCCCGACCAGCCCGATCAAGGTGGTCCCGAACGACAGCCCCGTGGCCGTCGTCTGCGTCGTACCGCCGACCGTGACGAGGAAGTAGGTCTTGAACGACCCGAACGTGTTCGCCACGAGGGTGAAGAACAGGTAGAAGAGCGCGGTGAGGGCGATCAGGACCAGCGAGGTCCGGTTGCGGAGCAACTTGCTCAGCGGCATGGCCCGGCCGGCGTCGATGCCCGCCGTCGCGTGCCGTTCGAGGGCCTCCTCCTCGAGCCGGTGGAACGGCGGGTAGAAGGCGCGGAAGGCGAACGTCGCGACCGCCAGTACCGCGAGCAGGCCGAAGATCATGCTGATGCCGGGCACTCCCAGCCCGGAGACGGCGAAGCCCAGGAGGGTCGCCACCACGACCCCGATCGTCCACATGACGTGGGTGAACGCGACGAGCCGGCCCTGCGTGCCCTCCGGAGCGCGCTCGGAAAGCACCGCGAGCGAGGTGGGCAGGTCCGCGCCGGCGGCCACGCCGAGCACGATCACGCCGGCCACCAGCACGGACGCGTTCGGTGCCAGCGCGACGGCCGTGGCCGCGGCGGCGTAGAGCAGGATCGTCAGGGAGAACATCCGGCCGCGGCCGACCAGGTCGGCCAGCCGCCCGCCGGCCAGCGAGCCGACGGCGATGAACAGGGTCAGCGCCGAGCCCAGCACACCGACGGTCCAGACGTCGAGGTCGAACGCCTTCTTCCACAACGCGAGGCCCAGCCCGACGGAGATGATCGCACCCGAGTCCAGCAGCGAGGCCATGCCCGCGGCGATCGCGAGCATCCAGTGTCTGGTGTCCAGCCCGGCAGGCGGGCGGGCGGTGGTCTCGGCCATGAGATCTCCTTCTTCGTCGAAGCAGCGCACCGCCACTGGTAACACGTTTTACCTCCGACGGCGGAGGCATCACACCACATGACCTCCTACGACTGTCAAGACCGAACGCGACCTGAGGTAAAACGATTTAATGATGCTACCGAGCAGCGCGGTGGTGGAGACAAGATCACTGCGGGACGGTCGAGGCCCGGACGACCAGCTCGGGAGAGAACTCGATCTGCGGCCGGGGCAGCACGACGCCGTCCCGGCCACCGGCCGACCCGAGCGCGTCGATCTCGGCGAAGAGCAGGTCGGCCACCGCGGTGCCCAGCTCGGCATGGGGCGTCCGGATGGTGGTCAGCGGCACGATCGTCGACCGGGCGAATTCGATGTCGTCGTAGCCGACCACGGCGATGTCGGCCGGCACGCTGACGACCTTCGAGGACACGAACGCCTGGACGACCCCGATGGCGAGCAGGTCGTTGGCGCAGAACAGCGCGTCGGGACGCTGCGCGGCCGGCCGTCGCGCGATCGCGTCCGCGCAGGCGATGCCGGCTTCGACCGAGCGCTCGGGCACGGGAATGACTTCCAGGGTGACGCCGGGAGCCGAGTGGACCGCCGACAGTGCGCCGTTGAGCCGGTCGGCCACCTGCTTCAGCTCGAGCGAGGAGGAGACGAATCCGATGCGCTTGCTGCCCTGCTCGATCAGGTGGGCCGCCGCGAGTTTGCCGCCGGCGACGTGGTCGATCGACACCGACGCCTGCTCGGGCGACTCGGCGCGGCGGGCGCTGAGCACGCTCGCGATGCCGAAGGAGCGCATCCGCGCCAGCTCGGCCTCGACGTTGCCGACCGGGGCGATGATCACCCCGCTCACCAGCTGCTTCGCAAAGAGCTGCAGGTAGCTGCGTTCGCGCTGCTCCGAGCCGGTGTCGTTGGCCATCAGCATGTACATGCCCTCGGCCGACACGCGCTGCTCGATCGCCGCGGCGATCTCGGGCGTGGTGGCGCCGGCGAGCTCGAAGGCGATGTAGCCGATGACCGGGCTCACCCCGGTCCGGAGGGTGCGGGCGGCGTCGTTCGGGACGAACCCGAGCGCGTCGACGGCCTGCTGGATCCGTTGCCTCGTGCCGTCGGACAGCTTCCGCGGTTTGTGGAAGTAGTTCGACACCGATGCCGGCGAAACCCTCGCCAGCTCGGCGACGTCGCGAATCGTGACCCTGTTCAGCCGACCGTTCCTCTCGCGACGCCGTGGACCTCCGGTTCATGTTAGTGCAGACGCGTGAATCCCCGTCCGCCCGCTGACCTGGGCGGACGCCGGGTGCGCGTCCGGTATCGGACAAACGCTTGCCCAGCGCGGCGGCGCGTCCCCAAGATTCCCGTGGCCCGCGTTCCCGGCCACCCCTCCGCAGACCTTCGCTCAACGAGGAGAGAGGCCCTCGAATTGAAACGATTCACCGCCGCGAGAGCGTCCCGGCTTCGCCGTCTGGCGACCATCGGAATGCTCACCGCGATCACTCCCGTCCTCGTCGTGACGCCTGGTCAGGCCGGTCAAGCCGGCCTGGACACGTCGGCGTGGAAGTCCTACGTGCTCGGTCCGTCCACACCGGACGTCCACCCGGCCCGCGCCGAGGGACGGGGCGACGTCAAGCACCCCCAGTCGCTCGTGAACTCCCACGGTCCCGCGACGACGCTCACCACCGTGGCGGGCGGCACGCCGGCTTCGGTCCTGCTCGACTTCGGCAAGGAGGTCGGCGGGACGCCGTACCTCGACCTCACCCGGGTCACCGGCTCCCCCACGCTCACGCTGGTCACCTCCGAAGCGCGCCAGTACATCCGCACGCCGGCCTCGACCACGGTGCCGGCGGTAGCGCCCGGCGGGTCGACGCAGATCCCGCTGGCCTCCGCCGCGAACCTCGAGACCGGCAACACGATCACGTTCACCGCCGCGGGCGGCGCGCCGGTCACGCGCACCATCACGGCTTTCGACGCCACGGCCCGGACCGTGACCGTCAAGCCCGCGTTGAGCGCTGACCTCCCGGCAGGTACCGCTGTCACGACGTCGCCGGGCGCGCCCAGTTCGGACGAGTCGCGCGGCCTCGCCGGCGTCGGCGGCCCGGACACCTTCCAGCCCACCGCACCGGGACGGCTGACCGGCGGTTTCCACGGCGGCTTCCGGTTCGCGCTGCTCACCCTCTCCTCCCCCGCCAGCGTCAGCCTCTCCTCCTTGGGCGTGACCTTCCAGGCGTTCCGCGCGACGCCGTCGGACTACCAGGGCTGGTTCCTCTCCAGCGACGACCAGCTCAACCGGATGTGGTACTCCGGCGCGTACACGCTGCAGATGAACCTCAAGGCGCCCGGCCTCAACGGGCTCCCGGACGCGCGGATCTACGACGGCGCCAAGCGCGACCGCAGCATCTGGACCGGTGACCTGCTGGTGCAGATCCCCACTCTGCTCACCAGCCTCGGCAACGCCGGAGCGCCGTACGTCAAGTCGTCGCTCGACGCGCTGCTGGCGACCCAGCGGGCCGACGGCGCGTTCCCCGGTTCGCCGGACTTCTCGAAGCGCACCAACCCCGCCGGTTCGCCGCTGTTCTACTCCAACAACTACTCCGGGTACGGCGCGCGGGCCTTCGTCGACTACTTCCGCTACACCGGCGACAAGACCTACGCCACCGCCGCACTTCCCGCGCTGCGCAAGGAACTCGCCTACAACAACAGCTTCCTGACCGCGGACAACCTCGTCGTCTCCAACGACCGCGACTACTGGCAGGCGACGCAGACCGGGGAGGTCACCAAGTACAGCATCGACTACTACATCCTCCTGCGCGAGATGTCGTGGCTCGAGCGCACGGTCGGATCCCCGGCCTTGGCCGATGGCTACGACACCAAGGCCGACGCCATCAAGACCGCCGTCATGAGCAAGCTGTGGAACCCCACGCTGGGCGCGTACGGGCAGAGCAGCGCCAAGCCCGACGTCGTCGTCGAGGACGCCAACGCCCTGGCGCTCCAGTACGGCTTCGTCCCGGCCGGGCAGGAGACGAGGGTCCTCGCCGCGTTGAAGACGCTCTGGACGCCGTACGGCGCGATCATGGGCCCGGGTCTGCAGGATCCGACCGGGCACACCATCGAGCCGTTCGGCAACGGCATGGAAACGGCCGGGCGGTTCACGACCGGCGACACCGCCGGCGCGCTCGACCTCATGCGGCGCACCTGGGGTCCCATGGTGGACAAGCAGAACCCGCTCTACACCGGCGCGTTCTGGGAATTCAAGAACAGCACCGGCGGCGTCAACCGCGCGACGGCCAGCCTCGCGCACGGCTGGGCCGCGTCCCCGTCCGTGCAGCTGACCGAGCAGCTCCTCGGCGTCAAGCCGATCGGTGCCGGCTACCAGACCTGGAGCATCGCCCCGAACCCCGGCACGGTCCGTTCGGCCGCCGGCGCCGTCCCGACCGCGTTCGGGACCATCAGGACACAGTGGACCAACGACCCGCACTCCGGGCGGTTCACGCTCACCGTGCAGGCGCCCCCGGCCACGTCGGGCACCATCACGGTCCCCGTGGGCCGCGGCTCGGTGGTCACCGTCAACGGCGCCACGGCGAAGTCGGCCGGCGGTTCAGCGACCTTGGCCGTGTCGGGTGGCAGCTACCAGATCACTGTGTCCCAGCGTTGATGGAGGTGTGAAATGCGCTTTTCCGCAACACCGAGAAAACACTTCGTGTCCCTCGTGACCGTGGCCGTCCTGGCCGCGTCGACCACGGTTCCCGCGGCGAACGCCGGCCCGGATTCCGGCGCGTCGCTCGCCGGCACCGATTCTCTCCAACCCCTCGCCGGCGGCCTCTCCCCCGCCCAGTTCGCCCACCCCGAAACCCGGTTCAAGCCGGCCATGCGCTGGTGGTGGCAGAAGCCGCTGGACGACGCCGAAGCCCTGCGCGAACTGCAAGTGATCTCCGACGCCGGGTTCGGCGAGATCGAGATCGCGTTCTCCGCCGGCGCATGGGCCACCGACGAGCAACGCACGATCCTCGGCCACGTCCTGGACAAGGCCGCGCAGCTCGGCATCAAGATCTCGATGACCATGGGCGCGGCCTGGCCGGTGCAGACCCCCAGCACCGGCGCCGGATCGGGCTTCGCCTCCCAGGAACTGCAGTACGGCCGCGTCCACCTCACCGCCGCGCAGAGCTTCTCCGGTCCCGTCACCCCGCCGATCGACGCGGCCCAGCTGCCCCAAGCCCGGAAGCTGGTCGCGGTCACCGCGGCCCGGGTGGTCGACGCCGGTCCCGACGTCACGACCCCGGGGCAGCCACCGGCGAAGTCGACCGTCCTCGATCCCGCGTCGCTGACCGACCTGACCGCCCAGGTCAAGAACGGCAACCTCACCTGGCGGGCTCCGGCGGGCGGGAACTGGGACCTGTTCGCCTTCTGGTCCCGGGAGAACAAGGGGAACTACACGAACCCCTTCGACGCCGACGCCTCACGCAAGGCCGCCCAGGACCTCGACCAGATCCAGATCGGCAAGGACAACGCCCCCAAGCTGCGCAAGGCCGGGGCTGACCTTTTCGAAGATTCCCTGGAGCTGCACGGCACCTCCATCTACTGGACCCCGAAGATGCAGGCCGAGTTCCGCGGCCGCCGCGGCTACGACATGGCCAAGTTCCTGCCGCTGATGTTCGTCCAGGGCGAGTCGGACTTTCCCGTCCCGCCGAAGGAACCGAACCCCGACTTCGCGCTGTCCGACGGGTCGGCGGGCAAGGTCCGTCACGACTACTACGAGACGCTGACCGATCTCTACATCGGCAACCACCTGCAGGTGTTCCAGGACTGGGCGAAGCAGTACGGCATGCAGTACAAGGCGCAGGCCGCCTACCTGCAGGACCTGGAGCCGATTCGCAGCTTCCGGTCCCTGCAGAGCTTCGGGGGGCGGTCGGAAACCGAATCCCTCGACGCCGGCGAGAACCTGCCGATCTCGACCGATGATCCGGCGTGGCGGAACTCCCTCGCCTTCCAGCAGACGATCGCGTCCGGGGTGCACCAGGCGGGTGGAGACCTGCTGAGTGTCGAGCTCGGCGCGTTCTTCAAGCCCGCGTACAGCATGAACCTCGACAACTACCGCGACCTCATGGGCAAGGAGTGGGCCGCGGGCGTGTCGCAGCCGTTCATCCACGGCTTCGCCCTGCAGACCGCGGGTGCGGCGTGGCCGGGAACGACCCGCTTCGGCGAGACGGTCACCGACAGCTGGAACGACAAGAACTTCCCGCAGTGGTCGAGCTGGGCCGCGCTCAACAGCTACTTCGCGCGCGGGACCAGCGTGCTGGAGACCGGGACGGCGAAGACCGACGTCGCGGTCTACAGCGACTCGTTCCTGTCTCCGCGAGGAAGCCAGTCGCTGTTCGACGCTCACCGCCTCGAGGAGCAGGGCTTCTCCGTGGAGTACCTCGATCCCCAGGGCTTGGCGCGGGATTCCCGGCCGGCCAATGGTGAACTGTTCCCGGGCACCAGCGGCTACCACGCTCTGGTCGTGGATCAGCGTTCACTGGGTCACGACGCGGCGGCCGCGATCCTGCGTGCCGCGCACGCGGGAGTCCGTGTCGTGTTCGTCGGGGCTTTGCCCGACCACGACACGACTTTCGCTTCGGGTGGCCGCGGTGATGCCGACGTCAAGAACAGCGTCGCCGAGACGCTGAAACAGCCTTCGGCGACTCGGGTGGCGTCCCAGAACGACGTCGCCGGTGCGCTGAAGCGGCTCGGTCTCGCTCCGCGGGTCGCTTCCGGCGGGACGCAGGTCTTGTCCCAGTGGCGTGAGGTGAAGGGTGGGGCGTACGCGTACCTCTACAACCCGAGTGACCACCCGGCGACGTTCACGCCGTCCTTCGGTGTCCAGGGCGTGCCATCCGAGATGAACCTCTGGGACGGCTCGATCTCGCCGCTCGCTCAATACACCTCCGGCAACGGGCGCACCGCGCTGCCGGTGACCCTGCAGGGCCGCGAGGGCAAGGTGATCTCGATCAACAAGGACGCCCGGCCCGCGGTCCACGTCGTCGGCTCCGCGCCCGAGGGCGGTCAGCTGGCGATCAGCGGCGGAAAGATCGTGTTCCGGGCCACCGAGTCGGGGACGCAGACGTTCCAGCTGTCCAACGGTCGTTCGGTCGACGTCACCGCCGAGGTTCCCGATGACGACCGGCCGCTGTCCGGGCCGCCGTCGTCTCGTCCGTCGGTGATCGAGCCGTGGAGCCCGTGGTCGCTGTCGGTCAAGACGGTGACTCCTTCGGGTGGCGCGACCGTGACGGTCCCCAGTGGACTCGGCGACTCGCAGTTCCAGCAGTTCCGGCTCAAGGACTGGCGGGACATCACCGACCTGTCCGGCGAGTCCGGGGTGGGCACGTACACGGCGAACACCACCCTGCCGGACGGCTGGCGTGCTTCGGGAGGCGTGTTCCTGGACCTCGGTCACGTCGACGGGACGGCCGACATCGCGGTCAACGGCCAGGTCGTCGGCACCCAGATCACCGACGGCCGGCAGTGGGACATCGGGCGCTGGCTGCACCCGGGCGCGAACTCGGTCCAGATAACGGTGCGGACAACGCTGCGCAACGCGGTGTCGAAGTACAACAAGAAGTCGACGGCGAGCCAGCCGTACGGGCTTCGCGGCCCGGTCACGCTGACGCCTTGGCGTGACGCGGTGGTGTACGGCGGGAGGTAGCCCGGCCCGTTTGAGATCGCAATCTCACGTCCACACGATGGAGCGGCGCCGAGGAGGTTCCTCGGCGCCGCTCCCGTGGTGCGAGAATGCGGATCAAGACAGCGAGATGCGTCCCCGGAGCGGAAGGTCGGCCGACGACGTGCCCACCCCGACGCCGTAGTTCCCCGGCACCACAGTCCACCCGGTACTCGAGTTGAGCCACACCGCGAGTTCGTCCCGCGGCACGTCGAGCGTCACCGTCGTGCGCTGGCCGGGCTGAAGGGTCACCTTCGAGAACGCCTTCAACTGCTGAGCCGGCTCCCGGGCCGCATCCGGAGCGGCCACGTAGAGCTGGACGACCTCCGACCCGGCCCGGCGGCCGGTGTTGGTGACCGACACCGAAGCACGAAGTCCGCCCGGCGTCCGGGAAACCCGCAGGTCCCCCAGCCGGAAGCTCGTGTACGACAGGCCGAACCCGAACGGGAACAGCGGCTTCTCCCCCGAGTGCTGATACCAGCGGTACCCGATCGCCAGCCCCTCGTCGTAGAACACGTGCACCCCGTCACCGGGGAACTCGACGCTCGTCTTCGCCGGCCCCTGCTGATCGGACGCCGGGAACGTCTCCGGCAGCCGGCCGCCCGGCTCGGCGTCGCCGAACAGCATCGCCGCCACCGCGTTGCCCTGCTCCTGCCCCGCGTACCAGTTCGCGATGACGCCCTTGACGCTGTCCAGCCACGGCAGCAACACCGCGCCCGACGTGTTCAGCACGACCACCGTGCGCGGGTTGGCCCGCGCGACCGCGGCGACCAGCTCGTTCTGGTCCGCCGGCAACGCCAACGTCGAACGGTCCATGCCCTCGCTGGTGACGTCGGCGAGGACCACGACCGCCACGTCCGCCGCGCGGGCGGCGGCGGCCGCTTCCTGGTGCAGCTGGTCATACCCGGCCTGGAAGCCGAGCACCAAGGAGGTACGCGGCGCGCGGCCGCCGGGAACGGGCGCGGCAGAGACGTACGTGACCTCGACGGCGTGGTTTCCAGCGGTCAGGGTGACCAAGGCGTTCTGGACGGACTCACGGCCGGCCAGGTAGGTGAGCACCGTCTTGCCGTCGATGCTCAACGTCGTCAGCCCGCCGGCGGTGAGACTGAACCGGTAACCCCCGGCCGCAGAGGCGTTGAAGGTGCCGGTGTAGCGCGCCGACCAGCCGTCCGTCTGGCTCGCGACGGCTGCCGGTGCCGCGGTGACGTTCAGGTTCGGGACGGTCTCCGTGGCCAGCACCTCGCCGGTCAAATCGGTGGAGGCGTAGTACGTGGCCGTCAGCCCGGCACCGAACGCCGACGCGGGCACGACCGGCAGCGCCGCGATTCCGAGCGTGCCGCGCGCATACGTCACCGGGATCGACCCGGCCCGGGCGCGGATCCCGGCCAGCGGCGTCACGACCGGACCGTTGGAGGTGACGCTGCCCGACCCGCCACCGTGGGTCTGGGCGCCCGTGTCGGCGGCGTCCCCGATGACCGCGATGCTGCGCGGGCGCGCGAACGGCAGGATGCCGTCGTTCTTGAGCAGCACACTGCCTTCGACGCCGATCCGGCGCGCCAGGTCCAGGTGCGCCGGGGTCGAGACCACCGTGTCGACGACCGTGGCCGGATCGGGCAGCGGGTGGTCGAACAGCCCGACGCGGATCATCGGCGTCAGGACCTGGGTCACCATCGTGTCGAGCTGGGCCTCGCTGACGGCGCCGGATTGCACGGCCGCCTTGAGCGCGTCGCCCAGGTACGTGCCGCCGGGCATCTCGGTGTCCGAGCCGGCCTTGGCGGTCTGGACCGTGCTGTGGGTGCCGCCCCAGTCCGACATGACCCAGCCGTCGTAGCCCCACGCGTCCCGCAGCACGTCCTGGACGTTCACCCGGTTCTCGTGGGCCCAGGTGCCGTTGATCTTGTTGTAGGAGGTCATGACGGCGCCGGACCGGCCCTGCTGGACGGCGGCCCGGAACCCCGGGTAGTAGATCTCCTGCAGCGCCCGGTCGGACACGACGACGTCGATCGAGTTGCGCAGGATCTCCTGGTTGTTGGCCACGAAGTGCTTCACCGTCGACATGACGTGGTTGGCCTGGATGCCGCGGATCGTCGCGGCCGCGAGCTGCCCGTTGAGGTAGGGATCCTCGGTGTAGGTCTCGAACGATCGGCCCCAGTGCGGCACACGCAGGATGTTGATACAGGGCGCCAGCGCGACGTTGTGCCCCTTGGCCGCCTGCTCCGCGCCGTAGGCGTTTCCGTATGCCGTCGCGGTGTCCGGGTTCCAGGTGGCGGCCAGGGCCTTGGAGTCCGGCCACTGGGTGACGCCGACGGACCCGTTGCCGACGCCGCTCGGCCCGTCGGCCAGCCGCAGCGCCGGGATGCCGAGTCTGGTGTTGGCGGGGATGTGGCCGGTGAAGCCCTTCGTCGCCGGAATCCCGTGGCAGTAGGCGATCTTCTCGTCGAGGGTCATGCGAGCCACGAGCTGCCGGGCCCGGCCGGTGGCCGCCTGCACCTCTGGAGGTGGCGCGGGAGCGGCAGCTTCGGCCACCCCGGGCGGGACGACGGCGGCGACCCCGGCCGCGGCCACGCCCGCTCCCGACCACTTCAACATCGACCGACGCGTGACATCCATCTGCACACTCCTTCGTAGCGTGGATCAGGCGTGGTTTTGCCAGAACAGCCTTTCGGCCTTGTCCGGGTCGTTGACGATCCTGCAGTCGGCGTCGAGCCACATCGTGGAACGGGTCTTCGGCGTATAGGCGGGCCAGGCCGGCACACCGGTCGCGGTGGGACGGTCATGGTGCGCGAAGCCCGCCCACAGTGCGCTCATGTGCCGCGCAGTCGCGAGCTGCCCCGGTGGTGGATCTGCCGAGCGGGAGACGTTGGCGAACTTGAGGGTGATGTCCGACGCGTGCGGCGAGCCGATCGGGAAATCGGTGCCGGGCACCAAAGTCGGGTTCTTGTAAGCGAGCTGGTACATGAACACGGGCGCCGCGTGCTGCGCGAACTTGGTCTCCGCGATCTTGATCGAGTCTCTCCAGATCGGCGAGGTGGTGATCGCGAAGTAGAGCTGCGCCGGCGTCGCGTCGGGCCTCGACTCGTGGAAAGTCTTGATGATCTGGTCCAGCTCGACGCCCTGATAGGTCTTGCTCAGTTCCCGGCGCAGACCGGCTTCGTCGATGCGGAAGATGTCGGGCGGCCCGAAGAGACTGAAGAACACCATTTCGTCGCGGCAGGTGCCGCACATCAGCGGCTTGCCGGCCGAGAAGGGCGCCACGCCGTCGGCGAAGGGATGCCGCGGAATGGCAGTGCCGTCGACGAAGGCGCCGAAGCCGGGCAGCGGGTCGGGATCACCCCAAGGCGCGACGCCGTTCGCGGCTTCGGACTGCTGGATCTCGAGCAGCCTCTCGGCCGGAATGTCGTGCAGCTTGGGGATATCCGCCGTACTCAGTCCCAGTAGCTCCAGCGTGCGCCTGGCTCGTGCGGTGGCGCCGTCGCGGGTGGGGAAACGCAGCGGAGCGGCGCTCTCGATCGAGGCTTTGCGGAACAGCGGCGCGGCACCAGGCATCGTGTAGACGGCCGCGGTCTTGGCGCCGCCACCGCTCTCACCCCACACCATGACGTTGCCGGGGTCGCCCCCGAAGTTCTCGATGTTCTCCCTGGTCCAGCGCAGCGCCGCGAGGATGTCCAGCATCCCTTGATTGGCGGCGTAGTCGCCGCCGGCGAGGTCGCCGAGGAACAGGTAGCCCAGCAGGCCGAGCCGATGGTTGGACTCGACCACCACGACGTCGTAGAGCTGCGCCAGGTGGGTGCCGTCCTGCCCGGTGGCGGAGCCGGAGCCGATCATGTAGCCGCCGCCGTGGTTGTAGAACATCACCGGTCGCCGCCGGCGGTCCGCGGCGGGCGTCCAGATGTTGAGGTAGAGGCAGTCTTCGGAGGGGGCCGGCATCCGGCCGTTGCCGTTCGGGCCCATCTCGTTGCCCGCCGCCTGGAACGCCGGGTTGGGGAAGCTCACCGCGTCGCGCACGCCGTGCCAGCGTTTGGGCGGCTTCGGGGCCTTGAACCGCAGGTCGCCGAGTGGCGGCGTGGCGTAGGGCACGCCGAGGAACTTCGCGATGCCGTCCTCCCGTCTCCCGCGCACCTTGCCGTAGCGGGTTGCCGCCTCGGCTGTTCTCTCCGCACCCTGGGCAAGTGCCGGGAACGGCATGCTCATCCCGGCGATGACGGACAGCGACCCGCCGATCATCGCTCTACGGGTCATCCCTGAGCTCACCACGGACCTCCTTGTCGAGGGACGATCAGATCGAAGCCGTGAAGGTGTGCTTGCCGGAGCCGACGGTCTGCGTGGCCGGGCTGCCGGGAACGTGCACGGTGGCGGTGGCGCCGGGCGGCACGGTGACGTCGAGCCGGAACCCGTGCGCGGACTTCGTCCAGCTGCTGCTGACCGTCCCCAGTGGGGTCTGGTAGCTCCCGGCCGCGTGAGTCAGGTCGCCGACGGGTGCCGGCGCGATCGTCAAGGTGCGGTAACCGACCGAGCCCGGAGCTTGCTGGATGCCGGCGACCCCGCGGACGAACCACGCGTCCACTTCGCCGAGGAAGTGGTGGTTCTGCGAGCCACCGCCGTCGAGACTTTCGGACAACGTGGTGTGGCCGCCGGCCACCAGGTAGCCGTAGCCCGGCGAAGTCGGGTTGACGACCATGTCGTAGAGGACGTCGTCGCGGTTCCCGGCTTCCAGGGCACGGAAGAGCGGGCCGAGCCCGACCGAACCGGTGGTGATGTGGTTGCCGGCCTTGCGCACCGACGCGACGAGCCGGCCGAGCACCGCGGCGCGGTCGGCGGGCGCGACCAGGCCCGCGTCGAGAGCCATGGCGTTGGACGCTTCGCTGTCGCTGCCGTAGAAGACGCCAGTCGCGTCGACGTGGCGGAAGCGGGTCGTGAACTCGGCGCCGAGCTGCGCCGCCAGAGCCGTGTACTTGGCGTGGTCGGCGGTCTTACCCAAGGCCTGCGCGATGTTCGCCATATCCTGGGCGGCGGTGTAGTAGCCGGCGGTGATGGCCAGCTGCATCGGCGTCGTGTTGTCCGTCGCGGACCAGTCCCCCAGCCCCGGGATGTCGCCGTTGTTGGCAGCCTTGTTCGCGGCCTCGTAGTCGAGCCAGGCGACCATGTTGTCGTAGAACGTCGCCATCGTGCGGGTGTCGCCGTAGGTCTGGTAGAGCTGCCACGGGATGCGGATGATCGCGCCGCCCCAGTTGACCTCGTCGAGGAACTCGATGGTGCCCTGCGGGTACTGCAGCTTGACGGGCGCGACGCGGTGGAACTCGGGCGCGATGTTCGCGATCAGGCCGGGTGATTCGTCGCCGGGTTGTCGCTGCGCGGTCGCCATGTTGCGCACGAGCTGGGGTTCGAAGGCCGACATGTCGTAGTCGGTGAGCAACGCGTCGATGTTGTGCAGGTTGTCGCCGGTGTAGGGCCCCTTCTCCCGGTCCGGGCAGTCCGTCAGGACCGACGTCATGTTGCTCTGGATCGAGCGCTCGGTGATGGCGTGGATCTGGTTGAGCAGATCGCTGGACGAGGTGAACTCGCTCGCGCTCGGGTTCGCCGCGTAGACGACGTCCGTGGTCACCGTGTCCTTGGCCGGCGGCGTGCGCAGGCCGCTCACCTGCAGGTAGCGGTAGCCGCTGTAGGTGAACTGCGGATGCCACTTCTCGAGCCCGTGCCCGGAAAGGGTGTAGCGGTAGGCGATCTGGTTGCCGGGTTTCGCGCCGGTGCTGGCGATGTCCAGCGTGCCGTCCGCGGCGAGCTTCTCGGCGGGGATCATGGTGACGGTGTCGCCGGCGCGTCCGGCGACCGACAGGCTCGGCCAGCCGGACCGGTTCGCACCGAAGTCGAGGATGTAGGAGCCGTCGGCGAGCTTGCGGACGTTGCTCGGCCGCACGGTCTCCGCGACGGTGATCGGCGGACGCGGGTTGGCGCGCAACGGCGTCGTGTCGCGAGGCGTGGTGGTCTGGGTCAGCTTGACGACGCCCGCCTGCTGCCACCCCGCACCGTCTCCGCGGCGGGCGTCGTACTCCTCGCCGCTCCACCACGACGAGAACGTCGTCGCCCCGAGCGCGGTGCGCCAGGTGCCGTCGCTGGAGACCACCTCGCGGTGCCCGTCCTGGTAGGTGACTTCGAGCTGGGCGATGACCTTCGGCTCGCCGTACACGGTGTACTGCTCGAGAGTGTTGCCGAAGAAGTACCGGCCGGGGGTCTTCACCCGCTGGTAGGTGCCGCTGCCGGTCTGCAAGCCGATCGTGTTGGTGCCCGGCTTCAGGGCGCGCGTCAGGTCGTAGGTGCGGTAGTCGACCTCGGCGGTGTACGTGGTCTGGCCGGGCTCGAGCACGGCGTCCCCGACGGCCCGGCCGTTGAGCGTGGCGGCGTACATGCCGAGACCGGTGGTGTAGAGGCGAGCCTGCTTGACCGGTCCGTGCACGGCGAACGCCTTGCCGAACACCGGCAGCGGTGTCTCCTTGCCGTCGGGCTGGGTGTAGTCGTAGGACGGGTTCTCGATCCAGCGGGCCGACCAGTCGGCGGCGGACAGCAGGCCCATCTCCCAGCTCGATTCCGCGCTCCACGGCGAGACGCGCCCGGCGGTGTCCCAGGTGCGGACCTGCCAGCGGACGTGGTCCCGGGCGCGCAGGGCCGGGCCGCCGTAGGCGATGTTCGAGGTGGCGGCCGAGCGGACTTTCCCGCTGTCCCACAGGTTCCGCGGCCGCGCCGGGGTGTCGAGGTCCGCGCGGATCTCGTAGGCGACCTGACCTGCCGAGCTCCGGGGCGGGAGCCAGCTGAGCAACGGCTTGGCAGCGTCGATCCCGATCGGGTCGACGAGGTTCTCGGTCTTCAGAAAAGTCGGCGGCGCGGCGCGGCCACCCGGTGTCGCGGCGGCCACCGCCGATCCGGACACGGCCAGCAGCGCTGCCGTGAGGAGCGTGAGGATGGGGCGCCGGCGGTTCATCGGCTGTCCTTTCGGCCGGGTGGAACGGCTCGCTACTCGTCACCCACGGGGATGAAACGTTTTACCTGATCCTCGAAGCTACGAGGACGTCTCCTGCCGGACAAGACGTTGTCCGAAACCGGACGGCCGCCGGCCACCGTTCAGACCAGCCCACGACGCGCGGCCCACACCACCGCTTGAATGGGGGTCGCCAGGCCCAGCCGATCGCAGATCGAGCGCATGCGACGACGAACGGTCCGGTCGGACAGCTCCAGCCGCCGCGCGATGATGTCCAGGGGCAAGCCTTCCGCGAAGAGCGCCAGCAGAGCGAGTTCCTCGCGTTCGAGCACAGCGATCACCGGCCCACCGTCCTCTGCTCACCACGCGACGACGAAGGCGAGCGGGATTCTCGGCCCGTGCGCGCCTTCCCCCTCGGGCAGCCGGCCCGCGCGGGGATCGGCCGCCCCCGCGGCAGCGACTGGTCCGAACGGCGGCTTCGTGGCTTCGCGGGTCGCCGACAGGGGCCCGTGGCCCGGATCCCAACGCCTCATCGCGTCTCCCGGATTAAAAGGTTTCAAAACCTCGTGCGGTGACGCTACTATGGTCCTGAAGGCGAAGTCAACGCCGCTGAGGGCCGTTGGTAAATCGATTTTGTGTCTGGGTCGACGGCCTTCACGTTCACACAGAGGGATCATGATGACGGTGCCGGATACCGCCGGGACAGGCTCTGCCGGAAGCCGTACCGTCGGGATGAAGGACGTCGCGGCCGCCGCCGGGGTGTCGGTGGGCACGGTGTCGAACGTGCTCAACCGGCCTGGCCTGGTCAGCCGCGCGACCCGGACGAAGGTCGAGGCCGTGATAGCCGAGCTGCGCTTCGTGCGCAACGAGACGGCTCGGCATCTCCGCGTCGGGCACAGCCGAGTGCTGGCGTACGTGATGCTCGACGGCCGCAACCCGTTCTTCACCGACGTGGCCGGCGGCATGGAGGACACCGCGGGCGAAGCCGACCTTTCCCTCTTCCTGTGCAACAGCGCCAACCTCGCCGCGCGCGAGGCCGCTTACCTCACCCGGCTGGAGCAGCAGCGGGTGCAGGGCATCCTGATCACCCCGGTCGACCCCGGCTCCCCGCAGCTCGACGAGATCGCCCGGCGGGGCATGCCGCTGGTGATCGTCGACCGCACGCGGAACTCGGACAGCCACTGCTCGGTCGCCGTCGACGACGTCGTGGGCGGCGAGATCGCGGTCCGTCACCTCCTGGAGCAGGGCCACGAACGGATCGCCTTCGTCGGAGGTCAGCTCGACATCGGCCAGGTCCGCGAGCGCCGCGAAGGTGCGTTGCGCGCCCTACTGGCCGCCGGCCTCGGCCCGGACCACCTCGTCGACCTCACGACGTCGCGGATGGCCGTGGCGGACGGCGGCAACGCCGGTCGTCGTCTCGCGGGTCTGCCGTCCGCGACCCGGCCCACCGCGGCGTTCTGCGCCAACGACCTGCTGGCACTCGGCCTGCTGCAAGCGTGTGCCGCACTGCGCATGCGCGTCCCGGACGACCTCGCCATCGTCGGGTACGACGACATCGAGTTCGCCGCGGCCGCCACCGTCCCGCTCACGTCGGTGCGCCAGCCGCGCCGCCGGCTGGGGCGCACCGCCGCGGAGCTGCTGGTGCAGGAGACCGCGGACCCCACGCACGAACACCGGCAGGTGACCTTCACCCCGGAACTCGTCGTCCGCGAATCGACCTACCAGTGACAGCTCGGCCGTCAATCGGTTGTCCGCCCGCATTCACACCGCGCCACTGGAAAGCACCCGTTCGACGAATCGCTCCGCGACTTCGCGCAATTTCACGTTCTCGCGCTGGGACTGGTCGACGAGGAGGGCGAACGCGTCGTCGGCGCCGATCCGGCGGATCGCCATCAGCATGCCCTTGGCCTGGTCGATGACCGCGCGCGACCTCAGTGCCGTCTGCAGGTGCTCGGCGGTCTCGCGCGCCTGGACGTAGCGGTGGTACACGCGGAACACCGCTTCCACCGCGGCCGTGTACAGCTCGAGCAGCTGCGCTTCGATCGCCTCGAAGCCGTCGTCCTGGCGGCCGTAGCAGTTGATCGCGCCCGAGTACTGCTCGTCCGCCACCAGCGGCGCGGCGAGGAAGCTCCCGAAGCCCGCTTCCCGGGCGCCGCTCGCGAACGAGGGCCAGCGCTCGGTCGCGTCGCTCACCGACGTGCGGACGATCTTGCCGCTGCGGACCGCCTCCAGGCACGGGCCGTCACCGAGGCGGTACTGGTCGCCGTCGAGCCCGCCCACGACGGCGGCGGTCGCGGACGCCGTGTGCGGCTCGTCTCCGCTCACCAGCGTGATCGACGCTTCGTCCACGCCTGGGACGGCGTGGCACACCTGCCGGCACACGTGCTGCAGCAGGATCCGCAGGTCGTCCTCCTGCCGCAGGACGGCGGTCAAGGCTTCGAGGGCCCCGGTGACGTCGTCGAGCAACGACGAAGCCGTCACGGTGGTGGGCTCCGGCAGTTCCATGTCCGCTCCTCCCTGTGGGACGCCGAACGGCTGGGGTACCCACTCCGCGCCCGGCCCATGTCCCGGGTCAGAGCAGGTTTGACGACGGCCCCGGCTTGGTAATCAGCGGCCATGGCGACGGAGAAGGCGGGCGGGCTGCCGCTGGACGGCGAGCTGGCGGGGGTGGCCGCGCGGATGTCGGGACTGCTCCTGTCGCGCGAGAGCGTCGACTCGGTACTCGAGCTGATCGTCTCGCTCGCGGGGATGACGATCGCCGCGGCGGCGGGTGCCGGGGTGACGCTGCTCGACGACGAGGGCCGCCCATCGACGACGAGCGCGTCCGGCCCGCTGGTGCGCGACGCCGACACCCTGCAGTACCAGCTCGGCGAAGGACCCTGCATGACCGCGCTCGCGGAGGGCGCGCCGATGCGGATCGACGACGTCACCACCGAGCGGCGCTGGCCGCGGTGGTGTGCCGCGGCCGGTGACGCGGGCCTGCGGTCGGTGCTGACCACGCCGCTCGTCACCGAGGACGGCTGCCTGGGCGCCATCAAGATCTACGCGACGGCTTCCGGCGCGTTCGGCCTCGCCGACGAAGCGACGCTCGCGACGTTCGCCGGCCGCGCCGCGGTCCTCGTCGCCAACGCCAGCGCGTACGAGCGGGCGAGCCGCTTCAGCGAGCGGTTCAAGGACACCCTCCGCGAGCGTGACGCGGTCACCATGGCGAAGGGGTTCCTGATGGGCCGCGACGGCGTCGGCGAGGACGCCGCGTTCGACCACCTGCTGTCGCTGGCCCGCGCCGGTGCCCACACCCCGGCCGAGGCCGCCGCGGACCTGCTCGCCCCCGCACGACGGGGAGAGTGAGCCGCCGATGCGCTTCCTGCCCGAGGAGGAACAGCAGCGGCTGCTCGCCGCCTGCTACGCGCGGAGCCGGCTGACGCCCGAACAGCTCTGGATGCGCTACTTCGCGCTCGGTGGCAGCCAGGGCCTCGTGGAACTGGACGCCTACCTCAACGGGCTGACCACGCTCCCCCGGGTCGACCGCGACATGCTCGCCCACGCCGTCAACGAGCGGCTCGACGAGCTGGCCGGACCGCCCCGCGCGCCCTACAGCCATTCGGCCCGCGACGGGAAGCCGTTGCACGGCCCGCTGAGGGCGCTCGTCGACCTCCTCGAAGGCGCCCACCGCGCACCGCCCGAGCGACTGCCCGCCGTCGTCGCCGAAGCCGGCCGCGCGCTCGACCTCCGGATCGGCATCTACCTCGCCGACTACGACCAGCGGACGCTGGTGCCACTGCGCGCGGAGTCCGCCGCGGAGCTGGACATCGAGACCACCGTCGCCGGGGACGTCTTCCGCCGCGCCGGAACCACCGTGACGCGGGACGGGCCCGACCCCGCCCTGTGGACGGTGCTGCTCGATGGCGTCGAGCGACTCGGGGTGCTCGAGATCGTGCCGACCGACGGCGCCGACCCGGACGACCCGGTGCTGCGGGAGCAGTGCCACTGGCTGGCGAGCCTGCTCGGCCACCTGGTGACGGTCACCACCCAATACGGCGACGGTCTCGACGTGCGGCGCCGGCGGCACCACCGCGCCTCCCCCGCCGAGCTGCTGTGGCAGAGCCTGCCGCCGCTGACCGGCGCGACCGACAGCGTGATCGTCGGCGCGAGCGTCCAGCCGGCGTACGACCTGTGCGGGGTGGTGTTCGACTACGCGCTCTCGGAACGACGGGCGCGGCTGGCGATGTTCGATGCGGGCCCGCGCACGGGCGGGGCGAGCTACGCGGTGGTGCACGCCCTCGCCGCCTACCGCGCCGCCCGGCGCGACGGGGCCTCGCTCGGGGAGCAGTACACCGCCGTCGGCCGGGAGCTGGCCGGCTCGGAGCCGGTCGTCACCGGGGTCATCGCGGAGCTGGACCTGCGGACCGGCGCGTTGCGCTGGCTGGAGGCCGGCCACCCGGCACCGCTGATCGTCCGCGACGGCCGGGCCTTGCCGGAGACGGCGCCCGGCCCGGCCCGGTTCCTCGCGGGCGAGCGGCTGCCGCAGGCCACGGAAGTGCGGCTGCGGCCCGGTGACGTGCTCGCGCTGTACTCCCACGGCCTGGCCGGGACGGCCGACCGGTCCGGGACTCCGTTCGGCCGGGAGCGGGTGGCCGGCTACCTGGCGGCGGAGACGCTGCCGCCGGAGACCGCGCGCCTGCTGACCCGTGCCGTCCTCGGCCACGGCGCGGGCGAGCTGCGCTCGGACGCCGGAGTGCTGGTCGCCCGCTGGGTACCGCGCTGAGCAGGGCGCCCGAGTGGGGTGATCGCGCGCTCAGCAGGCGGCGTCCCGCACCCCCGCCGACAACAGCTCCCGCAGCGCGTCCGACAGCGAAGCGAACATCGGGACCACCGCGGCCAGCCCCGTGATCCGGAACAGCCGCGCCAGGGTCCGGCTGTTCGCCACCACGACCAGCCGCCCGCCCTCCCCGGCCGCGCGCTCCGCGGCCGCCGCCAGGGCGCGGGCGCCGGCCAGGCCGAGGAACGCGACCTGGGACAGGTTCACCACCGTTGTTCCCGGCGGGGACGCCGCCAGCTCGCGCTTCAGGGTCGGCAGGGTCAGGGCGTCGATCTCGCCGGCGAAGGTCAGCACCAGCAGACCGGGGCGGTACTCCGTCCGGCGCGCCGTGAGCGGCGCGGACCGGGTGGGGACCGGGAACGTGGGGGACACGGGTTCGGCAGGCCTATCCGCGCCGGCGAGGGGCCGGCGTCGCAGCGGGGTGATCAAGGTCGGGGTCTTGATACCCAAACCGCCGGAACGGAAACGCCCTATTCCGCGCTGAACGCCGACCAGAGCCGCTCGGCCGCGCGGCGGGCCGGGGCGCCGGGGCGGATCTCCGGCACGCCGCCGGCTTCGGGCGCGTGCTGGCCCCCGAGGTGCTCGACCAGGGCGACGGCCAGCTCGCGGACCTTCACGTTGAACTCCTGGCTGGTGCGGCGCAGCGTCTGCCAGGCCTCGTCCGGGGAACACCGCCGGACCGCCATGATCGCGCCCTTCGCCTGCTCGATCGCGGCGCGGGAGGCCAGCAGGTCCAGCGTCTGGTCCGGGTCGCCCGTGGTGGCGGTCTCGGCGACCACCAGGGTCATCTCGGTGAGCTTCTCGTAGCGCCGCAGGACGGCGAGGATCTCGGCCCCGGGCGGCCGGTCGAACGTCGCGGACAGCACGAACGCGCTGGTGTCGTCCCAGAACCCGGGCAGGGCGGCCGCGCCGAGCGCCCCGGCGAGCTCCGGGCGGTCCGCGAACACGGCGTCGCGGGTGAGCCCGGGCCAGCGTTCATCGGCGAAGAGGTCGTCCGTCGTCACCGGCTCGCCGGTGACGACCGCGTCGGCGACCGGGCCGCCGTGCGCCAGCTGGACGGGCAGCAGGTCGGCGGCGATGCCCGCGGCGGCCAGCACCTGCGGCGGCCGGCCGCCGTAGCCGATCGTGAGGCCCGCGCCGAGGCACCCCGGCAGCTCGCCGGTGATCCGCTCGAGCAGCGCCCGCAGCAGCTCGGTCAGCGGTCTCCACCGGTCCGCCGCGTTCATCAATGTCTCGGTCACCCGAACCTCGCTTCCACCGGGTCTTCGTCCTACTGATTTACCCGAAGTCGCGGTGATCCACATCCCGGTGCCGGACGAACCGGCGCGTCCGTCCGGCGCAACGAGGGATCAGCCGGTGACGGTCCGCACGACCCGATCGAGCGGTTTATGGCGCGCCCGAACCGGGGTAGCCGATCTTCGCCAACCGAGGAGGCTCCATGGACCGGCGGTACCGGTGATGTTCAGCGAAGTCGTGGTGGTCGGGCAGATCGCCCGTGACCTGGTGGTGGAGGTCCCGGACGCGCCACCCGCGGACGGGTCGGTGCCGGTGAAGCAGCGGCAGGAGCTGCTCGGCGGGAAGGGCGCCAACCAGGCCGTGGCGCTGAGCCAGCTCGGGGTGACGGTGTCGCTGGTCGGCGTCGTCGGGCAGGACGCGGTCGGCGACGCGCTGTGCGCCCGCGCCCGGGCCGACCGGATCGGCACCACGCACGTGGTCCGCCGGCCGGGCGTCGAAACGGCGCTCATCGTCGACGTCGTCGACGACCAGGGCCGCCGCCGCTACCTCGAGCACGTCCCGGGCGCGACGCTGGTGACCGAGACCGACGTGTTCGCCGCGTCCGCCCCGATCTCGGCCGCCGGGTCCCTCATCGTCCAGCTGCAGCAGCCCGCCCCGGCGGCGTTGCTGGCGGCCCGGCTCGCGCACACGGCGGGCACGCGGGTCGTCCTGGACGGCGCGCCCGAAGACGGCACCTTCGCCACGGACCTGCTCGCGCTCGCCGATGTCCTGCGTGCCGACGGCCACGAAGCCGAGCTGCTCACCGGCCAGCCGGTGGAGGACGTCGCCGGCGCGGCCCGCGCCGCGGCGGACCTGCGGCGGCGCGGGCCGTCGCTGGTCGTGCTCGAGGTGGCCGGGCAGGGGAACCTGTTCGCCGGGCCGGCGGAGTCGTGGTTCGTGCCGCACGTCGAGACCGAGGTGGTCGACCCGACCGGGGCCGGCGACGCGCTGGTCGCGACCCTGACCGCGGCGCTGACCCGCCGCCGCCCGCTGGAGACGGCGGCTTGTCTGGCGGTCGCGGCGGCCGCGGCGACGACCGAGCACGCGGGCGGGCGGCCGCACCTGTCCCATCCCGTCCTCGACCGGCTGCGGCCCCGGCTGGAAACCGTCCACGCCTGACGACCGGCGGCCGGGCTGAAGGCCGCACGCTCGAGCCCCGGCTACAGGCCCGGTAGTTTCTGCTCGACCCCGAGCAGCTTCGCGAACGGGTCGCCGTGCTCGGCCAGCCGGGCGGGAACGTCCCGGATCGTCCACCGGTCCGGGGTGAGCCCGTCGTCGTCCAGCTCGTCCCACTCCAGCGGCACCGACACCGGCGCCCCCGGGCGCGGCCGCACGCTGTACGGCGCGACCAGCGTCTTGTTGAGCACGTTCTGCGTGTAGTCGAGCCGGGCCCGGCCGCGGCGCCTGTCCTTCGCCCACGCCCAGCTGACCAGGTCCGGCAGGACACGCCCGATCGTCTTCGACACCGTCTCCGCCCACGTCCGGGTCTGCTCGAAGGTGCAGTGCGGCGCGATCGGCACCCAGACCTGGATCCCGCGCTGCCCGGTCACCTTCGGCCGCCCGGTCAGGCCGAGGTGCTCGAGCGCCGTGCGGTGCAGCCGCGCCAGCTCCAGGACCTCCGCGAACGACGTCTCCGGGCCCGGGTCGATGTCGAAGAGCACCCACGTCGGGTGGTCGACGTCGTCGGCGCGCGACGTCCAGGCGTGCAGTTCCAGCGCGCCGTAGTTCGCCAGCCACGCCAGCGTGGCGACGCTGTCGGCCACGACGTACCGCTGGCTCTCCCCCGCCTCGGCACGCTCGTTGCGCCACGTCGTCAGCCACTCGGGCGCGTGCTTCGGGACTTCCTTCTGCCAAAAGCCCGGTTCGGTGACGCCCTGCGGGAAGCGGTTCGTGTTCAGCGGCCGGCCCGCCAGGTACGGCAGCATCACCGGCCCGACGGTGGCGTAGTACCGGATCAGGTCCCGCTTCGTCACCGGTGAGCCCCCGCCGGCCGGCGGGAAGAGGACCTTGTCGAGGTTGGTCAGCGACAGCTCCCGCCCGGCGACCGACCACTTGCCCTTGGCCTTGAGGTCGTCGAGGGCCGCCAGTTCGTCGGCGGTGGCGGCCGCGAACCCCACCGGCTCCTCGGCGTGCGCGGCGGGCCGGTCGCCGTGCCACAGCGCGTCGGGTGCGGCCGCCACCTCGTCGTTCGTACGGCCGCTCTTCACCGAGCGCGGGTGGTCCTCGGCGTCCCAGCCGGCCTCGGCGTGCTCGTCCTCCTTGTGCAGGAGGAACCACTGGTCCTTCTCCCCGCGGTTCGTGCGGACGAGGACGAACCGCCCGGCCAGCTTCTCGCCGTCGAGGTCGAAGTGCAGGGTGCCGTCCTCGATGGCGCGGGCCGGGTCGGCGTCGACCGGCCGCCACACCCCGCGGTCCCACACGATGACGTCGCCGCCGCCGTACTCGCCGCGCGGGATCACACCTTCGAACCCGGCGTACTCGATCGGGTGGTCTTCGACGTGCACGGCCAAACGGCGGGCCTTCGGGTCCAGCGTCGGTCCCTTCGGCACCGCCCAGCTGACCAGGACGCCGTCGAGCTCGAGCCGGAAGTCGTAGTGCAGCCGCCGCGCGCGGTGCCGCTGCACCACGAACCGGTGCCCGGCGGGCCCGCCCGGGTCCCCGCCGGCCGGCTCGGCGGTCCGGCCGAAGTCGCGCATCTCCTGGTAGCGCCGCAGTTTGCGGGCCGGGACGTCTGCCATGCCGACGGGGTACCCATTCACTCCGGGGATGACCAGGGCGGGTTCTTCTCCGCCAGCTCCCGGTACTCGTCCACCTCCTGCGGGGTCGGGTCGAGCCCGGCCGCCTCCGCGAACTCCTCCGGGTCGGTCACCTCGTCGTCCGGTTCCGTCATCGCGCTCAACGCCCGAGCGCGCCGCGGATGAGGTCGCGTGCGCGGTCCATGATCGCCGCCGGCGGCCCCAGCAGCAGGTTCGCCTTCGCGCTCTCGACGCCGGGGTGCGGCCGGGTCGGCCCCACGGCTTCGGCCAGCTTGGCGGTCGCCGCCATCGCCCGCAGCCGCTCCGGCGGCCGGTGGGCGCGCAGCAGCGGGAACTCTTCCTTCTCCTCGTGGTCGGCGTGCGCGAGCACGTCGTCGCGCAACTGGACGAGCAGCGTGTCGAAGCCGTCGGCTTCGGGACCCATCTTCTGCAGGGTAGTCAGGAGCTCCTTGGCCCGGTGCTCCTCGCCCAGCCGCGCGTCGACGACGGGCCCGGCCGCGGGCTCGAGGTCCCGGATCTCCGGGTGCACAACCAGCTCCTCGGCGGTCTCGTGCACCGCCAGCAGCCGCACGAGGTCCCGGAACAGGTCGCGGCGCCGGTCGCCCTCGGCAGTCTCCAGCTCGGCGAACATCGCGCGGATCTCCCGGTGCTGCCGCTGCAGCAACTCGATGACGTCCTCTTCCTTGTCCGGCACGGAAAGCCTCCTCCTCGTCGGATGGTCCGAGGGAGCTTTCCCCGTCCCGGACGGGTTACTCGTGCCGGTTCGCCATCGTGAGCCACAGCACGCCGGCGGCGATCAGCGCGATCGCCACCACGGTCCACCACGACCACCAGCTGAAGAACGCGACGACCAGCCCGACGGCGAGCAGCACTCCCCCGCCGGTATCGGCGTTCCCGGCCCGCGAGAATCCCCCGGCGACGGCCATCAGCCCCTCCTCCCGTCGACGGCGGCCACGATCAGCGCGGCGCAGTTCCGCACCGCCAGGCCGCGCTCCTGCGCCATCGCGATCAAGGCCGACTGCGCGGCCGCACCCGTCATGCCTTGGGCCACGAGGACTTTCAGCGCCATGGCCACGACATCGGTGGCGGGCGGGCGCGGGGTGCGGACGGGCATCGGACGACCTCCGGCTCGGGCTGAGCGGCAACGAACGCGACCGGATACCCCGCCGCTCCCGGTTTCACACCGGCTCACTCAACCCGTCCGGGTGACATCGGTTCAACTCCTGTCGAGCCACACCGCCGCGTCCACCGGCAGCCGGCCGTCCTCCAGCGGCGCGCTCGACATCACCACCCGTCCGTACTCCGGCAGCTCGCACGGCTCGGTGGAGAGGTTCACCACGCACCGGAACCCCGGCTCCCGCGCGAACGACAGCACACCGGGAGACGCCGGCGACCACGTCAACGTCCCGTCCCCCAGGGCCGGATGTGCCCGCCGGGCGGCGAGGGCCGCGCGGTACAGGCTGAGCATCGAACCCGGGTCGGCCGCCTGGGCCTCGGCCGTCATCGTCCGCCAGTGGGGTGGCAGGGGCAGCCATGTGCTCGTCCCGTCGGGCGCGAACCCGAACGGCGGCGCCGTCCCCGACCACGGGAGCGGCACCCGGCAGCCATCGCGCCCGCGGCGGGTGTGGCCGGACCGGTCCCACGTCGGGTCGGCGAGCACCGCCTCGGGCAGGTCTTCGACCTCCTCCAGCCCCAGCTCCTCGCCCTGGTACAGGTACGCCCCGCCGGGCAGGGCGAGCATCAGCAGCAGCGCCGCCCGGGCCCGCCGCCGTCCCAGGGCGAGATCACCGGAACCCGCGAACCGCGTCACGTGCCGGACGACGTCGTGGTTGGACAGCACCCACGTCGCGGGCGCGCCGACCGCCTCCAGCGCCGCCAGCGTCCGGTCGATCACCTCGCGCAGCGCGTCCGCGTCCCAGTCGCAGCGCAGGAAGTCGAAGTTGAACGCCGTGTGCAGCTCGTCCGGGCGCACGTACCGCGCGAGGCGGTCCGGCCGGTCGACCCATGCCTCCGCGACGAACACCCGGTCCGGGCCGAACTCGCCCGCGATCTTGCGCCACGAGCGGTAGATCTCGTGCACGCCGTCGAGGTCCCAGTGCGGGTGCGCGCTGCGGTCCGGTGGCTGCGCGATCTCCTCGTCCTCGGCGCCGAGGTCGGGGAACGCCGGGTCCTTCAACAGGCCGTGGGCGACGTCGATGCGGACGCCGTCGACCCCGCGGGCGAACCAGAACCGCAGCAGGTCCTCGAAGTCCGCGCGGACTTCGGCGTCGTCCCAGTCGAGGTCGGGCTGCTCCGGGGCGAACAGGTGCAGGTACCACTCGCCGTCGGCCGCCCGCGTCCACGCCGGCCCGCCGAAGACACTGCGCCAATCGGTGGGCGGCAGCTCGCCGTCCGCGCCGCGCCCCGGCCGGAAGTGGTACCGCGCGCGTTCGGGCGCGCCGGGTCCGGCGGCGAGCGCGGCGCGGAACCACGGGTGGCGGTCGGAGGTGTGGTTCGGCACGACGTCGATCAGCAGCCGCAGCCCCACCCGGTGCACCTCGGCGACCAGGTCCAGCACGTCGGAGTCGGTGCCGAACAGCGGATCGGGGATCCAGTGGTCCTCGACGTCGTAGCCGCCGTCGACCATCGGCGAGCGGTACCACGGCGTCGTCCACACGGCGTCGACGCCGAGGTCGGCCAGGTGGCCCAGGCGCGAGCGCAGGCCCGCGAGATCCCCGGTGCCGTCCCCGTCGGCATCGGCGAAGCTGCGTACGTAGACCTCGTAGACGACGGCGTCGCGCCACCAGTTCGCGGAGTCCATGACACCCGAGTATCTACGCTGGAGCCGTGACCGACGCGGGGAAGTGGGATCCGTCCCTCTATTCGGGCAGTGCCGGGTACTACGCGCGAGGCCGCGCCGCCTATCCCCCCGAGCTCGCCGCGGCGTTCGCCGGCGAGCTGGAACTCGACGGGTCGGGACGCCTGCTCGACGTCGGCTGCGGGCCCGGATCGCTGACCCTGCCGCTGGCCGGCTGGTTCGCGGAAGCGGTCGGGCTGGACGCCGACGCGGACATGCTCCGCGAAGCGGCCCGGCTCGCCGCCGACGCGGAGATCCGGAACTGCCGCTGGGTGCACCGGCGCGCGGAGGAGCTGCCCGCCGGGCTCGGCCGGTTCCGGCTGGTCACCTTCGCGCAGTCGTTCCACTGGTTCGACCGCGCGCGGGTCGCCGCGGCGGCGCGCGGCATGCTGGCGCCCGGCGGCGCCTGCGCCCACGTGCACGCGACGACGCACCAGGGCGTCGAAAGCACCGTGCCGCACGCGGAGATCACGGACTTGGTGCGCGCGTACCTCGGCCCGGTGCGGCGCGCCGGGCAGGGTTTCCTGCCGGACGGTACGGCCGGCGGCGAATCGGAGGTCTACCGCGCCGCCGGGTTGCGCGGGCCGCGGCGGTTCGAGGTCCCGGGCCGGGTCGTCACGCGCACCGCCGACGAGGTCGTCGCCGGCGTCTTCTCGCTGTCCAGCTCGGCGCCGCACCTGTTCGGCGACCGCCGCGCGGAGTTCGAGGCCGAGCTCCGGCTGCTGCTGCGGCGGGCGAGCCCGGCCGGGCCGTTCACCGAGGGGCTGCGCGAGATCGCCGTCGACCTCTGGCGGCCGTGACGTCCACTGTGGACGAACGTCACCAGGGGTTGTTGTCGTAGCCCTCGTCGTCGGCCTCCGCCGCGCGCGAACGACGTGCGCGGCGGGCCCCATCGTCTCGGGCGGACGGCCGCGACTCCGGCGCCGGCGCGAACGGCGAGGCCGAACCGGGCTCACCGCCGAAGGCGTCCGAGTCGAAGGCCGAGGGCGGTTCCGTGCCGCCCCGGTCCGTGCTCCAGCCGGACTTCGTCTTGCGCTGCGCCATCTCGCGCACGTGCTGCACGTACCGCTCGGCCGCCTGAACCTGCTTGGTCATGTACTCCTGCGACCGGGCCTTGATCTCCTCGCCCCGCTGCTCGCGCAGGACGCGCCGCTCGGACTGCTCGCGGACGAGACCGTCCAGCTCGGCCTTCATCGCGTCGATCTCGCTCATGCGTCCTCCTACCAGGTCCGGGCGGACGGCGGATCTTCGTCGTCGTTGAGGGAGCCGATGATCCGGCGGCCGGGCTCACCGAGGTTGTCGAACACGGCACCTTCGATCCGGTAGGCGGGCCGGCGTTCGGTGTCCCCTCCCCCGCCACCGCCGTGGGCGCCGCCCATGGCCCCCATGCCGGGCATCCCGGACATCGACTGCCCGCTGTGCCCCGCCGACGCGCCGGACGGGGCGAACGCGGCCGCGGGCTGGGCCTGGGTGCCGCCGACGCCGCTGTGGACGCCGCCGGACATCGGCGTTTCGCCGAGCCCGGAGCCACTCCCCGCGCCGCCCGGGTCGAGGCCGGCCGCCGAAAGGCCGGAGCCCCCGTGCGAGCCGCCGCCGATGCCGGCTCCCGAACCGCCGCCGTGACCGCCGCCGTGGCCGTCACCACCGCCACCGCCGTCATGCGACGGCAGGTCTTCGAGGGTGCCGCGGTGCGTCGGCAGGTCGTCGTCGAGCTTCTTCTCGGGGGTGTCGCCGAGGGCGCCGGAGGCCTGGTCGTCCTCGCCGAGCGTGTAGGTCGTCGGGGTGCCGCTGCCGTCGTCGACGGTGACGACGGTCGGGCCGTCCGGGCCGTCGGGCCGCTCGGCGGTGATCTTGACGCCGCCGTCCTCGATGTGGATCTTGCCGTCGGGACCGGGGCAGTAGGTGCCGTCGTCCGTCCCTTGTGGACCGTCGGCGTCCTTGGACCAGTCGAGCTTGAAGTCCTTGGCGTCGTCGGTCCCGTCGCCGACCTTGATGTCCATCTTCCCGTCTTGGTCGGGTTCGGTCATCTCGAAGGTCTTGTCGCCCTGCTTGACCTTCAGGGTGTCGGGGGTGTCGTCGCCGAGCTTGTCGGGCTTGCCGTCGCCGTCCTTGTCCTCGCCGAGCAGGCCGTCGGGCTTGCCGTCGCCGTCCTTGTCGGCGCCCAGCAGGCCGTCGGGCTTGCCGTCGCCGTCCTTGTCGGCGCCCAGCGGGTTGTCCGGCTTGCCATCGCCGTCCTTGTCGGCGCCGGGTTCGTCGCCGGACCCGGTGTCGCCGAGCCCGGCTCCGTCGCCGGAGTCCGTCTTGATCCCTTCGCCGCTGAACTCCTTCAGCGCGTCGGCGGCCTTCTGCTTCGCTTCCTCCGCGGCCTGCTCGGCCGCGGCCTTGCCGTCGTCGCCGGAACCACCGGAACCGGAGCCCGAACCCGAACCGGAGTCGGAACCACCCGAGCCGGAACCGCCGCCCAGGCCGGACCCGGAACCGGACCCGCCGCCGAGGCCTTCGCCACCGCCGAGACCGCTGCCCCCGGCGCCCGAACCGGCGCCGTCGCCGGATTCGGTCTCGATGCCCGGGCCGCTGAACTCCTTCAGGGCGTCCGCGGCCTTCTTCTTGGCCGCTTCGGCGGCTGCGGCCGCCTCCGCCTGGCCACTGTCGGACGGCGGCGGCACCGACGACGGCGACGTGTCATCCGAACCGGAACCGGAACCGGAGCCCGAGCCACCGCCCGAGCCGAGACCGGAACCCCCGCCGTCGCCGGAAGGCGTGGACAAGTCGGGGATCGGCGGCATCGAGCCCCCACCACCGGCTCCCGAACCCGAACCGGAGCCGCCGCCCGAGCCGGACTCGCCACCGGAACCGGACCCGCCGCCGGAGATGTCGGGGATCGACGGCACCGGACCACCGCCACCGGAACCACTGCCCGAACCGCCCGCACCGCTGGGCAGGTCGGAACCCGAGCCGCCGGATCCCGCACCCCCGCCGAGGCCGCTGCCACCGGAGCCGGAGCCCGAGCCACCTTCGGGAATCGGGGGCACCTGGCCGCCGCCGCCGGCTCCCGAACCACCCGAGCCCGAGCCGGACCCACCACCCGAGCCGGAACCGCCACCGGCGCCACCCGAACCCGCGCCGCCCGCACCCGACCCGCTGCCCGAACCACCCGGGCCACCGCCCGCGCCGCCGGCGGAGCCGGGACCACCGCTGCCGGTAGCGCCCGAGCCGGAGCCGCCCGGCATGCTCACGCCCTCGAACTCGTTCTTGACCTTGCCCATGACCTTGTCGAGCGCGTCGTACGCCTGGTCGACGAGGTCCTTGGTGTCCTTGCAGGTCTTCGCGAAGCCCTGGTACAGCCGGTCCCACATGTCGGGGTTGAACTGGTTCTGGATCCACTGCTTGGCCAGGTCCTGGCCGTGCTTCTTGATCTCGTCGCCGTCACAGCAACCCTGGTCGTTGAGGGTCTTGACCAGGTTGGTGCCGAAGTTGAGGTCCATCCAGCCCGCGATCTGGGCGAGGTCCTGCTCGTTGCCGTGCTCGCCGCTGGCGACCGCGATGACCTTCTGCGCCATCGTGTAGTCGGCCTTGCCGACCAGATCGGTGTACATGCCGATGACGGCGTCGGCCTTGCCCTTGCACAGCTGGAACACCGTGGTCGCGGTGGTCAGCGTCGCTTCGCTCACGTCGCCGAGCGTCTGCGACAGCTTCGCCGCCTTCGGCTGGATCTTGTCGTTGTAGGTGTCGGCCGCCGCGTCCGCGCCGGCACCGCTCCACGTCTTGTAGAGGCTGCTCAGCTGGGAGCCGGTGTCCTGCTCCGTCCGGTCCACCGTCTCCGAGCCGGTCTTGAAGTGCGCGGCGTCGTCGACGAAGTTCTTGAAGCTGATCCCGCGCTGCTCATCGAACGGGACGCGGATGTCCTTGTCGATGTCGATCGCGCGGGTGTTGCCGCGGCAGTCGGCCGGGATCTTCGCCAGCAGCGAGCCGAAGGTCTCGAACAGCTTCAGCGCGGGTGCGGCGGCGTCGAAGATCTCGTCGGACGTCTTCGTGCCGGTGGCGTCACCGCCGCTCTCGCCGGCCGCGGGCGGCTTCGTGTCGTCGAGCTTGGCTTTGCCGTCGTCGACGGCCTTCTTCTCCTGGTCTTCGTTGTAGGAGTTCTGGTCGCCGCTGGACTTCGCCTTGTCGAAGGCCTCGTCGACCGACTGCCCGGCGAAGAGCGGGTTGGCGTTGTAGGCGCCGGCGTACTTCTCGGCTTCCTGCCGCTTCTGCTTGATGTCGTCCGGTTCCTGGTCGGCCAGGAACGGCGGCGGGGGCGGGTTCTCCCGCAGCCAGCTGCTGATCAGCGCGCTCTTCTGCGGGGCCGGGACGCTCGGGTCGTCCAGGAGCGCCTTGACGTCGGACCACTTCTTCTTGTCGGCCATCAGAGCGCGCCCCCGGCGTCGGTGATCGTGCCGGCCTGGTTGTCCTCGTTGGCGCCGTAGCTCGACCCGGCGGTGCCGAGGTTGGTGCCGAACGAGCCCAACGTGGTGCTGTAGCCGGAGACCGCGGCCCACAGCGCCTGAGCGCCGGCGGTGTACTTCGCCGCGTGGGCGTTGTGCGCCCGGCCGAAGCCCTCCGCGGTCACCGCCGGGGTTTCCAGGTCCGGGTTGTCGTCCAGCAGGTGCTCCGCCAGGTCCCCGATGGTCTTGGACGCCGTCGACAACGCTTCCGTTGTCGCGGTGTACCCCCCGCCGCTCATTTCAGCGCCTCTCCTCAGATCCTTCGGTTCCCAGAGCTTCCGCGAGCACGTCCGCCACGGACCCCACGTCGGTGAACCGCTCGAGCTCGTCCAGGTCGATCGTCACCCCGTAATAGACCTCCAGCGCCGCCAGGAGCTTGATCCGGCCTTTCGAGTCGATGCCCAGCTCCTCCAGCGGCGCGTCGGGCTCGACGAGAGCCGGGTCGAGCCGGAAGGTGTCGCTGACGACCTTCGTGACCTCGGCGCGGTGATCACCCACGGACGTCACCATAACGTGCCTTGGCGGCCGACCGGGCGACCTTGCCACTCGATGTGCGCGGAAGTCCGCCGGAAGGGACCAGATGTACCGCACGGAGGGTGAGATCGTGCTCGCGTGACACCGCGCGCAGCACCGCGCGAGTCACCTCTTTGAGGTCCGCGTCAGCGTCGCGCGCCCACTCCGCCACCACCACCGCACCCTCGCCGTCCTCGTCGGCGACGCCGAACGCGGCGACGCGGTCGCGGCGGACCGCCGGGTGGGCCTCGGCGGCCGCCGCCTCGATGTCCTGCGGGTGGAAGTTGCGGCCGTCGACGACGATGAGGTCCTTGAGCCGGCCGGTGACGTAGAGGTCGCCGCGGTGCACCACGCCGAGGTCGCCGGTGCGCAGCCAGCCGCCGAGGCCGTCGAGCGTGGCGTCGAACGCGGCCGCGTCGCCGCGGCCCCAGTAGCCGGTCGCGACGTTCGGGCCGTGGATCCAGATCTCGCCGACGCTGCCGCCGGGCTGCTCGTGTCCCTCGTGGACGATCCGCACCCGCTGCCCGACCGGACGGCCGACGGACACGAGTTCCTGCCCGTCGACGGTTTCGACGACCTGGCCCTGCGCGAGGGCTTCGCGGTCGAACACCGCGCCGCGCGGCCCTTCTTCTCCCGCGCTCGCGACGTAGACAGTGGCTTCGGCGAGTCCGTACGACGGCCGGTACGCCTCGCGCCGGAAGCCGTGCGGGCCGAAGACCTCGAGAAAGCGCTCCACCGTGCGCGGGCGGACGGGTTCGGCGCCGTTGAGCGCGACCCGGACGTCCGAGAGGTCCAGACCGTCCCCGGGGCCGGCGTCGGCCGCGAGGTCGTAGGCGAAGTTCGGGGCGGCGGTGAACACCGCGGGGTAGTCCGCCATCTGACGCAGCCAGCGCCGCGGCCGGTGCACGAACTCGGCCGGGGCCATGAACACCCCGCGCCCGCCGGCGAAGACCGGCAGGCACAGCAGCTGGATCAGGCCCATGTCGTGGAAGAACGGGATCCACCCGGCGCAGGTCGTGCCCTCGTCGACGGCGTAGGCCCGACTGCCCTGCCAGCACGCGGCGACGATGGCCCGGTGCGGGATCACCGCGCCGGCCGGCTCTCGCGTCGACCCCGACGTGTACTGCAGGTACGCCGGGCTTTCCGGCGCGACCGGCACCGGATCGGCGCCCGGCCCGGTCAGCTCGTCGACCACCAGCAGGTCGTCGGGCGCCCCGAACTCGCGGACGCGCGCCGCCGCGGCCGACGACGTCAGCCAGACGCGGGCGCCGGAGTCGGCCAGGACCCCGCCGAGCCGCTCGGCCTGCGCGCGGTTGCCCGGCGGCATCAGCGGGACGGCGATCGTGCCCGCCGCCAGCGCGCCGAAGAACGCGAGCGGGTAGGCGAGCTCCTGCCCGGCGAGGACGGCGACCCGCTCCCCCGGCTCGGCGAGCCGGCGCAGCTCGCCCGCGACCACGCGGACGCGGGCGGCGAACTCCGCCCACGTCAGCGTGTGCTCGGCGGCGTGCGCGTGGTCCTGGTGGGTGAACAGCGGCCGGTCGTCGTCCGCGCGGGCGAACAGCCGGTCCACGATCGAAGCGCGCAGCACGTCGCCGGGCACGGTCACGGGCGGACGAGGCACGAACGCAACCTACTGGACGTCCCAGTGGCCGCTCAGCTCGGCCACGTCCACGACGGTGGCGGTGCGGGGGAACAGCGTGCCGGTCAGGAAGTCGTGCGTCGCCTGGTCGCGGTCGGCACAGGCGTCGCGCAGGACGACGATCCGGTAGTCGCGGTCCATCGCTTCGCGGACGGTGCTCAGCACGACGCCGCTGGTGCTGATCCCGGCGAGGACGAGCGTCGTGATGCCGCGCTTCTCCAGCTGCTGCCCGAGGTCGGTGGTCGTGAAGGCGCCGACGCGGATCTTGCGGACCTGGACGTCTTCCGGCCGCGGCGCGAGCTTCGGGTGGATCTGCGTCGCCGGCCCGTCTGCGCGCATCACCGCCCGGTGCTCCGCGGAAGCCGCGTACGGGGCGAACATGCTCGTCTCGGGGATCGCTTCGAACTCGGCGTCTTCGAATCCGACGCGCACCCAGCCGACGTGGGCGCCGCGCCCGCGGACGTCGTCGATGACGGTGCTCACGCGGTCGAGCAGCGCGCCGCTGCCGGGCAGCTGCCCGACGATCCCGTTCTGGTAGTCCATCACGAGCAGCGCCGTGCGGTTCGGGTCGAGGGTGGTGGTCCGGTCAGGCATCGGTCTCGGCTTTCTCGGGTCGGGTGGTGCCGCGGGACAGGGAACGGTCGAACACGGTGACGATCAGGAAGACCACGCCGATGCCGAGGAGCACCAGCGCGAGATCGTGCAGTCCGCCGGTGTCGGCGGCCGGTCCGTAGAGGGCGCCTTGCAGCGCGGAGGAGACGATCGCGCCGAGGTAGCCGAACGTGCGCAGCAGCCCGGCCGACGCGCCGATGTCGGCGGGATTCGCCTGGCGGTACACGGAGTTCTGCAGCGCGAGGCTGTTCAGCCCCTGCGGCACCCCGGCCACGAGCGCGACGAGGACGAGCAGCCAGACGGCGGCGGAAGAGTCCAGGGTCAGCAGCAGCGCGCACCCCGCGAGCTGGCCGATCGCGGCGACGATCAGCTTGCCACGCGGCTGCTCGCGGCGGCCGCTGACGAGCGACACGAGGATCCCGGTCGCGAACAGCGGCAGGGTGGCCAGGCCGGCTTCGCTCGCCGACAGGCCGCGGCCGTGCTCGAGCCATTGCGCGTAGCCGTAAAGGAAGCTGTACGCCACGACGTAGGCCAGCAGCGCACGGCCGTAGGTGCGCAGCAGCGGGCCGTTGCGCCCGAGCAGCCGCAGGTCGATGAACGGGTGGGCGTGGGTCAGCTCGCGCACGGCGAAGCCCGCGGCCCCCGCGACGGCGATCGCGAGCAGGTACCAGTCCCCCGCGCCCGGGTGCATCAGGAAGAGCAGCAGCGAGACGAGCGTGCCGGCGAACAGCGTCATGCCCGGGAAGTCGAGGTCGAACGAGCCCTTCGACGCGGGCTTGGCCACCTTCGCGAACCGGCGCGCGCCGAGGACGAAGGCGACCAGCGCGATCGGGATGTTGAGGGCGAAGGTCGCGCGCCAGCCGCCGACGCCGATGAGCAGGCCGCCGAGCGCCGGGCCGACCACGGAGATCGTCTGGGTCGAGATCGCCAGCACCGTGAGCACCGACGCGGGACTGTCGCGGCCGGTCCGGTCGCTCTCGTCGCGGATGAGGCGCATCGCCGCCGGGTAGCCGGCGCACGTGCCGAAGCCGAGGACGACCCGCGCGACGATCAGCACCACGAGGTTCGGCGCGAGCGTGCCGATCACCCCCGCCAGCCCGACCAGCGCCGTCGCCGGGAGGAACACGCGTCGCGGGCCGTACCGGTCGATCAGCCGCCCGGCCACCGGCTGCCCGACCGCGGTGGCCAGGTACAGCGCGGAGATCAGCCACGCGGTCGCCGACGCCGGTTCGCCGAACGCGACGCCGATCGGCACCAGCGCGACCGCGATGATCGTCGAGTTGACCGGGTTGAGCACCGCACCCGAGATCAGCGGGGCGAGCAGCTTCCGGTCGAACCCGTCGCGCATCCGTTCCCGGGTCGTCATGACTCGACCACGCGGCCGAGCAGCACGAGCGCCTCGTTGACCACGGCCAGTTCGTCCTCGGACAGCCCCTCGGCGAGGGTTCGGGCCAGCCATTCGTGCCGGGAGGCACGAGCCCCTTGCGCGTACGCGCGCCCCTCGGTCGTGAGGAAGAGCAGCTGACGGCGGCCGTCTTCGGGGTCGTCCTCGCGGCGGACCAGGCCGAGCTTCGCGAGTGCGGCCACGGTCGCCGCCATCGATTGCGGACGCACCTTCTCCGCGCCTGCCAGCACGCTCGCCGTCGTCGGCTCGTTGATCACGAGCCGGGCGAGCGCCGAGGCCTGCGCGGAGGTCAGGTCGCCGACCGCCGTCGCGTCCATCATCTTCCGCCGCAGCCGGCCGACGAGCACGCGCAACGTCCGCGCGGCCGCGACCGCCGGAGCGGGAACCGTCTTCGAACCCATATCGACAGCCTAGGCTTATCAGTTGACCCTGTCGAGTTTTCCGGGGCAGGCGCCAGGAGTTCGAGTACGCTCTGCCGCCATGGCCTCCCCGGAAGCGCTGATCTCCGCCCTCGCGGACCCCGCCCGTCTGCAGCTGTTCGCCCGCATCTGCGCCGGGCTCCCGGCCGACGGCGCCAAGCTCGTGAAAAGGCTGGTCGACGCGGGACTCGTCACCGCCGACGGAGACACCTACCGGGTCGTGCCCGAGGTGTTCCGCGAGGCGCTCGCCAAGGCCCCGGCCGATCCGCTCGACGGGCTGTTCCGCCACGGCAGGCTCGTCACCATCCCGCATTCGGGCAAGCGGCGGCAGCTGCTGCTCGCCCACCTCGCCGAGCGGTTCGAGCCCGGCCGGCTCTACACCGAGCAGGACGTTCGCGAGAAGCTGTCGATGGTCCACGACGACCACGCGACCCTGCGCCGCTACCTCGTCGACGAAGGCCTGCTGCAGCGCAGCAGCGACGGCGGCGCCTACGGCCGTCCTTCGGAGGCCCGCGCCGCCGGCTGAATCGCGGGAAGGTCGAACAACGCGAGCACGGCCGGGTCGGCGAACACGACGTTGTGCGCCACCCGCCCCTCGGTCACGGTGAACACCTGCAGGGTGTGCAGCCGGTACACCCCGGTGTCGTCGCGGCAGTAGGCCACGAGCGCCGGCTGGCCGTTGGCGGAGGTGCGCGTCATCCGCCAGTCCGGGCCGCGCATCGCGAACAGCCGCTCGAGGAACCGGCCGTAGCCGTCGCGGCCGAGGAACCACAGCGGCACCGGCGGCATCTCCATCACGACGTCGTCGGTCAGCAGTCCGACCAGGCCCGCGACGTCGGCGGATTCGAAGGCCCGGACGTAGCGGTCGAGGACCGCTTCGATCGCCGAGTCGTCCGGTTCGGGAACTTCGTCCGCGGACAGGTCGCCGAGACCCGCGCGGGCGCGCTGCAGGGCGCTGTTGACCGCGGCGGGCGTCGTCTCCAGGAAGCCGGCCACCTCCGCCGCGCTGAACTCCAGGACGTCGCGCAGGATCAGCACCGCGCGCTGCTTGGGCGGCAGCGTCTGCATCGCCGCGAGCAGCGCCAGCCGCAGCGTGCCCCGGCGGGCCAGGCGCAGGCCGGGGTCGTCGAGGCGCGCGTCCGGGAACGGGTGCAGCCAAGGGATTTCGAACGACGGCGTCAGCGGCGCGCCCGGGTCCTCGCTCGGGCGGCCGAGGCCCGAGGGCAGCGGCCGCCGGGCCCGGCCTTCCAGCGCGGTGAGGCAGGCGTTGGTGGCGATCCGGTACAGCCAGGTGCGCACCGACGCGCGGGCCGGGTCGTAGCCGTCCCACGCCTTCCAGGCGCGGACCAGGGTCTCCTGCACCAGGTCCTCGGCCTCGTGCACCGAGCCGAGCATGCGGTAGCAGTGCACCAGCAGCTCACGCCGGTGCGGTTCGGTGCTCGTCGCGAAGTCCGGCATCGCTCTCCCGTCGGTCCGGTACGGGAGAGATGATTCCCTACAGGTCGTCGAAGTCCTCGGGCCGCAGGCCGTCGAGCTCGGCGCGGAAGCGGGCGACCTCGGCCTCGGTGTCCAGCATGTCGGCGGCGGGGCCTTCGGTTTCCTGCTCGACCTCCAGCTGCACCGACGCGACGTCGAGCACCTCTTCGGCGACGCGGATCGGCGCGCCCTGGCGCAGGCCGAGCGCGACGGCGTCGCTCGGGCGGGCCGACACTCGGGTGCCGGAGACGAGCACGAGGTCGGCGTAGAAGATCCCGTCCCGCACTTCGGTCAGCTCGACCGCGGCGACGCCCTGGCCGAACGCCGCGAGCACGTCGCCGAGCAGCTCGATCGTGCCGGGCCGCGGCTGCGCGATCTGCTCGCGCGCCCGCACGAGGGCCTCGGCCTCGCCGTACCCGATCATGATGGCCAGCCAGCGGCGGGCGCCCTCCGGTTCCCGGAGCAGCATCAGGGGTGCTTCGCCGGGTACCGGCACGGCCATGCCCACGACCTCGATCGGGATCACGCTGACCACCGCACCCTCCGTTTAGGGACTCCTCCGCGCGCGAGGTACCCAGAACACCCGGGCCACAACCCGGTTCGGCCGGGCAGTTTTTTCACCGGCGGCTCTCCTCCGCTGCGGAGAACGCGGCGAGCCCTTGCCGGGCGCGTCACGGCGCTGTCACCGTCGGGGCGTGGAACCGACGATTTCGCGCAGCATCGACGTCCCGGCCGACCCGGGCGCGGTGTGGTCGTGGGTCACCGACCTGCCCCGGATGGGCGAGCTGAGCCCGGAGAACATCGGCGGCCGCTGGCTCGACACCCCGGCCTTGGGCGCGCGCTTTCGCGGCCGTAACCGCAACGGCGAGCTGCGGTGGTGGACGCGGGTGAAGGTGGTGGCGTTCGAGGAGGGCCGCCGGTTCGCGTTCGACGTGCGGACGCCGCTGGGGTCGCGGGTGTCGCGGTGGGAGTACGTGCTGACACCGAGTCCGGCGGGATGCCGGGTGACCGAGAACTGGTACCGGAGCGGCACCTGGGTGGTGCGCAGGTTCATGGGGCCGCGGGTGACCGGGCGGGCCGATCGGCCGGGGTACAACGTGCGGTCGATCGAACACACCCTTGCCGCGTTGAAGGCGCGCGCGGAGGAGCGCGCTGCCGCGTGAGACGACCCGACCTGCGGCCCACTCGCCCGCCGGCGACGTCGCGGCGCTCTCAGCCCCTTTGCGTGACCTATCTCGCGTTGAACTGGTCAGTCTCTTGTTGAGACCTACTCCGTCCGGCTAGGTTGCTTTTTCAAACCTAGGAGGGCCATGACCGACACCGCACCGAAGCCCGGCCTCGTGCTGCTGGTCGTGTCGACCGCGGCGTTCCTCGCCAGCCTCGACACCTTCATCGTCACGATCGCGTTCCCCGGCATCCGGGCCGCCTTCCCCGGCGACGACCTCGCCACGCTGTCGTGGGTGCTCAACGGCTACACCGTGCTGTTCGCCGCCTGCCTCGCCCCGGCCGGGCGGCTGGCCGACCGCTACGGCCGGAAGCGCCTGTTCCTCCTCGGTGTCGCCGTCTTCACGCTCGCCTCGGCCGCCTGCGCCGTCGCGCCGTCGATCCCGATCCTCGTCGCCTTCCGCGCGGTGCAGGCGATCGGCGCCGCGCTCGTCATGCCGACGTCCCTCGCCCTGCTGCTGACGGCGTTCCCGGCGCACCGGCGGCCGATGGCGGTCGGCGTCTGGGCGTCCGTGGGCGCCGCGGCCGCCGCGCTCGGGCCGCCCGTCGGCGGTCTGCTCGTCGAGGCGTCGTGGCGCTGGGTGTTCCTGGTGAACCTGCCGATCTGCGCGCTGACGCTGCTGGCCGGGCCGCGCGTGCTGCGCGAGTCGCGGGACACCACCACCGGCGTCCCGGACCTGCTCGGCGCGGCCGGGCTCCTCGTCGGTGTCGGGGCGCTGGCCTACGCGCTGGTCGAAGCGCCCGACCACGGCTGGACCGCCGGGCCGGTGCTGCTGGCGTTCGCGATTGCCGCCGTCGCGCTGGCGTGGGTGCCGCTGCGCTCGGCGCGCCACGCCGTGCCCGTGCTGGACCTGCCGGCCCTGCGCGTCCCGACGCTGTGGCTCGCGTGTGTCACGACCGGCGTGTTCGCGGCCGGGTTCGCCGCGATGCTGTTCGGCAACGTGCTGTTCCTGACCTCGGTCTGGCACGACTCGATCCTGGTGGCCGGGCTGTCCCTGGCCCCGGGGCCGCTGATGGTGGTGCCGGTGTCGATCCTCGGCGGCCGGTTCGTGCACCGCTTCGGCCCGGGCCCGGTGGTCGCGCTCGGCGGCGTCTCGTTCGGGGCGGGCGTGCTGATCTGGGTGCTGCGCATGGGTTCCACACCCGACTACGCGACATCGATGCTGCCCGGCCAGCTCCTGACGGGCATCGGCGTCGGGCTGATCCTGCCGAGCCTGTCGGGCGTGGTGGGCACGGTCCTGCCGCCGGCGCGGTGGGGCGCGGGCTCGTCGATGGTCAACACGATGCGGCAGATCGGGACGGTCCTGGGGACGGCGGTGCTGGTGGCCGTCTTCGCGGGAACCCCGGACCTGACGGACTTCCGGCACGGCTGGCTCCTGGTCCTGGGCACCGCGGTGGCGACGTCGGCGGGCGGGCTCTTGATCGCCGCGCGCCGCCGCACGGATCACTACGTGGAGCCCCAGGCCCCGTCCAGCGCCGCGAGTCCGTCGTCGATCCTCTCCACCGGGATCGAGCCGTAGCCGAGGACCAGCCCCGGGGCCGGAAAACCGCCGCACAGGTCGGAAAGCGTCTGGACCGCCGCGCCCGCGCGCGCCGCCCGCTCGGCGATGGGTTCCAGGTCTTCCTCGGCGAGGGCGCACAAGTGCAAGCCCGCCGCAGAAGGAACCACCTGGAGACGGCCGGCGAAGACCCGGTCCACAGTGGACGTGATGCGCTCGTGCCGCTCGGCGTACACCTTCGTCGCGCGGCGAATGTGACGGGCGAACAGCCCTTCGTCGATGAACCGGGCCAGCGCGGCCTGGGCCGGCACGTCGCCGTGCCAGTCCGACAGCTGGCGCGCGTACCGCAACGCATCCTGCAGCGACGGCGGTGCGACCAGGAAACCCAGGCGCAGCATGGGAAGCAGCGTCTTCGAGAACGACCCGACGTACGCCACGCGCCCGCCGCGGTCCAGGCTCTGCAACGGTTCCAGAGGCCGGTCGGAGAACCGGAACTCGCTGTCGTAGTCGTCCTCGACGACGACCGCGTCCGCGTGCTCGGCCCACGCCAGCAGCGCCGTGCGGCGGGCCAGCGACATCGGCGTCCCGAGCGGGAACTGGTGCGACGGTGTCACGTACACCAGCTTCGTCCGCGACGGCAATGCGGCGACGTCGAGACCTTCGCCGTCCACGGGCACGCCGACGACTTCGGCGCCGTGGGACGCGAAGAGCAGCTTCGCCTGCCGATAGCCGGGCTCTTCGACGGCCACGCGGTCACCCGGCGAAATCAGCACCCGGCACAGCAGGTCGAGGGCCTGTTGCGCCCCTTGGGTGACGAGCACGTCGTCCGCGTCGGCACGCACCGAACGCGACACGCCGACGTGCCGGGCGATCGCCGCGCGCAGGCCCGGGCGCCCACCGGGGTCGACGTAGTGCACGAACCCGGCCGCCTCCCGCAGCTCCCGCGCGAGCAGCCGGCGCCAGGTTTCGAGCGGGAACAACGCGGCGTCGGGGATGCCGACGCGGAAGTCGTAGTCCGGCACCCGGGCCACCGCTTCGACCGGCGACGGCAGCGACCGCCAGACCGCCTTGGGTCGCGGCCCCCGCGCCGACGGCGCCTTGCGCGGCTTCGGCGCGGGCAGCGAACCGCTGACGTACGTCCCGGCGCCGACGCGGCCGGTGAGGAACCCGTCGGCGGTCAGCCGGTCGTAGGCCACCGCGACGGTGTTGCGCGAAACCGCCAGGCGCCGGGCCAGTTCCCGCGTCGGCGGCAGCCGCTCCCCCGCCCGCAGCCGGCCGTCGAGCACGGCGTCGCGCAGCTGCCGGTAGATCCGGACAGACAGGTCGCCGCGCCCGGCCAGGCTGACGTGGAAGTCCATCCGAGTACCCTACATTGGCCCAGTTCGGTTCGTGAGAATTGGATCTGGGATCGGGCCAACTTCCGCTCTAGCGTTGCTCGCATGACGTTGACCGTGGACCGCCCCGCACCCGCCCGCCCCGGCCGGTTGCTGGCCGCCGCCCAGCTGGCCGGCTCGCTCGGCGACGGCGCGTTCCTCACCTGCTCGGTGCTGTTCTTCACGCGGATCGTCGGGCTGACCCCGGCGCAGGTCGGCCTGGGCCTCACGCTCGGCTGGGCGGTCGGCTCGGTCGCGGGCGTGCCGCTCGGCCACCTCGCCGACCGCCACGGCGCGCGCGGCTCCGCGGTGCTGCTGGCCCTGGCGACGAGCGTGTCGATCCTGACGTTCCTGCTGGTCCGCACGCCGCTGCTGTTCGTCCTCGCCGCGTGCCTCTACGGCAGCTGCCAGACCGGCCTGGCCGCCGTCCGCCAGGCGCTGCTGGCCGCGCTGGCCGACCCGGAACGGCGGACGCGCATCCGGGCCCGGCTGCAGTCGGCGGGCAACGCCGGGCTCGCCGTCGGCGCCGGGCTGGGCGGGCTCGCGCTCTCGGTGGACACGGCGTCGGCGTACCTGACGGTCTTCGTGCTCGACGCACTGACTTTTGTGGTCACGGCGGGGCTCATGCTCGCGCTCCCCTCCGTGACGACGTCGTCCCCGCGCACCGGCGAGCCGAAGCTGGCGGTGCTGCGCGACCGGCCGTACGCGCTGGTGACGCTGCTCAACGCGGTCCTGCTGCTGCGGATGCCGCTGCTGAGCGTCGCGATCCCGCTGTGGATCGTCGAACGGACCGCCGCGCCGGGCTGGACGGTGTCCGCGCTGTTCGTGCTCAACACGGTCGTGGTGGTGCTGCTCCAAGTCCGCGTGGCGGGACGTCTGGCGAGCATCGGCGCGGCGGCGCGGATGGTGCGCCGGTCCGGGGTGCTGCTCCTCGCGTCATGCGTGGCTTTCGCGCTGTCGGCGTTCGGGACATCGCCGTGGATCGCGTTCGGCATGCTGGTCGTCGGCGCGCTGGTGCAGGTGTTCGGCGAGATGCTGCAGTCGGCGGGCACGTGGGAGATCGGCTTCGCGCTGGCGCCGGCCGACCAGCAGGGGCAGTACCAGGGGTTCTTCGGCACGGGGGTGTCGGTGGCCCGCGCGGCCGGGCCGGTGCTGCTGAGCACGGTGGTGATCGGCTGGGGCCTGCCGGGGTGGCTGCTGCTGGGCGCGGTGTTCCTGGCCGCGGGGTGCGCGATGGGCCCGGCGGTCCGCTGGGCCCAGGCCACCCGCTGATCCGCGGCTAGGACTTCAGCTGCCTCGCGTTCAGCCCGTACTGCGCCATCTTCCGGTACAGCGTCGCCCGGCCCATCCCGAGCTTCTCCGCCGCCTGCACCACCGTCGCCCCCGGCTCGGACAGGCACCGCACGATCTCGTCGCGTTCCATCGCTTGCAGCCGGCCCAGCCGGTGCCCCACCCCGCTGAACACCTCGGCCGGCAGATGCGCCGTATCGATCACGTCAGACCGCGAAGCCGCTTCGCGCACCACCCGCCGTAGTTGCTTCGCGTTCTCCGGCCAATCGAAGGCCGTCAACGCCCGCGAAGCCGCCGAAGTGAACGTGACGTCCCGGCCGCGGTCCCGCCGGGCGAAGTGGTGGGCCAGCGGGAGGACGTCGTCCGGCCGGAAGCGCAACGCCGGGACCTCGACCACCCGGTCCACCAGCGGTCGCAGCGCCGCCGGCACCGAACCCGCGTCGGCCGCCGTCAGCACGAACGGCGGCGGCCCGTCGCCCCGGGCGTCGGCGAACCGCCGCGCCAGCTCCTCCGCCGCCCACCCGGGCAGCGCCTCGACGCCCGACACGATCACGCACGTGCCGTCCTTGGCCAGCTCGGGCGTCCACAGCGTCAGCCACGTGTCGACGTCGTCGGGCGCCGGCGGCCGCGCGTTCAAAACCCGCTCGCGTGGCCGCAGCTGCCGCCGCGCCAGCGCCGCCAGCGCCGTCTTGCCCGCGCCCGGCTCGCCGACCACCGCGACGACCCGGCCCGCTCCGAACGCCGTCTGCGCCGCATCGGCCGCGGTGGTCCACGCGGCCGACAGCCGCAGCCCGTCGCCCGGGTCGACGCGGTCGGCGTAGACCCGGAAGACCTCGCCCCGCGGCGTCGGCCGGGCAACGCGCCCGGACGCGCGCGCCAGCATCAGCGCCGCCGTGTTGCCGGCGGCGGCCTGTGCCAGCGCCAGCAGCAGCTCCGACGACTGCTCCGACCAGGTCGTGAGGTTGACGCTGCCGGCGAGCGCCCCGGTCAGCGGGTCGAGCACCGGCACCGCCGCGCAGGTGTACCCGCGCAGGTCGGTGCAGTAGTGCTCGCTCGCCCGGACCAGCGACGGCGCCCGGTCGGCGAGCGCCAGGCCGAGCCCGTTGGTGCCCGCGTTGCTCTCCGCGAAGTAGAACCCCGGCGCCAGGTGCACGCGGTCGAGCGAGCGGTTGATGGACGCGTCCGTGCACAGCCGGCTCAGCACCAGGCCTTCGCTGTCGGTGATCATCAGGCTGATCGGCTCGTTGGCCAGCGTCGCCTGCAGGCCGCGCAGCACCTCGGTGCCGCATTCGTACAGCAGCGAACCGGTGTCGACCGCACCGGAGAACACCGGCATGACCTCGTCCTCGGGCACGCCGTACCGCTCGCTGCGCTGCCAGGACGCCCTCAGCCGGGCCGCGTCGAACGACCGCGTGACGTGCACCTGCGGGTTCTCCACCTGGCCTCCCGGGACGCGCCGCTGCGTCGGACTCCGCCAGCCTACGTCCGCCATCCGGGCGACGGCGGCCCGAGCTGTCTCATATCGAGACACCCGACGGGTCCCTGACCAGCCTCGACGTCCCTAGCGTCGCCTGCACTGTGCCAACCGTGGAGGAACGCATGTACAGCAAAGACGGCGAGACGTACTTCATCGTGGACGCCCACGTGGCGCTCTGGGACGCGCGCCCGGAGAACCAGCGGAACATCCACGGCAAGCAGTTCATCGACTGCTTCTACGACTACCACCGCAACCTCAGCCCCGAGTCCGAGGTCTGGCCGTACGAGGACTACCTCTACCAGGGCGGCGAGCGGCTGATGCGCGACCTGTTCCAGAACGGGTACGTCGACCACGCGATCTTCCAGCCCGCATACCTCGGGGCGTTCTACAACAACGGCTTCGGGCAGACCGAGGAAGCCTTCGCGCTGAAGCAGCAGCACCCGGACAAGCTGACCTACAACCACTTCTTCGACCCGCGGTTCGAACAGGCCGGCATCGACCAGCTGCGACGTGACGCGGAACGCTTCAACCTCAAGGGCGTCAAGCTCTACACCGCCGAGTGGCAGGCTGACTCACGCGGCTACAAGCTCAACGACAAGTGGACGTACAAGTACTTCGAGGCCTGCCAAGAGCTGGGCATCAAGAACATCCACGTCCACAAGGGACCGACCATCCGGCCGCTGGACCGCGACGCCTTCGACGTCGCCGACGTCGACCACGCGGCCACCGACTTCACCGACCTGAACTTCGTCGTGGAGCACTGCGGACTGCCGCGACTGGAGGACTTCTGCTGGATCGCGACGCAGGAGCCGAACGTCCACGCGGGGCTGGCGGTGGCGATCCCGTTCATCCACACGCGGCCCCGCTACTTCGCGCAGATCATCGGCGAGCTGCTGTACTGGCTGGACGAGGACCGCATCCAGTTCTCAAGCGACTACGCGCTCTGGACGCCGCGGTGGCTGATCGAGCGGTTCGTCGACTTCCAGATCCCGGAGGACCTGCCGGAGTACGCGCCGCTGACGGTCGATCAGAAGAAGAAGATCCTCGGGCTCAACGCGGCGGCCATGTACGACATCCCGGTGCCGGCTGAGCTCCAGCTGGCTCCGATCGAGCCGCAAGCCGTGTCGGTGGCCTGACGTGGACGCCTACACCGCGCTGGACGCGGTTCTCGACCCGGAGCTCGACGAGCCCATCACCGACCTGGGCTTCGTCAAGTCGCTCGCCGTGGACGGCACCCGCGTGACCGTCCACTTGCGACTGCCGACGTCGTTCTGCGCGCCGAACTTCGCCTACCTCATGGCGTCGGATGCCAAGGATGTGCTGACCGCGCTGCCGTGGACGTCGGAAGTCGTCGTGGAGCTCGACGACCACCACGACTCCGACCTCATCAACCGCGGCCTCGCCGCCGACGCGGGCTACCGGGGCACGTTCGGCCACGAGGCCGACGAAGACCTCGAGGAGCTGCGACTGACGTTCCGCCGCAAGGCGCACCAGGCGGCGATGGAGCGCGCGCTGACGGTGCTGCTGCGCGCCGACGAGGACGTCGACCTGCACGGCGTCACCCTCGCGGACCTGCCGGACGCGTTGTCGTCCCAGGCATTGCTCCGGCGTCGCGATGCGCTCGGGCTGCCGACCGATCCGTCGTCCCCGGTGCTGGTCGACCACGACGGGACACCGTTCCCCCGCGAGGAAATCCCGTTGCGGCTGCGGTTCGCGCGCTCGGTCCGGATCTCCATCGAGGGCAACTCGCACTTCTGCCGCGGGTTGCTCCGCACCCGCTACCCCGAGTCCACTGTGGAGGTTTCAGCATGAAGGCGGTCCAGGTCGTCGGGTACGACGAGCCGTTGCGGATGACCGACGTCCCGTCGCCGGAGGTGACCGGGCCGTACGACGTCGTCGTGCGGATCGGCGGCGCCGGCGTCTGCCGCACCGATCTGCACATCCTGGAAGGGCAGTGGAAGGAGAAGTCCGGCGTCACGCTGCCCTACACGATCGGGCACGAGAACGCGGGCTGGGTGCACGCGGTCGGCAGCGCGGTCACGAACGTCGCCGAGGGCGACAAGGTGATCGTGCACCCGCTCATCACGTGCGGCCTGTGCCGGGCCTGCCGCTTCGGCGACGACGTCCACTGCACGCAGTCGCAGTTCCCGGGCATCGACACCGCGGGCGGCTACGCGGAGTACCTCAAGACGTCCGCGCGCAGCGTCGTGAAGATCGACGACTCGCTGGAGCCGGCGGACGTCGCGGCGCTGGCGGACGCCGGGCTGACGGCGTACCACGCGGCGGCGAAGGCGGCGCGGCGCCTGCGTCCGGGCGACCGGTGCGTCGTCATCGGCGCGGGCGGGCTCGGGCACATCGGCATCCAGGTGCTCAAGGCGATCTCGGCGGCCGAGCTGATCGTCGTGGACCGCAACCCGGACGCGGTGAAGCTGGCGGTGTCGATCGGCGCGGACCACGGCGTGGTCGGCGACGGCTCGCAGGTCTCGCGGGTACTCAACTTGACCGGCGGAAACGGCGCCGAGACAGTGATCGACTTCGTCGGCGAAGGCGGCGCGACGAAGGACGGGATCGCGATGCTGCGGCGGGCGGGCGACTACCACGTCGTCGGTTACGGCGAGAACATCGACGTCCCGACGATCGACATCATCTCGACGGAGATCAACCTGATCGGCAACCTGGTGGGCTCGTACAACGACCTGTGCGAGCTGATGGTGCTGGCCGCCCAGGGCCGCGTGAAGCTGCACACGGCCCGGTACCCGCTCGATCAGTTCCAGACCGCGCTCGACGACCTCGACGCGGGTCGCATCCGCGGCCGCGCGATCCTCGTCCCCTGACCCAAGCGCCCCAATGTGGCCTTCGGTGCGTCAGACGCACCGAAGGCCGCCTTGGGTCGCTCGGGACCGGCGCTACTCGCTGGGCTGGGGCGCCGGGGCCTGGTGCAGCGAGAGATCCGGGCCGGCGGCGGAGTCCTGGGCCCAGGACCCGGACTCCGCCGTCCACGTCTGGCCGGCGAAGCTCACCTTGTCCACCCCGAGCGCCTCCGCGCGGCCGACCAGCCAGCTCGCGTACGTCCATCCCTGCGCCGCCGGGTGGGCGCCGCTCAGCTTGGCCGTGCCCAGCTCGTCCGTCGCGGCCGTCGCCAGGTCCGCCGGCGCCGCCAGAGTGAGGTTCCGGCAGGTCAGCGTGGCCGGGAACTGGCCGGTGAACGCCGCCGCCATCGCGCGGGACTGCGGCTCCCACTGCGCGTACGCGTCCGGGACGCCCGACCGCTGGATCTCCTGGGCGGCCTCGGTGATCGGCAGCGTCTCCCAGCCCGGCAGCTTCTCGAGCTTCTCGTAGAACGCCGTCGCCGCGTAGACCGGGTCGCGCAGCTGCGCCACCGTGCCCCAGCCCTGGCTGGGCCGCTGCTGGAACAGCCCGACAGAGTCGCGGTCACCGCCCTCGAGGTTCTGCAGCTTCGACTCCTGCAACGCCGTGGCCAGCGCGATCGTCGCCGCGTGCGGCCGCAGCCCCAGCTTGGTGCCGACGGCCGAGATCCTCGCGGCGTTGTCCATCTGCTCCGGGGTGAACGTGTACCCGTTCTGCCCGGCCACCGCCACGGTGCAGCCCGGCGTCTTCACCGGGCTGCGCGACAGCACCACCGCCACGACGACCCCCGCGGTCAGCACCACGACCGCCCCCAAGAAGAGGGCCACCTTCAGGCCACACCCGCGCACCCTGCCTCGCCTTCACCCGTTCGCACCAGTCTGCCAAAAGCAGGACGCGGCGCACCGGGCGGAGGTTCAGTCGCCGGCGCCGAGGAAGATCGGGTTCGACATCGCCACCATGGCATTCGGCTGCGTGGTGTTCGGGCCCCCGGACGGGCGGCGGACCTCGACGCGGACCCACCGCGAGTAACGCGGGTAGGTCGTCCACGTCACCGTGGCCGCCCCCGAGTCACCGATGGTCTCCGTGTGCTCCGGCCCCAGCTGGTCGAGGAACGTCACGGTGGTCCCCGGCACGCCGCCGACCACCGCGCGCACCGTCACCGGTGTACCCGTGCCGGCCGGCAGCCGCGAGCCGATCCCCGCCGTGCGCCCGCCGCCGGAGACCGTGAAGTCCAGCTGGACCGCCGACGACTCGGCCAGCCACGACTGCCCCGCTTTCAGCCCGGCCAGGAGTTCCTTGCGACGCAGCCGGTCGGCGAGGACGACGGTGTGCGGGAGCGCGACGCGCTGGTCCGGGTTGTGCGCGTCCGAGTCGCCGATCGCCGGGATGAACCGGCCGCCGCGCAACAGGCCGTCCCAGTGGATGACGCTCGCCTCGTCGTCCTGGGTCCACGGGCCGTTCCACACCTCGACCAGGTCGGCGATCTCGTACGCGAACTCGTAGGTGCAGCCGAAGCAGTTGGCGAACGGGTGCGCCGCGGTGACCAGGCCGCCCGCGCGGTGCACCTGGTCGGTGAAGCGGCGGAAGTCGGCCGCGTCGGCCGCCCGGTAGCGCCAGTCGATCCACGTGCCGGCGGGCAGGCCGATCGCGGGCCAGTGCCCGGACCGCGTCGTCACCTCTTCGCCGTTGAGGATCAGCAGGTCGTCGGTCGCGTACCGGCCCCACACCAGTTGCGAGCTGGACGTGTTGTGGTCGGTGGAGATCATGAAGTCGAGCCCGGCGGCGCGGGCGTCGGCGACCAGCTGCTCCGGGGTGCGGCGGCCGTCGGAGTGGACGGTGTGCAGGTGGCCGTCGCCGCGGTACCAGGCGCGGCCGCGCTCGCGGGCGGGCGCGGACTCCGGCGCCGGGTCCGGCTGGAACGGCGCGGCGTCCGGCCCGAAGGTGAGCGTGATGTCCACTCGGTAGTTCAAGCCCTGCGGCGCGACGGTGTACGGCCCGAGGATGACGTGCCACCGGCCCGGCTTGATCGGGCCCGCGAGGTAGCCGGGCGTCGCCTCGGACGCGCTGATCGAGAACCGGTCGCGGAAGCCGCCGGACCAGCCGCGGAAGCCGCGGGCGTTGCCCAGTTCGTGGCCTTCCGGGCCGAACATGCCGATGTCACAGGCGTTCCCGCGGGTGCCGGCGGGCACCTTGGGCTTGTCGTAGGAGTAGACGACGTCGATCTGCCGCACCCCGCGCGGGACGTCGACCGGCAGGTAGTACCAGTCCGGGACGTCCGGTTCCAGGGTGCCGGTGACGGTCCGGGTCTGGCTGCCGGTGTCGCCGGGCTGGTCGGCGAACGCGACGCCGGGCAGCATCCCCAAGGCCGCCCCAGCCGCCCCAGCCGCGCCGGCCGCCGCCGCGCCGCTCGCGCGCAGCAGCGTTCGCCGGCTGAAGTCCCCAGAACTCATGCGTACCTCCGCATCGAAAGACGCCCCGACGCTAGGCCGCGAACGCGAACGCCGTCGAGAACCGGCGGTGAACTTACGGCGTCGGTCAGGACTTGGCGCGCCGCGAAAGGATCTTGGCGAGTGCGACGACAGTGACGGCTGCGGCGAGCCCGAGCCGGGTGCGATCGACGGCGGGCACCCAGGTCACCGTGTCCTCGCGGACGACGAAGGCGCCGGCGGGCCGGGCGAAAACCCCGAATCCGGCACCTTCGCGGACGGGCACCACGGCCGTGTCGCCGGCGCCCCCGCCGCCACCACCGAACACCGCCGCGGCGGGGATGACGACGACCCCGTCCCGCTCGACCGGATCCCCGTAGACGAGCTTCGCGGTGAACAGGTCCCGCGCGGTCGACGCCAGCTGCCCCAGTTTCATCCGGCCATCATGGCCGACTTTCCGCCCCGATCGGGTGTAACCACGATGTATCCGGGGCATTAACCAGGGACACCTCTGCTTCAAGGGGAGTGCACGTTCCGAGGGGAGACCGCGATGACCTTCGACTTCGTCGGCCGGTGGCTGGGCAGGCGTCGCGACCGTCCCGGGATCAGCGTGGACCTCTCCTGCGGCGGCCGGGTGACCCTGCGCGAGATCGACGGACAGCCGGTACTGGCGATCACGACGGCCCCGGGCCCGGACGGCCGCTGCAGCGTCGCCGCCGTCCCGCTGTCGGAAGCGGAGCAACGGGAGCTGAGCCACGTGCTCGAGGCGGACGTCCTGCTGGCCTCCTAACCGACCCCTTATCTCCGCGACACCGGATGTTCCCCTACTGGTTCCCGCCGTAGGCTGCGCCCGTGCTTTGTGGCAGTCCTCGCGAGAAATCCGGCCCCCGCGGTGTGGCGCGGGTCGCTTTTTGTGGGGTTCCCACAAAGCAGCCGCCTCGGCATGCGTCATGGCGGACATTGGTCTACCCGGCGGTAATCCAGCAAGGTGTAGACAGGTGCAGGCGACGCCCCAGGACAGGTGCGTCGCCTTCTGCGCGTGGGTACTTGGGAGGCTCAGCCGGTGTTCAATCGTGTCGCCATCGTCAACCGCGGAGAGGCCGCGATGCGGCTCATCCACGCCGTCCGGGATCTGTCGGCGGAAACCGGGACGCGGATCGAGACGGTCGCCCTCTACACCGACGCGGACCGCACGGCCACCTTCGTCCGTGAGGCCGACCTGGCCTACGACCTCGGTCCGGCCTCGGCCCGCCCCTACCTCGACCTCGCCAAGCTCGAGCAAACCCTCGTCGAGACGAAGGCCGACGCCGCGTGGGTCGGCTGGGGCTTCGTCGCCGAGGACCCGGCCTTCGCCGAGCTGTGCGAGAAGATCGGCATCACCTTCGTCGGCCCGAGCGCCGACGCGATGCGCAAGCTCGGCGACAAGATCGGCGCGAAGCTGATCGCCGAAGAGGTCGGCGTCCCGGTCGCGCCGTGGAGCCGCGGCGAGGTCGCCACCCTCGAAGACGCGCTGGCGGCCGGCGACCGGATCGGCTACCCGCTGATGCTCAAGGCCACCGCGGGCGGCGGCGGGCGCGGCATCCGCATGGTCGCCTCCGGCGAGGACCTCGCCGACGCCTACGAGCGCACCAGCCAGGAAGCCCTGCGCGCGTTCGGCTCCGGCGTCGTGTTCCTCGAGCGCCTGGTCACCGGCGCGCGGCACGTCGAGGTCCAGGTGATCTCCGACGGCGCGACGGCGTGGGCGCTCGGCGTCCGCGACTGCTCGGTGCAGCGGCGCAACCAGAAGATCATCGAGGAGTCGGCTTCCCCCGTCCTCGACCCGGCGCAGACCGCCGAGCTGAAGACCTCGGCCGAGCGGCTCGCGGTCAAGGTCGGCTACCGCGGCGCGTGCACCGTCGAGTTCCTGTACCACCCCGGCGAGAAGCTGTTCGCCTTCCTCGAGGTCAACACCCGCCTGCAGGTCGAGCACCCGATCACCGAGATCACCACCGGCACCGACCTGGTCAAGCTGCAGCTGCACGTCGCCGGCGGCGGGAAGCTCGAAGGCGAGCAGCCGGCCGAGCTCGGCCACGCCGTCGAAGCCCGGCTCAACGCCGAGGACCCCGATCGCGACTTCGCTCCCTCCCCCGGCCGCATCGCGCGGCTGGCGCTGCCCGCCGGCCCCGGCATCCGCGTCGACACCGGCGTCAGCGAGGGCGACACCATCCCCGCCGACTTCGACTCGATGATCGCCAAGATCATCGCCTACGGCCGCGACCGCGACGAGGCGCTCGGCCGCCTGCGCCGCGCGATGGCCGAGACCACCGTGATCATCGAGGGTGGCGCCACCAACAAGAGCTTCGTACTCGACCTGCTCGACCAGCCCGAGGTCATCGACGCCAGCGCCGACACCGGCTGGATCGACCGCGTCCGCGCCGAAGGCCGCCTGGTCACCCACCGGCACTCCGCGGTCGCGCTCGCCGCGGCCGCCATCGAGGCCTACGAGGACGAGGAAGAGGTTTCCGTCCAGCGCCTGCTGGCCACCGCGCACGGCGGCCGCCCGCAGGTCCAGCACGAGACCGGCCGCCCGCTCGACCTCAAGCTCCGCGGCGTCGGCTACCGCGTCAGCGTCGCCCGCATCGGGCGGCAGCGCTTCCGCGTCGGCGTTTCGGCCGGGACGTCGGACGTGCACCACGCCGACGTCGAGATCGATCGCTTCGACGCCCACAGCGGCCGGATCCGGGTCAACGGGCAGCGGTTCCGCCTGGTGGCGGCCACGCACGGCCCGATCCACCTCGTCGAGGTCGACGGCGTCACCCACCGCGTCAGCCGCGACGAAGGCGGCGTCGTCCGCTCCCCCGCGCCCGCGCTGGTGGTCGCGACGCCGCTGTCGGTCGGCGACGAGGTCGAGGCGAACGCGCCGATCCTCGTGCTGGAGAGCATGAAGATGGAGACGGTGCTGCGTGCGCCGTTCCGCGCCCGCGTCCGCGAATGCCCGGTGTCGGTCGGCAGCCAGGTCGAGACCGGCGCGCCGCTGATGCGCCTGGAGCCACTGGCCGACGGCGCCGGGGACGAGGTCGCCGAGGAAACCGAGACCGTCGAGATCGAGCTGCCGGCCGAGGCGGCCGACGTCTCCGCGGCGGACCGCGTTCAGCGCGGCCTGCAGGACCTGCGCAGCCTGCTGCTCGGTTTCGACGTCGACCCGTCGGAGCGCAAGCGCATCCTGTCGGCCTACGTCGCGGCGCGGACCGAGCTGGGCGGCCGGCCGGTCGAAGGCGAGCTGGAGCTGCTCACCGTCTTCGCCGACCTGTCCGAGCTGAGCCGCAACACCCCGGGCGGCGAGGACACCGTGCCGAACGGCGCGGTGCACAGCCCGCGCGAGTTCTTCCACAGCTACCTGCAGAGCCTTGACGTCGAGCGCGCGGGCGTCACCGAAGGCTTCCAGGCCAAGCTGGCCAAGGTGCTCGCCCACTACGGCGTCGCCGACCTGGAGCGCACACCGGAGCTGGAGTCCGCCGTCTTCCGGATTTTCCTGGCGCAGCAACGGACTTCGGCCGACGTCGCCGTCGTCTCCGAGCTGCTGCGGCAGTGGCTGGCCGGGGCCCCGCCGGCGGAGTCGCTGAGCGACCGCGCCGGGCTGACCCTGGAGCACCTGGTCGAAGCCACGCAGGTGCGCTTCCCCGCGGTGTCCGACCTCGCCCGCGGCGTGGTGTTCCGCTGGTTCGCCCAGCCGCTGCTGCGCCGCCACCGCGCCGAGGTGTACGCCGCCGTCCGCACCGAGCTGAGCTACCTCGACCAGCACCCGGACGCCGCGGACCGCGCCGAGCGGATCCAGGCCATGATCACCGGTTCGCAGCCGCTCGTCCGGCTGATCGGGCAGCGGATCGGGCGGCCCGGCCGCGACCACGCGCCGCTGCTGGAAGTGCTGACCCGCCGCTACTACGGCAACCGCAGGCTGGCAGGCGTCGCCGTGCGCGACGTCGCCGGCTGCCGGCTGCTGACCGCCGAGCTGACTGTGCCGCTCGTTCCTGATCCGACCACAGCCACGGCCGAATGGCTTCGTAGCAACGATGACGTGCCGAGCGGGGGTCGGCCTACTTCTGGCCGGATCAGGAACACGCCGGACGGCGTGCTGCCGCTGGTCACCACCGCCGTCGACATCGCCGCCCTGCCCGACGCCGTCCGCGCGGTCGGCGAGGTGGCCACCGAAGGCGTCGTCGCCGACCTGTACGTCCGCTGGGAAGACCAGCCGGACGTGGACGCGACCGCGGAGCGGCTCGCCGCGCTGCTGGCCGAGCACCCGCTGCCGGCGAGCGTGCAGCGCGTCGTGCTGACCGTGGCCGGCACCGGCGGCGCGGTGATGCACCACCACTTCACCTTCCGCCGCGACGGCGCGGGATTCACCGAGGACCGGCTGATCCGCGGCCTGCACCCGCAGATCGCGCAGCGCCTGCAGCTGCAGCGCCTGCACGAGTTCGACCTCACCCGGCTGCCGTCGGCGGACGAGGAGATCTACCTCTTCAAGGCCGTGGCCAAGAGCAACCCGGCCGACGAGCGGCTGATCGCGATGGGCCAGGTCCGCGACCTCACGCCCCTGCGCGAAGCCGACGGCCGGCTGGTCGCCCTGCCCGCGCTCGAGGACGCCGTCACCGCCTGCCTCGACGCGATCCGCAACATCCAGGCGCAGCGGCCGCAGAACAAGCGGTTCGACACCAACCGGATCATGATGTACGTCTGGCCGCAGACGGAGCTGACCACCGAAGAGCTGAACACGCTCGTCCAGCGCATCCTGCCGACGTCGGTCGGCGCCGGGCTGGAGGAGGTCCAGTTCCTGGCCCGCCGGCGCACCGACGCGGGCAAGCTGACCGAGCTCGCCGTCCGGATCGCCTTCGACCCCGGGCACGGCGCGCGGCTGCACGTCGGGCCGCCGTCGACGGAACCGGTGCAGCCGCTCGACGACTACCGGCTGAAGGTGCTGCGCGCGGCGCGGCGCGGAACCGTTTACCCGTACGAGCTGACCGGCCTGCTCTCCGGGCCGGAGGGCACGTTCGCCGAGCACGACCTCGACAGTGCCGATGCGCCCTCGGCGGGAAAGAGTGCCTCGGGCGGTGGCGCGCTGGTGCCGGTCGACCGGCCGAAGGGCAAGAACAGCGCGGCGATCGTCGCGGGCGTCGTCACGACGCCGACCGAGCGGCACCCCGAGGGCGTCACCCGCGTCGTGCTGATCGGCGACCCGACGAAGTCGCTGGGCGCGCTGTCGGAGCCGGAGTGTTCGCGCGTCATCGCGGCGCTCGACCTGGCCGAGCGCATGCAGGTGCCGCTGGAGTGGTTCGCGCTGTCGTCGGGTGCGCGGATCTCGATGTCCTCGGGCACCGAGAACATGGACTGGGTCGCCGCGGCGCTCAAGCGGATCGTCACGTTCACCCAGGACGGCGGCGAGATCAACATCGTGGTCAACGGGATCAACGTCGGCGCCCAGCCGTACTGGAACGCCGAAGCCACGATGCTCATGCACACCAAGGGCGTCCTGATCATGACGCCGGACTCGGCGATGGTGCTCACCGGCAAGCAAGCGCTGGACTTCTCCGGCGGCGTGTCGGCCGAGGACAACTTCGGCATCGGCGGCTACGACCGCGTCATGGGCCCGAACGGCCAGGCGCAGTACTGGGCACCGAACCTGCCCGCCGCCCGCGCGGTGCTGATGTCGCACTACGACCACACCTACGTCGTGCCGGGCGAAGCCGGGCCGCGGAAGGTGGGCACGAACGACCCGGTCGACCGCGACGTCTCGCCGTTCCCGCACGCGATCGTCGACAGCGACTTCACCACCGTCGGCGAGATCTTCTCGGCCGAGCACAACCCGGACCGCAAGAAGCCGTTCGACATCCGCACGGTGATGCGCGCGCTGTCGGACCAGGACCACCCGGTGCTGGAGCGCTGGGCGGGCATGGCCGACGCCGACACGTCCGCGGTGCAGGACGTGCACATCGGCGGCCGCCCGGTCTGCCTGGTCGGCATCGAGTCGCGCTCGGTGCCGCGCCGCGGCTTCCCTCCCACCGACGGCCCGGACACCTACACCGCGGGCACGCTGTTCCCGCGGTCGTCGAAGAAGACGGCACGCGCGATCAACGCGGCGTCCGGCAACCGGCCGCTGGTCGTGCTGGCGAACCTCTCCGGATTCGACGGCTCCCCGGAGTCGCTGCGCAAGCTGCAGCTGGAGTACGGCGCGGAGATCGGCCGGGCGATCGTCAACTTCGAGGGCCCGATCGTGTTCTGCGTGATCTCGCGCTACCACGGCGGCGCGTTCGTGGTGTTCTCCAAAGCTCTCAACCCGAACATGACGGTGCTGGCCCTCGAGGGCTCGTTCGCCTCGGTCCTGGGCGGCGCCCCGGCGGCGGCGGTGGTGTTCGCCGGCGAGGTCGCCAAGCGCACGGCCAACGACCCGCGGGTGACGGAGCTGCATGCCCAGGTGGCGGCGGCCGACGCTCCTTCGCGGGCGGCGTTGAGCGCCCAGCTGGCCGAGGTCCAGTCGTCGGTCCGCGCGGAGAAGGTCAGCGAGATCGCGGCGGAGTTCGACAAGGTGCACAGCATCCAGCGAGCGGTGGAGGTCGGCTCGGTGGACGCGATCATCAGCACCGCCGAGCTGCGGCCGCGCATCATCGAGGCCATCGAACACGGCTTGAAGAAGTAGGTTCGCTTTCGGAGCTGGGGCCGGTCACCGAGGTGGCCGGCCCCAGTTCTTTTGCCCGGGCAGCGATCCCGGATAGGGAATCGCCAAGCCCGGCCACTCCGGGAGTATCCGGGCTTGCACGACCTCCGATCCCTCGTTGCTGATCTTCGTCGAGTAGGGCGTTCCGAGCGGATCGGTGTAGGACATCCCGAAGCGGCCCACCTCGGCCGACTTCACGTTCCCGTATTCGGCGGGAATGACTTCGGCACCGCCCGCCGGGATCGGCGTCAGGTGGAGCGGGTTGAAGTAGCAGCTCCCGCCCCAGCTGGCGAAGAACACGTTCGTCGCGGGCCCCCAGCCGACGTTGGACACCCGGATCGAACCGTCGTCATCGCGAAACGACACGAGCACGGGCATCCGCTGCTGCCGGGCCCGGTCCTTCTCCGCCGCCCGGGCCATGCGGAAGAGAACAGCGTTCAACACCACCGCGGCCAACGCGATGCAGGCGCTCGCGACGGCGGACACCGATGACCAGCTCATCGTCACTCCTCACTGCCGGTACACCCGTCGAGTCGTCTCGATCACCGGCTCCGTGACAGAGTCGCGACTTTCGGGGGTATGGCGGATTTGTCCCGGACCGACACACTGTGCGTGCCGGTCCGGTGACCGAGAGCCCCGGGCCGGAACTCCATCCGTGCGGCCGTGAGGAGATCCCCCGATGGCGTCAAGGTCCCTGTCCCGGCTCGCCCTGGCGGCGACCGGTGTCGTGCTGTCCGCGCTGCTCGGCGGCACCGCGGCCGCGCAGCCCGCCGCCGACACCCCCGTGTTCTGGCGCGTCCCCGCGACCGCCGCCCAGGCCGCAGCCCTCGTGAACGCCGGATTCGACGTCGAAGAAGGTGATGCGGGCACGGTCAGCGTCGTCGGCGGGCAGGCCGTCGCGAACCGGTTGCGGGCCCTCGGTTACCGGCCTTCGTTCTTCGACACCGTCTACAAAGAACTTCCCGCGCAGGCGAATTCCTTGGCGGCCGACACCTTCTACGGCGGTTACCGCACCGTCACCGCGCACGAGAACCACCTCACCGCCGTCGCCGCCGCGCATCCCGACCTGGCCACGAAGTACACGATCGGCCAGTCGTGGAAGAAGACCAAGGGCCAGGGCGGCCACGACGTCCAGGCCATCTGCCTCACCAAGAAGCAGACCGGCGACTGCACGCTCTCCACGACGTCGACGAAGCCGAAGTTCTTCCTGATGGCCCAGATCCACGCGCGTGAGCTGTCGACCGGCGAGCTGGCCTGGCGCTGGATCGACTACCTCGCCGACGGCTACGCCACCGACGCCACCGCGAAGTCCATTTTGGACACCACCGAGGTGTGGGTGGTGCCCATCTCCAACCCCGACGGCGTCGACATCGTCGCCTCGGGCGGCAACTCGCCGAAGCTGCAGCGCAAGAACGCGAACAACACCCGCGGCGGCTGCACCGGCACGAACATCGGTATCGACCTCAACCGCAACTCCACGTTCAAGTGGGGCGGCGACTCCAACTCGGCGTGCTCCGAGACCTACCAGGGCGTGAGCGCCGGCTCCGAGCCCGAGACGCAGGCGCTGGAGAAGCTGGCCCGCTCGATCTTCCCGGACCAGCGCGGCACCGGCAACAACGACCCGGCGCCCACGACGGCCAAGGGCACGATGATCACGCTGCACAGCTACGGCAACGACATCATCATCCCCTGGGGCTTCACCCAGTCGACCTCGCCGAACGACGCGCAGTACCGCAAGCTCGGCGCGAAGTACGCGGCGTCGAACGGCTACCTCGTCGGCACCAACGAAGAGACGGTCGGCTACGACACGAGCGGCACCACCGACGACTTCACCTACGGCGAACTCGGCGTCGCCAGCGTGACGTTCGAGGTCGGCGGCTCGAGCGGCACCTGCGGCGGGTTCCTGCCCCGCTACACCTGCGTCGACAGCACGTTCTGGCCGAAGAACAAGGGCGCGCTCATCACCGCCGCGAAGGCCGCGGCGGCGCCGTACCAGCAGTGACTCACGGCCGGCAGACGTAGATGCAGTTCTGCGGACGCGGGGAATCGAGCACCTCGACGTGCCCGAACCCCGCGTCCGCGAGCATTTCCGACGCCCTCTCGGTGCCCCACATTGCGCCGAGCGCGGCGCCGCCCTCGGCGAGCGACGTCGTCGTGCAGTACATCAAGCTGATCGAGTAGCAGAGCGCCGCCAGCGGGTTGCCGACGTTGTTCTCCACGTGGCTGGAGAAGTTGGTGTCCACCATGAAGAACAGGCCGTCTTCCTTCAGCGCGCCGCGGATCCGGCGCAGCACGACGTCCGGACGGTCCTGGTCGTGGACGGCGTCGAAGGCGGTGATGACGTCGTACGGCGGGTCGGCGGTCAGCTCCGCGGCGTCCCCGACGGCGAACTCGGCGTTCGGCAGCCCGTTCGCGGTCTCCCGCGCCTGCTCGACGACGCTCGCGTTGATGTCGACGCCGGTGAACCGCGAGGCGGGGAACGCACGGGCGGCGACGGCGACGGCGTTCCCGGTGCCGCAACCCAGATCGAGCACGCGCGCCCCGGCGGTGAGGCGCTCCTTCAGGCCGGGGACCGCGCCGAAGAAGCCGTCGACGAGCTGTTCGCGGTAGACGTGCTTCCAGCTGTCGCCGGTCTTCGCGCCGAGAGTTTCGAGGTAGGGCCCGTACGCCGGCCGCGGGACGCCGCCGCCCTCGGCGAAGCTGCGTTCCAGGTCGGGCAGGATGCCGGTGAAGGCGGACAGCGTCAGCAGCGACGGCATGAGGTTCGACGCCGTTTCGCCGAGCAGGAACTTCGCGTGCTCGGGCGGGAACGTGTACTGGCCCGCCTCGAGGGTGAAGATGCCGCCGGTGACCATCGCGCCGAGCCATTCGCGGACGTACCGCTCGTGCAGCCCGGCGCGTTCGGCCAGCCCGGCGCTGGTGGCGGGCCCGCGGGCGGCCGCCTCGAACAGCCCGGTGCGGTGGCCGACGCCGATCAGCATGGTGAGCGCGCTGCCGGTCATGGTCGCGGTCAGGTGCGCCGCGAAGTCCTTTTCCTCCATGCGGCCGGAGTTTACCCGCCGGGCGGACCGTCCGATGTGGACGATCCGCCGGGCGCGGGTGAGGTGCGGGTCAGTCCTCGTCCTCCAGGCCGGCGTCGGCCAGGACCGCGTAGACGCGGCGGCGCGCGTCGGCGAGGATCTTCTTGACCTCGGCGACCTGCGCTTCCGTTCCGCTGTAGCCGACCTGGGCGGCCGCGCCGGACAGTTCCCCGAGCGCGTTCCAGAGCGCGGCGAACCGGTCGGCACCGGGCTCGTCCTCGGGCTCGGCCCAGAGAGCGGCGAACTCGGCTTCCCGCCCGGCGACGTGCTCCCGCCCGGCGTCGGTCAGCTCGGCGACCCGGCGGCCGCCGGTCTCGGCCGTGTGGACCAGGCCTTCGTCCTCCAGCTGCTGCAGGATCGGGTAGACCGAGCCCGGGCTCGGCCGCCACCGGTCGTGCGTGCGGCGGCGGATCTCCTGCATCAGCTGGTAGCCGTGCATCGGCTCCTCGGCGAGCAGCGCCAGCACGGCCGGCCGCACCGGACGGCTCGGCCCGCGTCCGCCGCCACGGAACTCCCGCACCCGCTGGAACGGCCCGGCCCCGCCACCCCAGCCACCGGGGCCGCCGAACGAGCCGGGACCACCGGGGAAGCCGGGAAAACCGGGCCCACCCGGCGCGCCCGGCGGCTGGGGTGGGTGCGGCGGGTGGGGCGGGAACCCGCCGCGCGCCAGCTCGGGGCCGGCTTCCCAGTCCTCGTGACCGGGCATGCCGTGGTCATGGCCGGGGTGGCCGAAACCGCCGAAGTCCGGGGGCCCGAAATGGCCGAGCGGGCCAGGGCCGCCGTGCTCCGGATGGCCGAAGCCGCCGAGGTCCGCGGGGTCGGCGTGACCCGGCAGGCCGTGGTGGCCGGGCCCGTGCCCCGGACCGCCGTGCCGGAGATCCGGCTGCCCCGGACCGCTGCGCCCCCGCCCCTCCCCGTGCTCCGGATGCCCGCGACCACCTGCACCCGCCGCCCCGTGGTCCACGTGACCGGGTCCCTGGCGACCGAAGCCGCCCTGGGCGTGGTGACCGCCGAAACCGTGCCCACCGAACACGCCGCCCCCGAAACCGCCGAACATCCGGCCCGCTCCCGCGCTCATCTCCATGACTGTCTCCTCTACTCGCCGTATCGCCGACACTACGACGATATATCGCCGTCCGATCGACGGCAACCCACAGGACAAGAGAGCAGCTCTCAGACCCCCGATTTGGTCGCCAGCGTCAGCAGCTCCGCCGCCGGGCCCGTCAACCGCCGCCCCGCCGGCCACACCGCCCGCAGCACCCGGCCGAGCTCGACCCCGGCCACCGTGACCGGCACCAGCCGGCGGCCCGCCACCTCGCGCACCACGTCCAGCTCGCTGATCACCGCCGGCCCGGCGCCGGCGATCACCGCGTTCCGCACCGCCGACGCCGATCCCAGCTCCAGCAACGGCGTCACCGGCCCCGCGCCGGCCCGGCGCAACGCCGCCTCGACCGTCTCGCGCGTCCCGGAACCCGGCTCTCGCACCACCAGCGGCGTCGTCGCCAGCTCGACCGCTGTCAGCGCACGACGACGGCGCGCCCACGGGTGCCCGGCCGGAACGACCACGACGAGCCGGTCCGTCGCGACCCGCCGCGTGGACAAGCCCGGCCACGGGCCCGGCGACTCGACGAACCCGAGGTCCACGCGGCCACCCGCGACCAGGTCGGCGACGTGCTCGGAGTTCACCACCTCGAGTCCGACGTAGGTGTCCGGCTCGATCCGCTTCACCTCGCCGATCCACGCGGGCACGAAGTGCTCGGCCAGCGTCATGCTCGCCGCGACCCGCAGCTTCGCGCCGCGCTGGGTCCGCAGCGCCTCCGCGCCCGTGCGCAGTCCGTCCACTTCGGTCAGGACGCGGTGCGCCCAGCCCGCGATCACCCGGCCGTCCGGGGTCAGCGCCGAGCCGCGCCGGGTGCGGTCCACCAGGGACAGTCCCAACTGTCTTTCCAAAGTGGACAGCCGCTTGCTCGCCGACGGCTGGGCGATGCCGAGCGCCCCGGCCGCCTGGCCGATGCTGCCGAGGTCGTCGACGAGCACCAGCAGGCGCAGCGAGTCCAAGTCCGGTCCGGTCATAGCTTTAGTCTATGACCTCCCTCCACACGGACGGCTACCGCGAAGGCGCGAACGCGACGACCCTGCAAACATGGCACTGACGGCGGCGAAGACATCCGGCTTGGCGATCACCGGGCTCGGCGTCGCCGCGGCATACGCGCTGAGCTCGGTCTGGCCGGTGGCGGGCGCCCTGACCGTCGCCGTCGTGCTGGGCATCGTCGCCGGGAGCACGCCGGTCCTCACCGAAGAGCACCGGAAGTCCGTCGCCCGGATCACGAAAAGCCTGCTGCGCGCGGGCGTCGTCCTGCTCGGCCTGCAGCTCGCCATCCCCACCGTCCTCGCGCTCGGCCCCGGCACGCTCGCCGCGGTGGTCCTCACGGTCACCGTCACGTTCCTCGGCACGCTCGGCCTCGGCCGGCTGGTGCGTGTGCCGCGCGGCCTCGCCCTGCTCGTCGCCACCGGCTTCTCCATCTGCGGCGCCTCGGCGATCGCGGCGATGGAAGGCGTGGTCGAGCGCGACGACGAAGACGTGGCGACCGCCGTCGCGCTCGTCACCTGCTACGGCAGCATCGCCCTCGGCGTCCTCCCCCTGCTCGCCCACGTCCTCGGGTTGGACGCGACCAGGACCGGTACCTGGGCCGGGATCTCGGTGCACGAAGTCGCCCAGGTCATCGCGGCGGCCGGGCCGGCGGGGGCCGCCGCGGTCGCCGTCGCGATCGTGGTCAAGCTGAGCCGGGTCGTCTTGCTGGCGCCGGTCGTCGCGATCGTCGGCGCCACCGAACGCACCCGCCGCGGCGGCCACGCGCCGCTCGTGCCGCTGTTCGTCCTCGGGTTCCTCGCGATGGTCGCCGTCCGCAGCACCGGGCTCGTCCCGGCGTTCGCGCTCGACGTCGCGAAGACCGCCTCGACGCTCCTGCTCGCCGGCGCGCTGTTCGGCCTCGGCTGCGCCGTGCGGCTCGGACCGCTGCTGCGCGGCGGCGGCCGGGCCCTGCTGCTGGGACTCCTGTCGACGCTTCTCGTGCTGGGGACCGGGTTCGGCGCCCTGGCCGCGTTCACCTGACGTTTCCCTCCCGGCAACGTGTACGTCGTTATACGCCGGGTTGTACGGGTCTTGTACGGGCCACGTCGACGCTGTCGCCAAGACGTAGGACGTAGGACGAATCGGTAGGGAGAAACCCGTGAAGATCACCCGGATCGCCGGAGGCTTGCTGGCCGGGCTGCTGGGGTGCGCCGCCCTGGCCGTACCCGCGGTCGTCGGCACCGCGACCGCGCAGGCCGATGTCGCCAGCACGCTGGTGTTCACCAAGAACACCGAGGGCCACGACTGCTACCGCATCCCGACCGTCGTCAAGGCGAACGACGGCGCGCTGCTCGCCTTCGCCGAAGGCCGCAACGGCGGTGCCAGCGTCTGCAACGACCTCGGCGCCATCGACCTCGTCATGAAGCGCTCCACCGACGGCGGCAAGACGTGGAGCGCGCTGCAGACCGTCATCAAGGCCAACGGGGACACCAAGGGCAACCCGGCGCCGATCGTCATCCCGGGCAGCAACCGGGTCGTGCTGCTCTCGACCATGCAGTGCTACACGAACCCCGACTGCGGCCGTGTCCCGCGCGTGTCCCTCAGCGAGGACAACGGGAAGACGTGGAGCGCGCCCCGCGTGCTGACCACCGAACTCGGCTTCTCCGCGGCGCCGAGCTGGCTGGCGACCGGGCCGTCGCACGGGATCGTGCTCACCCGCGGCGCGCACAAGGGCCGGCTCGTCGCCGGCATGAGCTACTCGAACATCGGGGCGCTGGTCTACAGCGACGACAACGGTTCCACCTGGCACCTCGGGGCCACCGACAAGCCCGCCGCGAGCACCATGAACCCGCAGGAGATCAGCGTCACCGAACTCGCCGACGGCCGGGTCTACGCGGCCGCGCGCAACCAGGCGAACGACGGCAACAAGTGCCTGCTGGACGGCACGCACAACCGGGCGTACGCGATCAGCTCGGACGGGGCTGCGACCTTCAGCACGAAGTTCACCTTCGCCACCGACCTCGTCGCTCCGACCGTGGAGGGGTCGACGGCCCGGATGAGCGCCACCGACACCGGCGGCAAGTACGACCGGATCGTCTTCGCCGCACCGTCCACTTGCGACCGTCGCAAGGAGCTGCGGGTCCACTCGTCGTTCGACGAAGGCGCCAACTGGACCGGCACCGCCGGCAGCGTGCTCGTGTGGGGCCAGGACGCGGCCTACTCGGACATGGTGCAGCTGTCCCAGTCGTCGGTCGGCGTGCTGTTCGAGGCCGGCCCGGAGTTCCACGCCAACGACACGATCCGCTACGCCACGGTCACCGACGACGCGCTCGGCGCGCCGGCCTGCGGTGGCGGCTACAGCGTGATCGACCAGCAGCCGCTGGGCACCGCGGGCACGGCGTACCTGTCCTACAACGCGGCCAACGGCAAGAACTGCGTCAGCACGATGAAGAGCGCGTCGGCCGGCACGGCCACGCAGACCGCCGCCTTCTTGGAGGTAGAGGGCTCGTCCCGGATCACGGACGCCGGTGCCTTCTCCTACTTCGCCGGTCCGGTCTCGGCCGCCGCGCCGGACAAGTGCGTCAAGTGGGGCGGTTCCGCCGGCGGCGTGAACTACGAAAGCGGCTTCGAGCACTGCAGCTGACCCCACGACGGTGGGACCCGCCCCCTGGCCGGGTCCCACCCTCCGCGCGCGCCGTCCGGCCCCCTCGTCCGGGCGGCGCGGGGGTTTCAGAAGCCGGTACAGCCGGCGACCGCGGCCGGGCCGGACGCGGTCGCCGTCTTCGTCTGCTTGCCGTCGACCACGACCTTGCACGTGATCGAGCCGCCCTCGGGACCGGTGGTCGCGGCGAACTGGGCGCCTTCGAGGAACCCGGTCGCCTCGACGGTCTTCGTCCATGGCACCGGCGCCGACGGCTCGGTGTCGATCAGGATGCTGTGCTGGTCGAACGTGCTGTAGACGACGGTGACCGACGGCGCGTCCCCGGTCACCTCGTAGGTCACGGTGTGGTGCTGGGTGGCCTGGTCGTTGACGTCGCTGATGGCCTTGCCGATCACCAGCACCCACAGGATGCTCACCACGAGACCGAGGATCGACACGACGACGCCGGCGATCGACAGCCCCTTGTTGGTGGCCTTCCCGGCGCGGACCCGGGCGACGCCGACCGCGGACAGAATCAGGCCGAGCACCACGAGCGGCCAGGCGACGACCCCGACGAACGGGATCGGCGAGAACACCAGCCCGACCAAGCCGAGCACGAAGCCGGCCGTGCCGAGGCCGTTGCGCGGCGGCGCGGCCTGCGGAGCCGGGTACTGCTGGATCGGGGTGTAATCGGTCATCGGGGTTCCTTTCGCCTCTGCTGACGGCGAGCAGGAAACCAGGGCCGCGGCCCGGTGCGCGTCGTCCGCGGGCCTCGACCCCGTACGACGAAAGTCGTCACCGCGGCCCGCGCGAACCAGCGGAACGGCTGAAGGGGCCGCCCGTACTCTTTCCCCCATGGGACGGTCCGTGCTGGGCGTGGTGTGCACCGTGTTCGCGGTCGCCGCGAGCCTGGTGAGCGGGATCGCGAACGTGTCGCTGGAGATCAGCGTGGCCGGCAGCGACGACATCCACCCGACGGCGGGGGCGCTCCTCGGCTGGTTCCTCGGGCTCGGCGCGTCGGTCATGCTCGTCTGGCGGCACCGCTGGCCGCTGGTCGTCACCGGGATCGCGATCGTGCCCCCGCTCCTGCTGCGCGCGGACTCGCTGGCCGCGCTGATCGCCCTCGCCGCGCTCACGACGTACTTCACCGGCTGGTGGCGCTGGAGCGCGGCGACACTCGTGTTCGCCGCGACCGGGCTGGCGGTGTGGCGCGACGTCGGCCGGGACGCGGAGCTGTCCCTCTCCGAGGCCTGGATCCCGACCGGGTCGACCGGTGCCGAGCTGACCGGGATCATCCTCACCGCGGCGGTGTACACGGCGATCCCGCTGACCGTCGGGATCGTCCGGCACAGCCTGACCGAGACGCGGCGGCGCAGCGCCGAGCAAGCAGCCTTGCGAGACCAGGTGGCGCGCCGCGAAGAGCAGGCGCGGATCGCCCGCGAGATGCACGACGTCCTGGGGCACCGGCTGTCGCTGCTTTCGCTGCAGGCGGGCGCGCTCGAGGTCACCAGTGGCACCGCCCCGGACACGGCGGAGGCGGCCAAGACCGTGCGGACCACCGCCCGGCAGTCACTCGACGACCTGCGCCAGGTGATCGGCGTGCTGCGCGGATCGGGTTTCGCGGACCGGCCGGGCGGCGGGCCCGCGGAGCCACCGCAGCCGATGCTCGCCGACATCCCCGACCTGGTCACCGGCGCCCGGCAGGCCGGCCTCGCCGTCAACGTCACCGTCCTGCTCGACCAGGCCGCGACGGCACCGGCCCCGCTCGGCACGGCCGCCTACCGGATCCTCCAGGAGGCGCTCACCAACGTCCTGCGGCACGCGCCGGGAACGCCCGCGGAGGTGTCGGTGCGCGGCGGCCCGGGCGCCGGGTTGCTGATCGAGGTCGTCAACGCGCTGCCGCCGCACCCGGTGCCGTCGCCCGGCTCGGGCACCGGGCTCACCGGCGTCAACGAGCGGATCTCACTGCTCGGCGGCACCCTCGCCGCCGGCCCGGTGGACGAGCGGACGTTCGTGCTTCGGGCCTCGCTGCCGTGGGTGCCGGCCGCGCAATAGGCTGGGCGGGTGAGCGTGCGCGTACTGCTCGTCGACGACGACCCGCTGGTCCGCACCGGGCTGTCCATGATCCTCGGCAGCACCTCCGACCTGGAGGTGGTCGCGCAGGCGGGCGACGGCGACGAAGCCGTCCAGCAGGTCGCCCAGCACGCGCCGGACGTCGTGATCATGGACATCCGGATGCGCCGGATGAACGGCCTCACCGCCACCGCGGCGGTGCTCGCGCAGCCGCGGGCGCCGAAGGTGCTGATCCTGACGACGTTCGACCTCGACGAGTACGTCTTCGAAGCCCTCGCGGCCGGGGCCAGCGGATTCCTGCTCAAGGAGGGCTCGCCGCAGGAGATCATCGAGGCCGTCCGGGTGGTCGCGAACGGCGACGCGATGCTGTCGCCGCGGACGACGAAGCAGCTGATCGGCCAGTTCGTGGCGGCGCGGGCCAACCCGCGGCGAGCCCGGGCCCAGGCGAAGCTGGAGCTGCTCAGCAACCGGGAACGCGAGATCGTCACGGCCGTGGCGCAGGGCAAGCCGAACGCGGACATCGCGGCCGAGCTGTTCCTGAGCGAGGCGACGGTGAAGACGCACATCACCCGGACGTTCGCGAAGCTCGACGTGAGCAACCGGGTCCAGCTGACGATTTTCGCCTACGAGGCCGGTCTCGTCACGCCGTGACCAGCGTCGTGTTGCGGACGGGGCCCCGCGAGCGATGTAACAGGTATGGTCTGGCCCGAGGACGACGCCCGGCACCGCGAGGTGCTGGCGGCGCTGCACGCGTGGGCCCGGGAAATCGACGCGGTGCCCTATCCCCCCGGCCTGGACATCGACGCCCTGATGGCCCGCCACTACGAGAGCCTGCGCGAGCCGGAGATGGCGATGGTGGTCACGACGACCGCCGAGGTCACCGTCTTGGCCGTCCGAGGCGACATCGACCTGGCCGGCAGCCGGCGGCTGCGCTCCGGGCTCGCCGAGGAGATCGGCTTGGCGCCGCGGGGCCTGGTCCTGGACCTCACCGGCGTGGCCCACTGCTCCGCCCGCGGCTTGGCGGTGCTCCTCGAAGCGACCGGGGAGGCCCGCGTCGCCGACCTCCCGTTCGCGATCGCGGGGTGCGCCGCGGTGGTGCGCCGGGCGATCGACGCGGTGGGGCTGGACGAGGCGCTGCCGCTGCACCCCACGCCGGCCGAGGCCGTCGAGTGGCTCGACCTCCTGAAACGGCTGAAGACACTACGCTGACTTCGTGCCGACCCAGGTGATCATCCTCAACGGCGGCTCCAGCTCCGGGAAGACCACGCTCGCCCGCGCTCTGCAGGCGGTCCTGCCCGATCCGTGGCTCACGTTCGGCGTCGACACCCTGCTCACCGGAATGCCCGCCTCCGGTGCGGGCATCGAGATCACCACGGACGGCGAGGTCACCATCGGTGGCGCCTTCCGTGCGCTGGAAGCCGCGTGGATAGCGGGGATCGCCGCGATGGTCCGCGCGGGCGCGCGGATCGTCGTGGACGAGGTCTTCCTCGGCGGCGCCGCGTCCCAGCGGCGGTGGCTCACCGCGCTCGACGGTCTGGACGCGCTCTGGGTCGGCGTCCGGTGCGACGTCGCCGTGGCCGCGGCGCGGGAGCTCGCGCGCGGCGACCGGATCATCGGGCTGGCGACGCGGCAAGCCGGCCTCGTCCACCGGGGCGTGCGATACGACCTCGAAGTGGACACGACGCACGCCGAACCGATGACGTGCGCGAAGGCCGTCGCCGCCCGCGTCCGGTGAGCTAATTCGAGCCGGCCGGCGCCGTCGCCACCGCCGACTCGCCGAACCGGATCCCCTTGGCCTCCTTGCCGATCGCCGTCAGGACGGCGACCGCGATCAGGCCGGGCACCACCGTCCACAAGAGAGCGGAGGTGTACCCGTGGGACTCCGCGATCGCCTGCTGGATCGGGAGGTTCAGCGCCGCGAGCAGGTTGCCCAGCTGGTAGGTCACGCCCGGGTAGAAGCCGCGGATCGCGTCCGGCGACATCTCCGTGAGGTGCGCGGGGATCACGCCCCACGCGCCCTGCACCATGATCTGCATCAGGAACGAGCCCAGCGCCAGCATTCCCGCGCCGTGGTCGAACGCGAAGATCGGGATCACCGGCAGGCCCAGCACGGCGGCCGTCACGATGGTCCGGCGGCGGCCCAGGCGTTCCGAGAGCGTGCCGAACGTCAGGCCGCCGATGATCGCGCCGACGTTGTACAGCACCGCGATCCACGTGCTCGTCGTCGCGCTGAGGCCGGCGCCGCCGTTGTCGTGGGCCTTGAGGAAGCTCGGGTAGACGTCCTGGGTGCCGTGGCTCATCCAGTTGAACGCCGTCATCAGCAGGATGAGGTAGCCGAACCGGCGGATCACCTTCGCGTTGAGCAGGACGTCCTTGACCGACGTCCGCGTCACCTTCAGTTTCTCCCGGGTCGCTTCCCAGACCTCCGACTCGCGCACCCGCGCGCGGATCAGCAGCGTGATCAGCGCCGGGAAGATGCTCAGCACGAAGATCCAGCGCCACTCGAGGCCGAGGGCCGAGTGGAACAGCAGGTACGCGAGCGCGGCGAGCAGGTACCCGATCGAATAGCCGACCTGCAGCAGGCCGGAGAAGAACCCGCGCCGGGCGACCGGGATCTTCTCCATCGCGAGCGCCGCGCCGAGGCCCCATTCGCCGCCCATCCCGACGCCGTAGACGAACCGCAGGATCAGCAGCACGGTGAAGTTCGGGGCGAACGCGCACAGCAGGCCGGCCAGTGAATACAGCAGGACGTCGGCGATCAGCGGGATCCGCCGGCCGACCCGGTCCGCCCACAGGCCGAACAGGAGAGCGCCGACCGGGCGCATCACCAGGGTCGCCGTGGTGATGAACGCCAGCTGCGTCGCCGTCGCGCCGAACGACTTGTCCTTCGCGATGTCCGTCAGCACGAACACGACCAGGAAGTAGTCGAACGAGTCCATGCTCCAGCCGAGCAGCGCCGCGAGGAACGCGTTGCGCTGATCGGATGTAAGCGCTTTCTTGCCTGCTCCGGGCCCCGCCTGCCGATCCGTCACGTTTGCCCCGTCCCGTCGGTTCTTCACCGGAAGACCTCAGGGCTGGTCTAGCACCCACCACCGGCCGCGGGCAAGAGTCAGAGCGCGACGCGCGTGCGGACGCGGCGGCCGACGTCGCGGGCCCACGCCTTGATCCGGTCCCAGTCGCGGAAGTCGCCCGCGCGTTGCCCCGACGCCATCAGCCGCGGGATCAGGCCGCGCACGGTCGCCGGGTCCAGCCGGCCGCCGAAGGTGGCGGTGCGCTCCGCGTCGATGCGCGCGGCGAGCAGCGCCACGTTCGCCGGCAGGCTGACCTGGTGGGTGGCCGCGCCCGGGCCGCACGGTCCGCTGTGGAACAGCCACACCGGACGCTCCGCGAGCGCCCGGGCGTTGCGTTCCAGCAACCGGACGGCCTCGGGCCGCCACCGGTGGTAGTACAGGGCGCTGCCGACGACGACCGCGGCGTAGTGGCCGACGCTGGCGACGTCGGCGGCATCGCGCACGTCCACGCTCAGGCCGGCTTCGCCGAGCTCGGCGGCGATGACCTCGGCGATCTGCCGGGTTCCGCCGTGACGCCCGGCGTAGGCGACGAGGACTGCGGTCATGCGTCCCATTGTCGGCCTTGCCGCGCGGTACTGCGCCGCGGGCCGGGCACGATCCGCCATACGGGCGCTCCCACATTGCTCTCCGTGGCCACCGGCCCTCCCGGCCTGACTCAGTCCGGTGAGAGGAACGCCGGTCGCTCCGCGGGATCCGGCGGGTCGTAGTACCGGTGGAAGACCGGGGTCTGACCGCCGGACAGCGGCGGGACGATCCAGCTCCAGTCGGCCGGGCACCGGCGGCCGGACCGTTCCTCGCGGTCGAGGTGGGCCAGGAACCGCCGCGACTCGGTGTGGTGGTCGGCCATCGTCACGCCGGCCGCGTCGAACGAGTGCTGCACCGCGAGCGTCAGCTCGACCAGCGCCCGGTCGCGCCACAACGTCCGTTCGGACGCGGTGTCCAGACCCATCAGCTCGGCGATGACCGGCAGCAGGTCGTAGCGCTGCTCGTCGGCCAGGTTCCGGGCGCCGATCTCGGAGCCGAGGTACCAGCCGTTGAACGGCGCGGCGGGGTAGGTGACCCCGCCGATCTCCAAGGGCATGGTGCTGATCGCCGGCACGGCGTGCCAGCGCAGCCCGAGCCCGGCGAACCAGCGGTGGTCGGGGTGGGTCAGCGGGACCTCCAGGACGGCGTCCGCGGGCAGCGTGTAAAGGCGTTGATCGCCGGGAGTGGCCTCGACCATCAGCGGAAGCACGTCGAAGGAACCTCTTCGCTCCGGTGGCCGCCACCCGAGTCTTCGCACCTGCTCGGTGAACTCCGCGTAGCGCGGGTCGCCGAGCACCGAACCGTCTTCCAAGCGGTAACCGGCGTAGCGGATCAGCTGCTCGTTGTGGATCCGCGGCCCGGGCTCGGCGGGCGCGTCCGGGGCGAACACCGTGATCGTGGGCCGGATCCGGCCGCCGCGGGTGGCCTGGCGGAGGTGGGCGACGCACTCGCCGGCGATCGCGGCCGGATCGGTGACGCGGCGCCGGTCTCGAATCCGGAGGCTGTTCCAGTACAGCCGGCCGATGCAGCGGGCGGAGTTGCGCCACGCGACGCGCGCACCATACGCCAGCTCGGCCGCGGTGTGCCGATAGGTGCCCGTTTCGGCGATTTCCGCGCGCACCTCCGCCAGCCGCGTCTCGAAGCGATCGCCTTCCTCGGCGGCGCCTTCGGCGAACATCCGGTCCAGGAATTCCTCCGCTTCCGCGGAATTGACGACTTGCTCCGCCGAGACGCGCTGGTAGACCGGCAGCGCGGATGTCACCCGCTCGGGGGTAACCGTCACGACGTCACCCCACTCTCCGAAATCGTGATCTGCATCCCGACGGAAAGGTTCACCGTTCCTCCGATGGTCGCCGACAACAGGCCTGGCCGGAAGTCACTGCGGCAGCAGCACCTCCGGCCAGGCCGGGGAGAGTACCCCACGTTTTCCCCGGCGCAATCCACCGGACGTGAACGACGTCCCACCCAATACCCTCGCCAGGGAAAACACTGGAAATTGGCTACTACCAAGCGTTATCCGGACATGTCGGAGCGCATTTTCCGTCAATCGATCACTGTGGACAGTGAAAAGGGGGTGATCCTTTTCCGCCGCGCCGCCTGCGTCTTCTCGTGGGCATTCGGCGAACGGCCTACTCCGCCGGCGGTCACCCGTGTATCGACGCGCCCGCGCGCGGCGTTAGAGTCGTTTCGTGCGCAAGATCCCCGTGGTCCTCGTCGCCGGGTTCCTCGGCGCGGGCAAGACGACGCTGCTCAACCACCTGCTCGCCAACCGCGAGGGCGCCCGGGTCGGCGTCGTGGTCAACGACTTCGGCAGCGTGAACGTCGACGCGCTGGCCGTCGCCGGGCAGGTCGACACCATGGTCTCGCTCGGCAACGGCTGTCTGTGCTGCGCGGTCGACAGCAGCGGGCTCGACGCGATGCTCGGCCGGCTCTCGAGCGCGGAGGCGGGGATCGACGTCATCGTCGTCGAGGCCAGCGGCATCGCCGAGCCACGCGACCTGATCCGGCTGATGATCGCCAGCGAGAACCCGGACATCCGCTACGGCGGGCTCGCGGAGGTCGTGGACGCCGCCGAGTTCGAGGCCGCGCGCGAACGGCACCCCGAACTGGCCGACCACCTGCGGCTGGCCGACCTGGTGGTGCTGAACAAGGCCGACCGGGTGTCCGCCGAGGCGCTGGCCAAGGTCACCGCGACCGTCGAGGAACTGGCGCCGGGCCGTCCGCTGCTGGTCACCTCGCACGGGCGCGTCGACCCGCGGCTGTTCTTCGACCCCGAGCCCCGCGGCGAGCGAGTGGGTCAGCTGTCCTTCGACGACCTGCGCGAGGACGACCACTCGGAGCACCTGCACGCCCGGTACGAGACGGTCACCTTCACCGCGGAGACGCCGCTCGCCCCCCGCGCGTTCGTCGAGTTCCTCGAGCGGCGGCCGGCCGGGCTCTACCGGATGAAGGGCCAGGCGGACTTCGCCGCCGATGAGCGCTTCCACCTGCACACCGTCGGCGGGTTCGTGCAGCTCGAGCGGTCGGCGTGGCTGTCCGGCGCGCCCCGGCGCACGGAGCTGGTGCTGATCGGCGCGGGTCTGGACACCGGCGCGGTGCTGGCGGACCTGGAACGGTGCGTCGCTGCGGATCCGTCGGCGGTCGACGAGCGCGGGCTGATGTACATCACCCGGTACCTGCCGGCCTGACTTCCGGTCGCCACGCCGACGTTCGGCAAATGCCCGCCGGTCGCGGAGGCGGCGACGGAGACTGGCGGCCATGACGACCACCGAGGTGAGCGCACCACGCTGGTACCTGGTCGGCGTGCTGCCCGAAGAAGTGCCGTTGGCCCACGTGATGACCCGCTCCGGCGACCTCCGCTACCGCCGTTCGGCGTGCGGCGAGAAGGAGTCCCGCAGCTGGAAGCCGGTGGACTTGACGACGTCCGAGGTCGCACCCTGCCCGGCGTGCGTCGCGACGCTGCCCGCCCCGCCGGTGGGCGTCCGAGTCGCCCCGACCGGCGACGACCTCGGTCAGCTCAGTCTCGACTTGGAGCTCTAGCTCGTCTCGGGTGTCGCGAGGAGCTTTTCGTAGCAAACCGACTCGGGATCGTCCTCGTACGGCGGGAAGTTCGGCACGCGCCGGTACCCCGCCCGCTCGTACAGCCGCATCGCCGCCGGCTGGCGCACACCCGTCTCCAGCCGCAGCCGCACCCTCCCCCGCTCCGCGCGATCCGCTCGGACTCCGCCACCAGCGCCGTCGACACGCCCGTGCCGCGCGCGTCCGGGGCGACGAACATCCGTTTCAGCTCGTACAAGCCCGGCCCGACCGGCTCCACCGCGCAACACCCGATCGCCCGCGGGCCGTCACGGGCCAGCAGGTACCGGGTCGCCGGGTCCAGCGGGCGCGGGCGGGAGTCCGGCGGCAAGTCGTAGACCACGACCAGCTCGGCCGTCATCGCCGTCATCAGCGCGAGCAGGAACCCGTCGTCGGCCGGGCATTCGGCGACCGTGGACACTTCGGCCACCTCACGCCTTCTTCGCCCGGCTCGGCGCGACGCGGGGCGGCTCGTTCGGCATCTTCGGGTACACCGGCGGCCACGGCGCGTCCATCAGCCCGTTCTTCATGTCCACTTCGGACATCTCCAGCAGCGGCGCGATCGACTGCGGCCGCTCCCCCGCCCCGGCCCACGGATCGCCACGCTCGGCGACCCGGGCCGGCACCGTGCTCAGCGTGAACGCGTCGGGCTCGACGCCGTCCAGCTCGTCCCACCCGATCGGCGTGGACACCTGGCCGCCCACCCGCGGCCGCACGCACCACGTGCCGAACACGGTCTTGTGCGGCGCGTTCTGGTTGAAGTCGACGAACACGCGCGAGCCGCGCTCTTCCTTCCACCACTGCGCGGTGATCTTCTCCGGGTGCCGCCGCTCCAGGGCCCGCGCGAGCGCGACCGCCGCGGCCCGAACCTGGAAGCTGTCCCAGCGCGGCTCGAGCATCACGTACAGGTGCAGCCCCCGCGAGCCGGACGTCTTCAGGTGCCCTTCGATGCCGTGCTCGGCCAGGAAATCCCTGGTCAGCAGCGCGGCCTCGCGCAGGTCGTCGAACCCGATCCCGGGCGACGGGTCGAGGTCGACGCGCAGCTCGTCGGTGACCTCCGGAGTGTCGGCGAGGTACGGCCAGACGTGGAAGCCGAGGCAGCCCAGGTTCACCGCCCACAGGATGTGGGCCAGGTCCTTGGCGACCAGGGCGTCGCTCGTCGTGCCGTTCGGCGTCGAGACGACCGTGGTGCTCAGCCACGACGGCGCGCCCTTGGGCACGCGTTTCTGGAACCAGTTCTTGCCGCCGGCGCCGTCCGGGTAGCGCTCCAGCAGCAGCGGGCGCCCGCCGAGCCGGGCCAGCAGCGGCCCGGAGACCGCCCGGTAGTACTCGACCAGTTCGAGCTTCGTCTGCCCCTGCTCCGGGAAGTAGACCTTGTCCGGGCTGCTGATCTTGACCTCGACGCCGTCGACGTCGAGCAGCATCGCCTCGCTCATCTCGCCTCCCCGAACAGCTTCGCGAGCTCGGCGGGCGGCGCCTCGTCGAGCTGGGCGTACGTGCACGACTCCGGTGTGCGGTCGGGCCGGAACCGGACCAGCCGCCCGCCGTGGCGGAACCGGCCGCCCTGCAGGTGCTCGTAGCGGACCTCCGCCACCCACTCGGGGCGCAGCGCCTCCCAGGACAGGTCCTTCTGCGGCGCCCAGCGGCTGTTCGCGCCGGGTTGCCGACCGGGTTCGGGCTCGTATTCGGCCCAGGACCGCCACGGGTGGTTCTCGAGCGCGTTCTCCCGCAGCGGCGCCAGCTCCTCGACCAGCTCGGCCCGCCGCGCCTTGGTGAAGCTGCTGGCCACGCCGACGTGGTGCAGCACGCCTTCGTCGTCGAACAGGCCGAGCAGCAGGGAACCGACGCCGGCGCCGTCCTTGTGCCAGCGGAACCCGGTGACGACGCAGTCGGCCGTGCGCTCGTGCTTGACCTTCAGCATGACGCGCTTGTCCTGCTCGTACGGCAGGTCGGCGGGCTTGGCCATGACGCCGTCGAAGCCCGCGCCCTCGAACCGGGTGAACCAGTCCTCGGCCTGGTCGGGGTCCTCGCTCAGCGGGGTCAGGTGGACGCGCTGCAGGCCTTCGGCCTCGGTGCGGAGGATGCTTTCGAGCTGCTTGCGCCGCTCGCGGAAGGGCGCCTCGGTGAGGTCGGTGTCGCCGAGGGCGAGCAGGTCGAAGGCGATGAAGCTGGCGGGCGTCTCCTCGGCGAGCTTGCGCACGCGCGACGCCGCCGGGTGCAGCCGCAGCTGCAGCACCTCGAAGTCGAGCCCCTGGGGCGTGACCAGCACGATCTCGCCGTCCACGACGCAGCGGGGCGGCAGCGCGGCGGCCAGCAGCTCCACCAGCTCCGGGAAGTACCGGGTCAGCGGGCGGTCGTTGCGGGAGCCGAGCTCGATCTCGTCGCCGTCGCGGAAGACGACGCAGCGGAAGCCGTCCCACTTGGGCTCGTACAACAGCCCCGGGGTGCGGGGCACCTCGTGCACGGCTTTCGCGAGCATCGGCCGGACGGGCGGCATCACGGGCAGGTCCACGCCGGGGATCCTAATTGACCCCACCGACACTCTTGTTATGGAAACTGCTCGGTGTGTTACACACTGTCGGTGACTACCGAACGCCCCGAACCGCCGCTGGTCGGGGGCGAGCGCGAAATGCTGCGCACGTTCCTCGACTTCCACCGCGCCACCCTCGCCATGAAGTGCGACGGACTGTCCGACGAGGACCTCCGCCGGGCGTCGAGCCCGCCGTCGACGCTGTCGCTGCTCGGCCTGGTCAGGCACATGGCGGAGGTCGAGCGCACCTGGTTCCGGCGGGTGATCAACGCCGAGGACGTTCCGCTGCGGTGGTCGGCCGAGGGCGACTTCCAGGCGGCCTACGACGCGAGCACTTCGACGCGCGCGGAAGCGTTCGAAGCGTGGCAGACCGAAGTGGAGCAGTCGCGCAAGATCGAAGAGGCGGCCGAGTCCCTGGACGTCACCGGGCACCAGGCGCGCTGGGGCGAGGACGTCTCGCTGCGCCTCGTGATGCTGCACATGATCCACGAGTACGCGCGGCACAACGGCCACGCCGACTTCCTGCGCGAAGCCATCGACGGCGTCACGGGGGCCTGATGGACGTGCTCGCCTGGTTGCGCGACTCCGACCCGGCACTGCGCTGGCAGGTGGAGCGCGACCTGGCGGGCGAGCCACCGTCCGTTTGGGAGGCGACGCGGGCGCGCGTCGCCTCCCAAGGCTTCGGCGCGCGGCTGCTGGCACTGCAGGACCCCGACGGCCAGTGGGCGGGCGGCGCGTTCTTCCCGGCGGGCTTCAACGGCGGCGAAGCCCAGCCGTGGACGGCGACGACGTGGACGCTGAACTCGTTGCGCGAGTGGGGGTTGGACGCGTCGGTGTTGCGCGGAACCGCCGCGTTGCTGGCCGAAAACAGCCAGTGGGAGTACGAAAACCTGCCCTACTGGGACGGCGAAGTCGACTGCTGCATCAACGCCTGGACGCTGGCGAACGGGGTGTGGCTCGGCGCGGACGTCGCGGGGATCGCCGACTGGTTCGTCTCGCACCGGCTGCCCGACGGCGGCTGGAACTGCGAGTGGATCGAGGGGGCGACGCGCTCGTCGGTCCACTCGACGCTCAACTCGCTCAAGGGCCTGCTCGCGTTCGAAACCGCCACGGGAGGCACGGCCGATACCCGCGCGGCGCGGCTGTCGGGCGAGGAGTACCTGCTGGAGCGCGGGTTGTTCCGGCGGCTTTCGACGGGCGAGCCCATCGCGCCGTGGGTGGGCGAATTCTCGTACCCGATCCGGTGGTACTACGACGTGCTCAACGCGGCTTCGTACTTCCGCGACGCGGACCGGCCCGACCCGCGGATGGCGGACGCGATCGAGCTGATCCGCGCGGCCCGGCAGCCGGACGGGACGTGGCTCCAGACCGAGCGGCACACCGGCCGGGTGTGGTTCGAGGTGGACGTCCCGCCGGGCGAGCCGTCGAAGTGGCTGACGCTGATCGCGACCCGGGTCCTGACCTGGTGGGACGCCCGGGGCTGACTCACGCTCAGGCCGCGCCGGTCAGCCGAGTCTCGCCACCCGCTCGAGCTCCGCCAGCACCAACCCGCTCCGCGGCTTCGGCGTGAAGTACGTGGCCTTCCGCGGCATCCGCCGGCCGGCCGCGTGCACCGCGAGGACGTCCGAATACCGCACCGGCGCGAGCAGCACCACCGCGTCCGCGTCGGCGGGCAACGGCCGGCCCGCGGGCAACGGCAGCACGCACGGCCCGTCCGGATCCACCCCGAGCGCCTCGGCGAACAGGACCCGTTCGACGATCTCGTGGTCGATCACCGGTGCCGGCCCCGGCAGCTCCGGGAGCGGGATACGCAGCACCGCCGAACCCGCGCGGACCACCACCTCGCCCGTGACGGGCACCGCGTGCTCGTCGTACCGGACGTCCAGGCCGGCCGCGCACCAGCGTGACACCAGGTCCTCCGGGCCGAGCCCGGTGCCCGTCAGGACCCGGTCGATCGCGCCGATCCGCAGCTGCGGCCCCGCCGTGACCAGGGCCAGCAGCGCGCCGTGCCCGGCCGCCGCGGCCGCGGCCACCCGGTGGTTGCCGTCGGCGACCAGCAGATCGGCCCCGGCAACCGCGGCCAGCAGCCGGTTCTGCAACGGCCCCGCCGGCACCACCCACAGGTCGTGCCGCCGACCGGCCGCGTCCGAAGTGGACAGATCGGGCAAACCGAGACTGGCGCAGGCCCGTTCGACCTGCTCGGTCAGCACGTCGCCGCCGGACGCCGGGACGAGCATCGCCGCGCTCGTCGCGCAGCCCAGCCCGGCCAGCACCGCCGCGCGCTCGGCCACGACGTCGGCGTAGACGTCCTCGGTGTGCCGGACGCGCGCCGCGCCGTCGTCGGTCACCGCCGCCGGGTCGACCAGGCACAGCAGGCCGAGCGCGACGCCGTCCGGCCCTTCGATCCGGTAGGGCGCGACGAACTCCCGCACCGGCCGGTAGAACCGCTTGCGGAGCCGTTCGAGCACGGCCCGCGCGACCGGGACCGCGGCGGCCAGGTCGAGCCCGCTCGCCAGCGCCGCGGGCGTGCGGGCCGGGTGCTGCACGGCCAGCAGGCTGTCCGCGGCGCCGGGCGCGGCCAGCGCCGCGACAACGCGGTCGGGCTCGGCGAACTCGTCGACGTCGGGGCCCGGCACCGCGTCGCGGACCACCCACCCCTGGCCGATCGGCCGGATCCAGTCGCTCATCCCACCCATCTTCCGGGATGCGCACTGTGACGGAAATTCGCTGGGGTGCGGCGCCCCCGGATGGAATGCTTAGGACTGCAAAGTAGTTGACCCCGGTCATGACCGCCCCGAGGAGCAGCCCGCCGATGACGAGCACCCCCGCCACCAGCGTGAAGGGGGTCGGTTTCCGGTCGGAGCGCGGCCCGGTGCTGATCGCGGTCATGCTGAGCACCGCCCTGGTCGCGCTGGACAGCACGATCATCGCGACCGCCGTCCCGTCGGTGGTGCGCGACCTCGGCGGGTTTTCGCAGTTCCCGTGGCTGTTCTCGGTCTACCTGCTCACCCAGGCGGTCACCGTCCCGCTCTACGGCAAGTTCGCCGACGTGCTCGGCCGCCGCCCGGTGATGTTCTTCGGGATCGCGGCGTTCCTCGTCGGCTCGGTGCTGTGCGGCGCCGCGTGGAGCATGCCGGTGCTGATCGCGGCGCGCGCGGTGCAGGGCATCGGCGCGGGCGCGATCCAGCCGATGTCGATGACGGTGATCGGCGACCTCTACACGGTGAAGGAACGCGCCCGCGTACAGGGTTACGTCGCGAGCGTCTGGGGCATCGCGTCGGTGGTCGGCCCGACACTCGGCGGCGTGTTCGCGGAGTACCTGGACTGGCGGTGGATCTTCTTCATCAACCTGCCGCTGGGTGCGATCGCCGCGCTGATGCTGTTCCGCAACTTCGCCGAGCGGGTGGAGCGCAAGCCCCACAAGGTCGACTACACGGGCGCGGCGCTGCTGACGGTCGGCTGCTCGCTGGTGATCCTGGGCCTGCTCGAAGGCGGCGTCGCGTGGGCGTGGGGCTCGGTGCCGAGCGTGGCGATCTTCGTCACGGGCGCGGTGGTGCTGGTGGCGTTCGTCCTGGTGGAGAAGCGTGCCGCCGAACCGGTCCTGCCGCTGTGGGTGTTCACCCGGCGCATCCTGGTGGGCGGCAACCTGCTGGCGGTGGTGGTCGGCGCGGTCCTGATGGGCCTGACGTCGTACCTGCCGACGTACGCACAGGGCGTGCTCGGCGCGGGCGCGCTGGTGGCCGGGTTCGCGGTGGCGGCGCTGACGGTCGGCTGGCCGCTCTCGGCGTCCCTGGCGGGCAAGATCTACCTGCGCATCGGCTTCCGCGACACGGCACTGATCGGCACGGTGTTCGTGGTCGGCGGCGGCGTCCTGGTGGCCCTGCTGGACGCGTCATCGTCGATCTGGGCGGCAGCGCTGGCGGCGTTCGTCCTGGGGTTGGGCCTGGGTTTGACGTCGAGCCCGACGCTGGTGGCGGTCCAGTCGGTGGTGGGCTGGGACCGCCGCGGTGTGGTGACGGCGACGAACCTGTTCAGCAGGTCCCTGGGCAGCGCAGTGGGAGCGGCGGTCTTCGGCGCGATCGCCAACGCGACGCTGGCTTCGCGGTTCGCTTCGCCGCCGGCGGAGGTGGCGGGCAAGCTCCCACCGTCGGTGGACGCGACGAGCCTGGTGCTGGGCGGACACTCGGATTCACCGGTGGCGACGTTCGTTCGTGGGGCCTTGGCGGAGGCGACGCACTACGTGTTCATCGGGTTGCTGGTGGTGGCGGCGGTCTCGGTCGTCGCGTTGCTGCTCATGCCGCGGAAGGCGGAGCAGCTGGAGTTCTAGCTCCCGTCAGTGGTTGGCTCCGGAGCAGGCGGCGGCGTCGCGGTCGCAGACGGCCCAGCCGTGCACACCGTGCCAGTAGTCGGTGATGTCGAAGTCGACGTACTCGATCCCACCCGGGCTGTCGGCCGTGAGGCCGATCGTCCCGAACGACCACGTGTAGTCCGCGCTCGGGCAGTAGCTGCCGCCGTTCGGCGGGTACCGCTTGATGCCGGCGACGATGACCGATCCCTGGCGTCCGTCGAGCTGGAAGTTGACGCATTCGCCGCCCTTGACGAACAGCTTGACATTCGACAACGTCACGGACTTCAGCGAGGTCGACCAGCTCATCGTGCCCGTCAGCGACCCGGCCGTGGCTCCCGTGCCCGCCGAGTGGACAGCCGCGACGGCGAACCTGGCCGGCCTGGCATCAGCGGTGCCGATGGTCGCTGCCACCACTGTCGCCGAGATGCCGAGGATGGTCGCGAGCCGGGCGAAACGACGCATCGCGGGAGTCCTTCCGGGTGTCCGATCGGGGTCGCGGCGGACACGCGCGGGTACAGCCGCTGGTTGAGGCCGGGGATCACGGCTCACCCGAACGGCTCAGTTCTGCAGCGGTACCAGCTCGGCCTGGAACTTCTCCAGGAACTCGTCGAAATCCCCGTGCCCCGGCCGGATGACGAACTTCGACAGCCCCGCCTCGATGTACTGCTCCACCAACCGCCGTGCCTCGGCCCAGCTGGTCGCCACCAACTCCGAAACCGGCACCCCGGGACTACGCCGAGCCGCCATCGCCGCCAGCTCGGAAGGCACGCCGCGATCGGCCACCACCAGGCTCAGCCCGAAGTGGTCTTCCTCGATTTCCCGCCCCGCCTCGGCCGCGGCGGCCTGGATCGCGACAACGGCCTCCCGCGCCTGCGACGGCGTGTGGAAACTCCCCAGCCACCCGTCAGCCAGCCGGCCCGTCCGACGCAAAGCCGCCGGAGCCGAGCCGCCCAACCACACGTCCAAGCGCTTCGCCGGGCGCGGCCCCAAAGACACGTCGGATACCTGGAAAAAAGAACCGTCGAAGGAGACGTTGTCCTCCTCCAGCAACCGCCGCAGCAAGACGAGCGACTCGTCGAACACCGCCGCCCGCCGACCGGCCGGCACCGGGAACAGGTCGTGCTCCGCCGGGCGCGCCGGGCGCAGCCCGAACACCGGCAGCACCCGCTTCGGCGCCAACCCCGCCAACGTCAGCAGCTGCTTCGCCACCAGCACCGGGTGCCTCCCCGGCAGGATCGCGACGCCCGTGCCGACCTTGAGCTTCGACGTCCGCGCCAGCGCGTGCGTCATGCCGATCATCGGGTCGACCTCGGGCGAGTACACCAGCTCGGACAGCCACAGCGAGTCGACGCCGGCGCTCTCGAGCCGTTCCGCGAGCCCGGCGAACTCCGCCGGCCCGGTCCCCGCCGCCGGCGCGACGCCCAGCCTGATCTTCAGCACACCGTGCTCAACCCTGCCCGGTACCGGGGCATTCCTCAGGCCGTGGCGTCGATGACCCGCGACAGCACGCCGTGGAGCGCCTCCAGCTCGGAAACCTCCATCCCCAGCGTCTCGACGACGCGATACGGGATCTTCTCGGCCTCGGCCCGCAACGCCCGCCCGGATTTCGTCAGCTCGACGATCAGCTGGCGCTCGTCGGACCGGCTCCGGGTGCGCGTGACGTAGCCGAGCGCTTCCAGCCGCTTGAGCAGCGGGGACAGCGTCGCCGGCTCGTGCCTCAGCGACGCGCCCAGGTCCTTCACCGACCGCGGCGACCGCTCCCACAGCGCCAGCATCACCAGGTACTGCGGATGGGTCAGGCCGTACGGCTCCAGCAGCGGCCGGTAGATCGCGATCACGCTGCGCGAAGCCACCGACAGCGCGAAACACACCTGCCGGTCGAGCTTCAGGGGGTCCTCACCCAGGTCGATCATGGCGCGATCCTAACGTGGCCCACGAGACAATTAGTACACTAACTATTAGTGTACTCTAGACCTCATGGAACGACCTGGTGTACTTCGCTGGTTCGGTTACGCCATCGGCGTCAAGCTGCCCGGCCGCTACAAGGACTGGGCCCTGCACGACGCGACGTCGAAGCACTGGCGGGCCCGGTACGTGCTCCAGCGCTCGGTCGGCATCGTGCCGCTCTGCGCGGTGTGGCTGCTGCTGCCCGGCTCGATCTGGCTGCGCCTCTCGCTGGTGCTGATGGCGGCGCTCGTCGCGTACTTCTACTCCTGCGCCTACATGGAGGAGAGCATCGAGCACCGGCTCGGCCGGCAGGGCTTCCCGCACCACACCGGCCGCCGCGTCCGCGCCGAAGCGGCCGAGGCGAAGAACGCCGAGGCGACGGCCCGCTACATCGCGCGCTACCGGACGCCGTCGGAGGGTTAGCTACAGTCGGGGGACGATGAGACGCAAGCTCCGGCCCCCGATTCCGCCCCGCCACGGGCTGGAGCCCGCCCGGCTGAAACTGCCCGACGGCGAGTGGCCGACCCTGCTGGCGCATCTCGTCGACCGCCTCCCGCGGGTGACGCCGGACCGGATCGAGCAGATGCTGCGCGAAGAACGCATCCACGGCGCCGACGGCCCGCTCGGCGTCGACGAGCCGTACGCGCCCGGGTCGTTCATCTGGTTCCACCGCGACCTGCCGGACGAAGTACCGGTGCCGTTCGACATCCGCGTCGTGCACCGCGACGAGCACCTGCTGGTCGTCGACAAGCCGCACTTCCTGGCGACCATCCCGCGCGGGCAGCACATCCTCGAGACGGCGCTCGTGCGGCTGCGCCGCGACCTCGACCTGCCGCACCTCTCCCCCGCGCACCGCCTCGACCGGGTCACCGCCGGGCTGGTGATGTTCGTGATCACGCCGGAGCTGCGCGGGAAGTACCAGACGCTCTTCCGCGACCGGAAGATCCACAAGGAGTACGAGGCGATCGCGCCGTACGACCCGGCGCTGGAACTGCCGCGGACCGTGCGCAGCCGGATCGTCAAGGAACGCGGCGTACTGGCCGCGCAAGAGGTGCCGGGCGAGCCGAACGCCGAGACCTACGTCGAGCTGGCCGGGCACCGCGACGGCCTGGGCCGGTACCGGCTGGTGCCCTCGACCGGGCGGACGCACCAGCTGCGCGTGCACCTGAGCGGCCTCGGCGTCCCGATCCTGGGCGACGACTTCTACCCCGAGCTGCGCGAGAAGCCCCTCGGCGACTTCACAAAACCCCTGCAGTTGCTGGCCCGCGTCCTCGCCTTCGACGACCCGGTCACCGGGACGCACCGCCGGTTCACCAGCGGGCTGCGGCTGGCCGCCCACGACGGCCTCGACGCGTGGGCGGCGCCCCCGGCGTGAACCGGGGGCGCCGGCCGCTACTTGTGCCAGAATTTGATCCCGCTCCACGTCACCGTGATCGGTCCCGCGCCGCTGGACGTGCGGTAGCTGCCGAACTTGTCGTAGTAGCTGCCGCCCGGGCTCGAGATCGTCTGCTTCAGCGAGCCGTTGAGGTACACCTTGTGCGAGCTGCCGACCTGGTTGATCGTGTTGACCCGCACCGATGTCCCGACGGTCGCGCCGCTGCCCAGCGTCGCCCCGCCTTCGACGGCGTACATCCGGCCGCCCTTCTCGACGGCCAGCAGGAAGTACGGCCCGGCGCTCGAGCCGTCCCGGAACGTCTGCTTGAGACTGATCCGGGAGCCGGACATGCTGGTGATCTTGAAGGAACCCTCGAACTGGTGGGTGCCGCCGGAATACGTGGTGTACCGGCGTTCCGCCCGCTGCTCACCGCTGGCCGACGAGCAGGTCAGCTTGAAGGTGAGCCCGGAGACGTCGCCGCACCCTTTTTCCTGTGTGTTGAAGCTGGGCGAGTCCGAGATCCAGGACCCGCCGCCGACCTGGGCGTCCGCGTTCGGGACCAGGACCGCGAGCCCCGTCACGACCGCCGCGAGCACGCCCGCGCCGCGAAGTCTGCGCACCGTCAACCTCCTGTGTCACTCGAGGCGGCGGTGACCGGACACAGGTTCAGACCTTTGTCCGGCGTGGGAGTGACTGTACGAGTCCGGGCGACCACGGGCAAGACCCACTTTCGCGCCGGGCAGTGCGTCGGAAGTTTTCCGCGCGGCGCTGTCGAATCCGGCCGACGTCGTTCGACACACTGGTGGAAGCACGCAAGATCGACCTAGGAGCACCCGCATGCGCACCCTGATCTCCACCTCGTTCGTCTCGCTCGACGGCGTCGTCGAAGGACCCGGCGGAGAGCCGGGCTACCGCAACTCCGGCTGGACCTTCAAGGACATCGAGTTCGACCCCGCCGCCTACGCCATCAAGGGCGCCGAGCAGGAAGAGGCGACGGCACTGCTGCTCGGCCGGGTCAGCTACCAGGCGTTCGCGCCGGTGTGGCCGGGCATGACGGTCGAGTTCGCGGGCTACAACGCGATGCCGAAGTACGTCGTGTCGACCACCCTCCAGGAGTCCGACCTGGTGACGAACTGGGGCGAGACGACCATCCTCCGATCCCTCGACGACGTCGCCGCGCTCAAGGAGACCGAGGGCGGCCCGATCATCGTCAACGGCAGCGCGGCGCTGAACCGCGCGCTCGCCGACGCCGGCCTGGTCGACCGCTACCACCTGCTGGTGTTCCCGGTGCTGCTCGGCGCGGGCAAGCGGCTGTTCAGCGAGACCGACAAGGACAAGCAGGCCCTGAAGCTCGTCGACAGCGAGTCCTACGGCAACGGGATCCAGAAGCTCGTCTACGACGTCATTCACTAGAACAGGTGTTCGATCTTGGTGTAGGCTGGGGACCATGAACCCGGGTCTCCAGTCTTCACTGTTCGCCACCCAGGGCTCGATTTCGCTGCGCCCACTCGCGCCCGAGCGGACCGATCTCGGCTCGGGCGCGTGGGTCGACATCCAGCCGGGCTGGCTAGAAGGTGCCGACGAGCTGTTCGCGGCGCTGGTCGAGGGCGTGCCGTGGCAGGCGGAGAAGCGGAAGATGTACGACCGCGTCGTCGCCGTGCCGCGGCTGCTGAGCTACTACCGCGAGAACGTGCCGCTCCCCCACGCCGTGCTGGCCGCGGCGCGGGACGCGCTGAGCAAGCACTACCTGCGTGAGCTGCGCGAGCCGTTCCGCACGGCGGGCCTGTGCTACTACCGCGACGGCCGCGACAGCGTCGCCTGGCACGGCGACCGGATCGGCCGCGGAGCCCGCGAGGACACGATGATCGCGATCCTCTCGGTCGGCGCGGCGCGCAACCTGGCCCTGCGCCCCCGCGGCGGCGGAGGCAAGACTCTGGCGCGCCCGTTGGGTCACGGCGACCTGCTGGTGATGGGCGGAAGCTGCCAGCGCACGTGGGAACACTCCGTCCCGAAGACAGCCAAGCCGGTCGGCCCGCGGATCAGCATCCAGTTCCGGCCCCGCGGAGTGAACTGACTCCGAATTCACGTGATCCGAGCCGGATCTCGCGTGCTCGAGCACGGAACTCGCGTGATCAGGGACGGAACTCGCGTGATTGAGCGCGGAACTCGCTGGATCGGCGAGTTCCGCCTCCAATCACGCGAGTTCCGGCCTCAGTCACGCGAGTTCCGGCCTCGATCACGCTGGTTACGGCCTTGATCACGCGAGTCCCGGCGTGGTCTCGCGAACGGGACGGCGCGGTCAGTCCACATAGGACGTTCCGAACTCCCCGTAGGATGGTCCTGTGCACACTCTCGCCGAACCGCCCCTCTTCGCCCGGCTCAGGCCCGCCCGCCGGGTCCTCATCGCCGGCGCGGGCGGCGGCTTCGACGTCTACGCCGGACTTCCCCTCGCCGTCGCCCTCCGAGCGCAAGGCAAAGAAGTCCACCTGGCGAACCTCGCCTTCAGCGACCTGAACCGGCTCGACCTCGACGACTGGCTCTCCCCCGACGTCGCCACCGTGCGCCCCGGCAGCGCGGGCGACGACGCCTACTTCCCCGAACGGACCCTCGCGCGGTGGCTCGATACCCAGGGCTGGCCACCCGTCGTCCACGCTTTCCCTCGCACCGGTGCCCGGCCGCTGCGCGAGGCATACCGCTACCTGACAACCCACCTGGCCGTGGACACCGTCGTGCTCGTCGACGGCGGCACCGACATCCTCCTGCGCGGCGACGAAGCGGGCCTCGGCACGCCCGAAGAGGACATGGCCAGCCTCGCCGCGGTCGCCGCGCTCAAGGGCGTGGACCGGCTCGTCGTGAGCCTCGGCTTCGGCATCGACGCCTTCCACGGCGTCTGCCACGCCCACGTCCTGGAGAACCTCGCCGCCCTCGACCGGGAAGGCGGCTACCTCGGGGCGCTGTCGATCCCGTCGGCCTCACCAGAAGCCCGGGCGTACCTGGATGCGGTCGCGCACGCGCAGCGCGCGACCCCGGACCGGCCGAGCATCGTGCAGGGCCAGATCGCCGCCGCGCTGCGGGGCGAGTTCGGGAACGCGCAGTTCACCACGCGCACGGCAGGCAGCGAGCTGTTCGTGAACCCGCTGATGGGCGTCTACTTCACCGCCGACCTCGCGACCCTTGCCGCGAACGTCGGCTACCTCGCCGAACTGGCTGACACGGACACCGCCATCGAGGTCGCCCTGGCCATCGAAGCCCATCGGGACCGCGTGCGACGGCGGCCGCGGCGGGCCATCCCGCACTGAGGCGTCAGTCCACCAGCACCGGCAGCTCGTCCAGACCGTACACAATGGACACCTTGCGGAACGAAAGTTCGTCCGCCGGCACCGCGAGCCGCAGGTTCGGGAACCGGCGGACCAGCGCCGGGTACGCCGTGCGCAGCTCCATCCGTGCCAGTTCCGCGCCGATGCAGCGGTGGATGCCGTAGCTGAAAGCCAGGTGCGACGTCGGCTCGCGGGTGGCGTCGAACTTCTCCATGTCCGCGCCCAGCTTCGGGTCGCGGTCCGCGGCCGACAGCGACACCAGCACGATGTCGCCCTCGGAGATCCGCTCGCCGCCGATCTCCATGTCCTCCTTGGCGAACCGCGGGAACGCCATCTGCACCACCGTCAGGTACCGCAGCAGTTCCTCGACGAACTTGTGCACGGACTGCTCATCGCCGCGGACCGCTTCGAACGCCTTTTCGTCGCGCAGCAGCACCAGCGCGCCGAGCGCCAGCATGCTGGCCGTGGTCTCCAGGCCGCCGGTGAGCACGCCGTCGGCGAGGCCGGCCAGCTCGCGGTCGGAGATCTCGTCACCGTGCTCCTTGATCAGCATGCCGAGCAGGCCGTCGCCGGGCTCCTCGCGCTGCTTCTTCACGATGTCGAGCAGGTAGGTCAGCGACTCCGACATCGCGCCGAGCGACGCGCTCGCGCCGCCGAAGAGGTCGAAGCGCGCGGTGCCCAGCCGCTGGAAGTCCTCGCGGTCCTCGTAGGACACGCCGAGCAGCTCACAGATGGTCAGCGACGGGATCGGCAGCGCGAAGGCCTGCCACAGGTCGACCGGGCCCTCGGTCTTGGCCATCGCGTCGAGCTGCTCGGTGACGATCTCGTCGATGCGCGGGATCAGCCGGTTGAGCCGGCGCATGGTGAACTCCGGCGTGAGCAGCTTGCGCAGCCGGGTGTGCACCGGCGGGTCCGCGAAGCCGAGGCCGCCCGGGTTCTGGTCCTCGGTCACCCCGGCGCTGCCCACCAGGTTGGCGAAGTCGGTGGAGAACTCCGTCACCTTGCCGAGCACGGCCTTCGCTTCGTCGTAACCCGTGACGAGCCAGGCATTCATCCCGAACGGCAGGTCGAGCTTGCTGATCGGCGCCTCGGCCCGGATGGCACCGATCTCGGCGACCGGGTCGAGGCCGTCGCGCTTGAGCGGCTGCAGCGCCGCGTCGGGTAGGAAGGACGACATCTTCTCGAGGTCGAAGCCCTTTTTGGACTGGCGCGCGAGATACCGTCGCCCGACCCAGCCCAGGACCCGTGAGCGGAGACTCCCCATGGATCCGACAGTACCGCACTAGCCCGATCGGGTGAGGCACCGCGAGAGCTGTTTCACCTCCGCGGCGGGAGCTCCCGGTTCTCGGTGATCAGCCCGTGCTCGCTCGCGACGTAGTGGAAGTACGGCCGGCCGAGGTCGTCGGAACCGGCGAACGAGGTGCGCGAACGGCCGTCGGCCTCGGTGTTGACGCCGTTCGTGCGGGCCAGCACGCCGGACGAGCTCAGCCACTCGGTGGAAGCCCGGACCGGCCACCACCGCCGGCCGTCGCCGGTGAGGTCGCCGAGGGTCTGCGTCATCTCGGCCGAGCCGGAGATCCGCAGGTTCTGGTCGTCGGTGATGGTCGCGGTCGCGTCGGTGGTCAGCGGGTAGGACCAGGTGTGCCGCGCGGCCGAGCGCACCCGTCCGTCCACAGTGGACGTCGAGGTCTGCTGCCCCGAGTCGCCCTGCACGACGTGCTGGGTGAAGCCGCCGCCGGTGACGTCGTCGCTGTTGCGGTAGTCGCGGGTGCGCTCGACACGCGAGTACACGCGCCCCGCGGAGGTGTCGACGTAGCCCGCGGTGACGTCGTGGCGCTTCGCCGTCACCGTCACGTTCACGCCGTCCTCGATGTCCTTCACCGCCGTCTGCCGCACCGGCGCCGCCGCGACGTCGTGCTGGGTCAGGGCGCCGGAGGTGTGCGTAGCTTTTTTGTCGGTGTAGAGCAGTAGCGTCGGGACGACGGTGAATTCGCCGCCGATGTCCGGGAAGGAGAAGGAGAGGTCATGAGTCCCGCCGTCGACGAGCCGGCCCGCGAACGGCGTGATGTCGTAGGTTTCGGCCTGCAGGCTGAAGGTGTCGATCGCGACGACCGGGCGCCACAGCTGCGGCACGATCCCGCCGGAGTAGATGTGCGGGAAGGTGAACGCGCTGCCGGCGGGTGTCCCGTCGAGCGCGAAGTTCGCTTCGCGGTACGGGCCCTTGCCGCAGAGCCCGGCCGCGGGGTACTTCGCCGACACCGCGTCCGGGACGTCGTCGAACCACTGCTCGTCGCAGGCGTGACCTTCGAGGGTGACTTCGAGGTAGGCGCGGGTGATGTTGCGCGGCAGGTCCTTCGCGGTGAAGTGCACGGTGGGCGCCGCGGGTGTCGCGTCGACGTGCCCGAACCCGGCGACGTGGTCGGCCGTGGCGGGCGCGGGGTGCTTCCGGTCGGCCTGGTAGTAGGTGAGCGTCACGGTCTGCGCGTAGACGCCGGTGTAGATCGGCGAGTTGTAGTTCTCGATGCCGCCGTGGAACGGCTGCGGCGTGCGCAGCAGCGCGGCGTACGGCGTCAGGTCCTTGTCGAAGTGGTAGGTGATCGGGCGGGTGCCCTCGCCGCTGGGCTCCTCGGTCGTCCCCCACCAGACCTCGGTCTCGCCGATCCGCAGGTCGCCGATCCGGTCGTACTGGCGGCCGCCGACGGTGACCGTCTGGTCCATCACGACCTTCGCCCACGGCCCGGCGCAGGCCTTCGGCGGCGTGAGCGTGCCCTCGTAGAACTGCGGGGTGCCGTCGGCGGCGTTGGAGCGGAAGGCGTCGGCCAGCGTGACAGTGCAGTGCGGGGTGTCCGGCCGCGTCACCGCGGGCGCGGCCGTCACGGGATCGTCGGTGCTGCCCTCGACAATGGGGGCGGCCGAGGCGATCGCCCCGGAGAGCACCCACGTCAGCACCACGGACAGGACGATCGTGAAGATCCGCACCCGGACTCCTCCCAACGGCAGGCACATCCGCTGCGGAGCCTAGTGCCGCGATCATCCGACGAACGGGTGGACATGGACCGGACAGGGCCGCCCGGATCACCGTGGCCGCCGGTCTGACCGAGTGACGTGCCACCCTGTGCGGCCTCGTGGAGCGGAAACCGCCGCCCCGGCGGGATCCAGGCGCGATGAAACGTTTCATACCCGTGGTAGGCTCACGCTTTCTCTGCGAGGGGGTGCTTTGGTCGGCATCAAGGACGTCGCCAAGCGGGCCGGCGTCTCGATCGGCACGGTGTCCAATGTGGTCAACCGGCCGCACGTGGTCGCGGTGGCCACCCGGAACCGGGTGCTGTCGGTGATCGAAGAGCTCGGCTACGTCCGCGACGAGTCGGCGCGCCAGCTGCGCGCCGGCCGCAGCCGGATCATGGGGCTGCTCGTGCTCGACCTCGGCAACCCGTTCTTCGTCGACGTCGCCCGCGGCGCCGAACAGGCCGCGCACGCCGAGGGCCTCAACATCATCACCTGCAACAGCGGCCAGCGGTCCGACCTCGAGGCGTCCTACCTGGCGATGTTCGCCGAGCAGCGGGTCCGCGGTGTGCTGCTGAGCCCGGTCGCGACCTCCGGGGAGGCCCTGCGCGCGTTCCGCCGCAGCGGCACGCCGTACGTGTTCGTCGACCGCAAGGCACCGACGTCCGAGGCGAGCTCGGTCGCGGTGGACGACATCGCGGGCGGCGCGCTCGCGGCCCGCCACCTCCTGGAGACCGGCCACCGCCGCATCGCGTTCGTCAACGGTCCCGCCATCCTCGCCCAGTGCCGCGACCGCGAGCAGGGCCTCCGCACGGCGCTGGAGGGTTCGGGCGTCGAACTGACTGTCCTCGAGGCGATCGGCCTCGACGTCTCCTCGGGGCGCGACGCGGGCGCTCGCCTGTTGGGCACGAGCCCCCGCCCGACGGCGGTGTTCTGCGCGAACGACCTGCTGGCCCTGGGGGTGCTGCAGGCGATGGTCGGCGCGGGCGTGCGCATCCCGGAGGAGATGGCGATCGTGGGCTACGACGACATCGAGTTCGCGGGCGCGGCGGCGGTCCCGCTGACGTCGGTCCGCCAGCCGGCCCAGCGCCTCGGCCGCACGGCGGCGGAGCTGCTGCTGAACGAGACGGCCGACACGACCGTCGAGCACCAAGCGGTGGTGTTCACCCCGGAACTGGTCGTCCGCGAGTCGACCCGCGTGCGTCGCTGAGCGTGACCAGCACCGCACGAAAATAGTTTGGCCTGCTTACGACTTTTCGGCACACTGCCGCTCATGGGGCTTAGCGCGTGACGAACAGGTGGGTGCGGCTGCAGGCCGTCGCGGTGTCCGGTTCCTCCGCCGAAGGGCTGATGCTCGCCGCGCTTCCGCTGCTCGCCGTCTCCATCACCACCGATCCGCGGGAGATCTCGCTGATCGGCATCGCCGGGCAGGCGCCATGGCTGCTGCTTTCCCTCTTCGCCGGCGTGCTCATCGACCGCGTGCGGCGGACCGCCGTGCTGGCCTGGGCCTACGCCGTCCAGGTCGGCGCCGCGCTCGTGCTCGCCGCCGCCGCGTCGGCCGGGCTGCTCAGCCTGCCCGTGCTGCTCGTCGTCGCCTTCGTCGTCACCTCCGCGCAGGTGCTCGGGGACGGCGCCAGCGGGGCGCTCGTGCCCGAGCTCGTCGAGCCGGACCGGCTCGCCCACGCCAACGCGCGCCTCACCGTGATCGACCGGGGTGTCGTGCAGTTCGTCGTGCCGCCGCTGACCGGCTTCCTGATCGCCGTCGGCGCCGGGGCGCCCGCGTGGCTGGCGGCCGCCTGCGCGCTGGCCGCACTCCTCATGGCGCGGCGCATCCCGTCCGAGTCGAGGACCATCGCGCGCACGCACCCGTTGCGGGACCTCTCGGCCGGGCTCACGCACCTGGTCCGGACGCCGCTGCTGCGGTCGATCACGATCAACGTCGCGCTCGGCTCGTTCGCCGCCAGCGCCGGCAACTCGATGTTCGTGCTGTACGCGACCCAGGTCCTGCACGTCGGCTCGGTCGGCTACGGCCTGCTGCTCGCCTGCCTGGCGGTCGGCTGGGTGGCGTCGTCGTTCGTGGTGCAGAAGATCGTCGACCGGTTCGGGTACGCGTGGTCCATGCGGGGCGCGCAGAGCCTCGGCGCGGTGGCGCCGCTGCTGCTGGCCGTGCTGCCGCCGTGGCCGCCGCTGATCGGCGTGGTGCTGGTCTTCCTGACTTCGATGGTGCTGATCTGGAACGTCTGCTCGCAGTCCAGCCGCCAGCGCTTCACCCCGGCTCCGCTCCTCGGCCGGGTGCTGACCAGCCACCGCGCGCTGGCCTGGGGCCTGACCCCGCTGGGCGCGCTGACCGGCGGCCTGGTCGCGGCCCACTGGAGCCTGCGGGGCGTCTGGGTGGTGGTCGCGGCGATCCAGGCCCTGAGCGCGATCCTCGTGTGGATCCAGCTCTCCCCGGAAGCCTTCCGCCGCACCGAGCTGGCGATGGCCGAAGCCGCGGGCTGAACGGCACTTTCGTCCCACCACACGCGTTGAAGCCCGGCTTGAAACCCGGGTGGCGCACCGGGTCGGGGCACCGGCACGCCACCCGGAGGACTCACCCGCCCAGCGCCAGCGCCACCGCCCCCAACAGGGCCGCGTCCTGGTCGAAGCGCGCCGACACCAGCTCCGGCGGGAACGGCACCGCGTGGGCCAGCCGGTCCGCCAGCGCCGGCAGCAGCACGTCCGCCGACCGCACCAGCCCGCCGCCGACCGCGATGCGTTGCGGGTCCAGCGCTATCGCCAGGTTCGCCACGTGCATCGACAGCTCGTCGAGCGCCGCCGTCACCAGTTCCTTCGCCTCGACGTTCTCCTTGGCCAGTGCGAACAGCTCGCCCGCGGTGACCGGGCGGCCGAGCAGACTGCTCGCCCGGCCGCCCAGCCCACGCCCACCGACGGCTTCTTCAAGCGGCGCCGCTCCGCTCGCGAAACCCTCGGTGTCCTGCGGCGAGAGCAGGTTGTACCCGATCTCGCCCGCAGCTCCGTTGGCGCCGGTCAGCAACCGGCCGCCGACCAGCACCGCCGCCGCGATGCCCGTCCCCAAGGAGAGGAACACCGCCGGGTCGGCCCCGGCCAGCGCGCCCCACCGCCACTCCGCCAGTGCCGCCGCCTTCGCGTCGGTCCCCACCGAGATCGGCACGGCCGGGAACTCGGCCGCCACCAGCTCGGCCAGGTGCAGCTCCTCCCAGCCCGGCACGTTCGGCGCGAGCAGGATCCGGTCCGGCAGCACGATTCCCGGGCTGACGACACCGATCGCGGCGGGGACGGCGCCCGTGTCGGCCAGCAGGCTCCTGGCCCCGGCGAGCGCCCGCACCACCACCTGATCGGCCCCCGCCTGCGCGTCGGTGTCCAGCCGGCGTGTGGCCAGCAGGTTCCCGTCGCGGTCGGCGAGCCCCAGCGCCACCTTCGTGCCGCCGAAGTCGATGCCGAGAATCCGTTCCTCTGTCACTCCCGAGTCCCCTCGATCCGCGGCGCCACGGCCGCTTCCCCGTGGTGGCCGTACCCGCCGGCCGCCTTCACCACGATCCGGCCGGTGTTGAACCCGTCGACGCTGATCACCGGCACCGCGCCCCGCAGGTCGGACGCCTTGTACGTGACGGTCAGCGTCTGCGACTGGCCCGGCCAGAGCGTGATGTCGTTGTCGTCCCAGGTCGCGTTCGCGAGCTGGTTGTCGCCCGGCCCCTCGTGCCCGTCCGGCGTGCCGCGGCGGACGTCGGCCCGCAGGAAGAACGCCGCCCCCGGCGTCTTCGACGTGTTGGTCACGGTCACCGTGGAGACGAGGTCGCCGCCGGTCGAGCGCGTCGAAGCGACCGCGCCGATCTGCGACTTCGGCAGGTTCTGCAGGGCCTGCAGGTTGCTGTACTGCGACAGCGTCGCCTGCGGGTTGCCGAGCGTCTTGCCCCAGTCGACGACGTCCTTCTGCGTCGAGAGCCAGTAGACGTTGCGGTCGACGACCTTCCCGCCCTGCTTCACCTGCAGCTCGACGAAGTAGACCTGCGCGGGCGCCGGCGCCTTCGTCTCGGCCGGCACCTTCGGCTTGAGCACGCCGGTCTTGACGCCCTGGCTGCCCAAGGAGATCCCGCCGGCGGTCTGGTCGTCGATGACCTTGCCCGCGGTGTCGAGGACGCGGGCCTGCACCGAAAGGCCGTGCTGCGTGCCCGCGCCGAGGTTGTCCAGGGTCACGGAACCGTTGTCGTAGCCGTAGATCGCGTGCAGCGGCTTGTTCGCCTTCTTGGCGCCGAAGAACGCGCCGGCCTGGTCACCGTCGTCGTTGTAGAGCGACCACAACAGAGTCGGCCAGCCCTTGTTCAGCTGCCAGTAGACGACGCCCGTCGACGGGTTGTCCTTGTCCGTCGAGTGGTGCAGGAAGGCCTCGAACTGCGAGCGCGTGTTCTCGTAGTTCGCGATGTTCGCCAGGTCCACATAGGACTTCAGCGAGTTCCACTTCCCGTACCGCTGGGTGATCGACTGGTCCAGCGTGTACAGCGTGCCGAACTTGTAACCGCCGTGTCCCGGCTCGAAGTTGGCGTGGTACTGGTTGTACGCCGGGTCCTGCCACAGCTTCGCCTGCTCGGCGGGCGAAAGGAACCGCTTGATCGAGTCGAGCGTCGGCACGGTGTGCCCGGCGCTCTGCTCGCTCGCGAAGCCCCAAGAACCGCCCGCGTTGGTGCGCGAGGAGTCGTCCGCGTCGAAGTGCGAGGTGTCGTACCAGTAGGACGGCGGGACCCAGTCGTAGGGGCCTTCCTTCTCCCCCGACTGCCCGAGCGTCGGCGTGCTCTTGTACTCAGCCGAGGCGATCACCGGCACCTGGAAGTCGGCTTCCTTGAACGCCTTCAGCGTCTCGGACTCCTGGCGCGGCACCGGCTCGTTGTCGCTCCAGCCGTAGTTGAAGACGCTCGGGTGGCTCCGCTCCATCTGCGCGATGGTGTACGCCGAGTCGTGCATGATCCGGTAGTCGCGCTCGGTCAACGTCGAGGCGTCCTCGGGCTGCCAGGCGTCACAGCACAGGAACCCGCCGATGACGAGCAGCCCGGCGCGGTCGGCCTGGTCGTAGAAGTCCTGCGGCATGTCGTGGCCCTCGAGCCGGACGCCGGACAGGCCCATGTTCTTGATCAGCGCGATCTGGTGCGCGGTGTCGGCGGAGTCGTAGCGCAGGAACAGGTCCGGCGCGAAGCCGCCGCCGCGGAACACGAAGTCCTTGCCGTTGATCGTGAACTGCCGCGCGCCCTCCGGCAGCGGCGCGGACTTCCCGACCAGGCGCGAGGTCACCGTGCGGATGCCGAAGGTGCTCTTGGACGACGTCGACAGCATGCCGTCCTGCGAGACCGCGGTGCTCAGCGTGTACAGCGGCTGGTCACCCATCGAGTACGGCCACCAGATCTTCGGGTGGTTGATCTTCACCGGCGCGAACGCCACGGTCTGCTTGGTGTTCGCCGGGATCGTCACCCGCTGGTGGACGACGGTCGGCGCACCCGACGGCGCGGTGATCGTCGCGGCGACGTCGCCGGTCTGCGGGCTCGCCGCGTCGTTGGTGACGTCGACCTTCACGGTCAGCTTCGAACTGGACAGATCGCCGGCGTTGTCCTGCACGACGTGCGCGTTGTCGCCGGTCAGCGCGTCGCTCACCTGCAGGGTGGGCGGGAACTGGATGCCGGTGTTGTTGTCCGGCGGGATCTGGCCCCAGTCGACTTGGTCGAGCGTGTACATCTTCAGCGGGTCGTTGGGGTAGACCTTGATCGCCAGGGTGTTCTTGCCCGGCTTCACCAGCTTCGAGACGTCGAACGTGTGCCCGGCGAACGCGCCGCTCACGACGTCCTTCGTCGCGACGAGCTTGCCGTTCACCCAGACGTCGCCCTCGCCGACGATGCCCGGGATGGTCAGCTTCGCGTGCTGGCCGTTCTTGAAGTCCGGGGTGAAGTCGGCGCGGTACCACCACGGGTCGGAGAACGGCTTCGTGACGACGGGGCCGAGCTTGTCGACGTACCCGAAGCACTTGCGCATGTTGTCGGAGTAGAAGACGTCCGGGCACTTTCCGTTCTGCACCAGGGCGTTGATCTCGGTGCCGGGCGCGCCCGCGTCGTCCGGCTCGACGGGCAGCCAGCCGCGCGTGCCGTAGCCGGGCGTCGAAACTTTGTCGCCGCCGTCCTTGACGTTCGCGGTGGTCAGCACCTGCCAGCCCTGCAGGCCGATGGTGCTCAAGCCGTGCGGCTTCGAGATCTCCTGCTGCGCGGGCTCCTGCGCCGAGGCCGGCGCGGTCACGCTCAGTACCCCCGGCACCAGGATCAGCGCGGCGATCGCCGCGAGCTTCTTCGTCATGCCTGAGCCCCTTCGGTCTCGGTGGAGGCGAAGGCCTCCTTGATCTCCTTGGGTCCGAACGGCCACGTCTTCTCGGCCTTGGCGTAGATCAGGTACGCGATCGCGCCGACGGCGATCCAGCCCAGCGAGAGGCCGATGGAGAGCCAGGTCGCGGAGACGTAGATGTAGACCCAGCCGACCAGCGCGAGCAGCGTCGGCAGCGGGTAGAGCCACTGCCGGTAGGGCCGCTTCAGGTTCGGCTGGCGACGGCGCAGCGTCACGATCGCCGCGACCTGGGCCAGCGACTGGATGATGACCAGGGTGGCGACGGCCGCGTTGATGACGTCGGTCAGCGTGAACAACGAGCCGATGATGGTGATCGCGCCCATGGTGAGCACGCCGGCGGTCGGCAGGTTCAGCTTCGGGTGCAGCTTGCCGAACATCGACAGGAACACCTTGTCGCGCGCGGCTTCGAACGGCACGCGGGAGCCGCCGAGCAGGCCGGCGAACACCGAGCCGATGGCCGCGACGACGATGAGGACGGTGACGACCTTCGCCGTCGCGGTGCCCCACGCCTGCTCGAGCACGGTCGAGGCGACCGAGGTGGCGGTCTTCAGCTCCTCCAGGGGAACCGAGCCGAGCACGCCGACCTGCAGCAGGAAGTAGAGGCTCATGATGCCGACGATCGAGAAGAGGATCGACCGCGGGATCGTCCGGCCGGGCGAGCGGACCTCGCCGCCGAGGTAGGCCGTCGTGTTGTAGCCGAGGTAGTCGTAGATCGCGATGATCAGGCCGGCGCCGAGGCCGCCCCAGAACGTGCCCTCGCCCGCCGAGCTGAACGCGCCCGGGGTGAAGGCGAACGCCTGCGCGCCGCTGAAGTGCGAGAACGCCGCGACGATCGTCGTGAGCACCGCGATCAGCATGACCACGAACAGCACGGTCGTGAGCTTGCCGATCTGGCCGATCTTGCGAAACAGCGCGGCCACGATGACAAGCGTGACACCGACGCCGATGATCTTGCCCAGCGCCGTGGTGCCGCCGTCGTCGGTGACGCCGGGGATCAGGTAGCCGAGGTACTGGACGAGGCCGATGATGCCCGTGGACATGATCAGCGGGATGAACAGCACCGCGCTCCAGACGAACAGGAACGGCATCAGCCGTCCGGTGCGGTACTGGAACGCTTCGCGCAGGTACAGGTAGGTGCCGCCGGCGCCCGGCATCGCGGCGCCGAGCTCGGCCCAGATGAGCCCGTCGGCCAGTGCGACGATCGCCCCGATGATCCAGCCGAACATCGCCTGCGGGCCGCCCATGGTGGCGACCATGGCGGGAATCGTGACGAACGGGCCGATACCGCACATCTGGGTCATGTTGATCGCGGTGGCCTGCATGGGGCCGATCTTGCGCTCAAGGGCGGGTTGCGGCTCCCCTGAGCGAGTGGGTGAACTCACGACGTGCCTCCGTCTAGTAGTTAGTAAAGTTTCTTAACATAGAACGGACGAGGTCGAAAGAGTTCCGTGGATAAACTTGCGGCAACGCGGATCGGAGATGGGGACGTCGTGGGGCGAATCGGGCCGCAGGTGGGAACCCCGGCGAGCATGCGGGCGCTGAACCAGCGCTTGGTGCTGGAGCGGCTGCGCGGGCAGGGCGAAGCGACGCGACCGCAGATCGCGGCGGCGACCGGGCTGTCCAAACCCACGGTGGGACAGGCGCTCCTCGATCTCGAGCAGCACGGACTGGTCCGGACCACTGGACGCAGCCTGGCCGGCCCGGGCCGCGCGGCGGTCGTCTACCGGGCGGCGCCGGACGCGGGCCACGTCGTCGGCGTCGACATCGGCCGGCGGGTGATCCGGCTCGCCGTGGCCGACCTGGAAGGCAGCATCGTGGCGCGGCTCGACGAGCCCAACCGGTGCCGTTCCGCGAGCGCTTTGGTGCGTACCGTAAGCGAATCCGTCGAACGGGCGGTGGCTTCGGCCGGCCTGGCCCCGCACGACGTCGTCTCGACGGTGGTCGGCACGCCCGGCGTCCCCGACCCGGCGACGGGGACGGTCCACCGCGCGCCGAACCTGCCGGGCTGGGAGCGGCGCGGGTTGCTGCACGAGCTCGTCGCGGCGCTGGCCGGCGCGGGTTCGGACGTCGTGGTGGAGAACGACGCGAACCTGTGCGCGGTGGGCGAGCACGCGCTCGGGGCGGCGCTGGGCGTCGACGTGCTGGTGTGCCTGACGGTCGGTACGGGGATCGGCATGGGGCTGTTGGTCGACGGGCGGCTGTTCCGGGGAGCGCACGGAGCGGCGGGCGAGATCGCGGACTTGCCTTTCGGCCCACTCCCGGCGGCGACGGGTGCCCGACGTCCGGGCCCGATGGAGACGGCGGCCGCGGACCAGGCGGTGGTCGAGGCGGCCCATGCACTGGGATTGGCCGCGCGATCGGCGAAGGACGTGTTCCGGTTGGCCCGGGGTGGGGACTCGCGGCGCTTCGGGTCGTTGCGGAGGAAGCGGAGAAGCTGGCTTACGTGGTCGCGGCGGTCACTGCGGTGCTCGATCCGCGGTTGATCGTGCTCGGGGGCGGGATCGGGGGTAATGCGGACCTGCTGGCGTCGCCGATGCGTCAGGCGCTGGCCGCGACCGTGCCGGTGGTGCCAGAGATCGTGGCCGGGCAGCTGGGTGAGGATGCGGTGCTGGCGGGGGCCATCGCGACGGCGCTCGGGACGGCTCGGGAGCTGGTGTTCGACCGGCGCGGGTTGCGTCGCGCGGTGGGCGGGACTTAGGACAACGACCGGTCGCCCGCCCGCTGCGGGCGCCGCCGCGCGGCTGGATCTAGCAGAACGATCGGTCACTCCGACCGAAAGTTTCCCGCCGTGCTGGATAGGCGAAGAACGACCGGTCGCCCTGCCGCCGATGTGTATACAGCTGCTCAGGCTGGCCAACCGGGAGAACGACCGGTCACTCCCGCCCGCGACCGACCGATCGGTGGCCCCGCCCGGCAAAGAGAGCTGTCGGAGGCAACACCTGCCCCAGCAGCGCGGTCCCGAGCTAGTCCGAAGGACCGCGCAACGTGAGCACCACCCGCAGCACGTGCTCGACCGCCGCCGGGAACAGCGCGCCCCGCAGCTCCCCGCGCTCCGCCAAGTTCTCCGAAGCGAACTCCAGCACCCGCTCGGGCCCACCCCGGCGCACCACGAGCGCCGCCAGGTCTTCGAGGTCCAGGTCCGGGTGGTCGAGGCGCGTCAAGGCGAACTCGATCATCAGCTCCTCCGACGTCATGTCCACCTCCTTCCTCCATCCTAAGCACCTCGGGCTAACACTTGATCGAACAGACTTCGAGCCCCGATGTGGTGATGTCCACGCCGGTCCCCGACACCCACAGCAGGCACGATTGGGCCGTTCGACGGAGATTTCGGGCGATCGTGTACGGAACGCGAATACCCGGTAACCCGGACGAGCCGGTCAGTCATGATGCAGGACCACCCGGCGGCGGATCGGAGGCGACATGGCCCTGCATCGGCAACGCGCGCGAGCCGGGGTCCGGCGCCCGCGGCACGCACTCCCCGCCCGCTGGTGGCCGCCCGTTCTCGTGGCCGCCTCCGTCGCCGCCGTGATTCCCGGCGACACCGTCGGCGGCCTGCTCGTCGGGACGAGCGTCCTCGTGGCCTTGACCGCGCTCGCCGCCACGCGGCGGGTACTGGGGCACGCCGCGGTGCACGTGAACCTCATCCTCGCGCAAGAGCTGACCCCCTCACCCTTGGGACCCGCCGCGCACCTCGACGACTGACCACACGCGCCCCGCGCTGTGACCTGATCTACCTCGCTTACTGTACCGTCCAGACGGTATAGTAAGCGTCATGACCGTCATCCTGCCGACTTCGGGACCCACCCCGTTGAGCCACCGGCGCCGCTGGGCCGCGCTCGGCGTGCTGGTCGGCGCGGTACTGCTGCTCGCCATCGACGGCACCGTGCTGTACCTCGCCGTGCCGTCGCTGACCCGCGAGCTCGCGCCGACCGCGACCGAGATCCTCTGGATCGGCGACGTCTACTCCCTCGCCCTGGCCGGCCTGCTGGTCACGGCGGGCAACCTGGCCGACCGGTTCGGCCGCAAGCGGGTGCTGCTCATCGGCACCGCCGCGTTCGGGCTGGCGTCCGCCTTGGCCGCGTTCTCCCCCACCGCGGGCACGCTCGTCGTGGCCCGCCTGCTGCTCGGGATCGCGGGCGCGACGATCATGCCGTCGACGCTCTCGCTCATCCGCACCCTGTTCGCCGACCCGCGCGAACGCACCCGTGCCATCGCGATCTGGTCGGCCGGGTCCGGCGGCGGGATCGCGCTCGGCCCGCTCGTCGGCGGGGTGCTGCTGGAGCACTACTGGTGGGGCTCGGTGTTCCTGATCAACGTGCCGATCGTCGTCGTCTTCCTGATCGCGGGCGCGATCCTGCTGCCGGAGTCGCGCGATCCGCGCCCGGGCCGTTTCGACCTGCTCTCGGCCGGCCTGTCGATGGCCGCGATCGTCCCGCTGGTCTACGCGGTCAAGCACGCCGTCAGCTCGGGGATCGACGCACAGGTGGCCGTCGCGGCCGCCGTCGGAGTCGTGTCCGGCGTCGGGTTCGTGCGCCGGCAGCGACGCGCGGAAAGCCCGCTGATCGACGTCGCGCTGTTCCGCAACGGGGCGTTCAGCGGCGCCGTCCTCGCCAGCTTCATCGCGGTGTTCGCGTTGATGGGCCTGCTGTTCTTCTTCTCCCAGTACCTGCAGCTCGTCCGCGGCTTCTCGCCGCTGCAGGCCGGGTTCGCGGAGATGCCGGCGACGCTGGCCTCGATCGTCGTCGTGGCCGCGGTCGGGGTGGTCGTCGGCCGGCTCGGCCGGGGCCGGGCCGTCGCGGTGGCCCTCGCCGTCGCCGCGCTGGGACTCGCCCTGGTCGCGGTGGCCGAACGAGCGCCGCAGTACTGGTGGCTGGGCTTGAGCCTGGTGCCGGTCGGGCTCGGCGTCGGGTTCGCGCTGACGATCACCGTCGACTCCGTGCTGTCCGCCGTCCCGCGGGACAAGGCCGGCTCGGCGTCGGCGATCTCCGAGACCGCCTACGAACTCGGCGCGGCGCTGGGCATCGCGATCCTCGGCTCGCTGGTCACCGTCGGCTACCGCGCTTTCCTGCCGGCCGGCCCGGTTCCCGGCGAAGTGCGCGACTCCCTCGCCGCGGCAGCGAACGTGCTCGACCCGGCATCCGATCTCGCTCACGCCGCGCGCGAAGCGTTCACCGGCGCCATGCAGGTGACGTCGCTCGCGGCGGCGGCCATCACCGCCGTCGCCGCGGTGATCGCCTGGCGTACGATTCCGTCCGGAAAGGACTGAGCATGCCCCGCAAAGCCGGCCGCAGCCCCGAAGAGACGCGCCGGGCGCTGCTCGACGCGGCCGGGACGGTCATCCGCACCCGCGGGATCTCCGCCTCGCTCGACGACATCGCGAAAGCCGCCGGCGTGTCGAAAGGCGGGCTGCTGTACCACTTCCCCGCCAAAGACGCGCTGGTCCGCACCCTCGCGCAGGACCTCCTGGACACCTACCGCGCCGAGGTACTGGCGGCTCTGGATCCGGAAGACAACGCGCCGGGCCGGCTGACCCGCGCGTACGTCCGGGCGTCGCTGGACACGTCTCAGGACGAGGTCGCGATCCGGGAGAACATCGCCCTGATCGCCCAGCTGATCTCGATCCCCGAGATCGCCGAGCTCGCCCGGGCGGACGCGGAGCGCTGGGACCGCGACCTCCACGACGACGGCCTCCCCGGCCACGTCGTCACCCTGGTCGTCGCCGCGGCCGACGGGGCGAGCACGGCGCCGCTGTGGGGCGTCGGCATCGAGGTGGCGGCCGCGCGGAAGCTGGAACAGCAGCTCATCGAGCTGACATTGAAATCCTGATGTGGCGCTGCTCCGGGCTAGTACTGCAACGGCAGTTACGTGAGTGGGTAGCCGCGGCGTTTGTAGTGACTGAGGCGGGCTTGGTGTTGTCGTCGGCGGCGGAAGCATGACCA
>NZ_JBFBAG010000012.1:0-92921 GCF_040682155.1 Amycolatopsis sp. NPDC051371
CGAGGGCGCCCAGCAGTTTGTGCGCGCCGCGGGAGGCCCAGCCGGGGTCGTCCTCGTCGCGGACGACGATGGGCGCGTCGGACTCCACGCCGGTGTGCGTAGCCTGACGGCCGGGCGGTGAACGTGCCCCGGCCCTGCGTCCGGCCGCGCAGCCGAACAGCTCCGCCACCGGGACCGTCGCCGTCACCACCGCCGTGCCGCCGCGGACCTCCGAGCCCGCCACCCGGCCGCGGCGGGCGGCCAGGTCACCGAGCACCCCGCCGACCGCGTCGGCCGGGACCGTCACGACCACCTCGGCGACCGGTTCGAGCAACTGCATGGCGCAGGCCCGCAACGCTTCCCGCAGGCCGAGCCGTCCCGCCGTCCGGAACGCCAGGTCCGACGAGTCCTTCGGGTGCGTCGTGCCGTCGGTCAGCACCACCCGCAGGCCCGTCACCGGGTGCCCGCCCAGCGGTCCGTCGGCCAGCGCGTCCCGGCAGCCGGCCTCGACCGCGCGGACGTACTCGCGCGGTACCCGGCCGCCGACGACCGCCGAGGCGAACTCGAACCCCTCGGCGGCCGGCACGACGTCCAGGACCACGTGAGCGAACTGGCCCGCCCCGCCGTCCTGCTTGACGTGCCGGTACAGCAGCCCCGTCACCCCGCGGACCACGGTTTCGCGGTGCGCCACCGACGGCCGCCCGACCGCTGCCTCCAGCCCGCGGTCGCGACGCAGCTTCTCGACCGCCACCTCCAGGTGCAGCTCGCCCAGCCCGGACAGCAGCGTCTGCCCGGTCTCCGGGTCGGTCCGCACGACCAGCGACGGGTCCTCCTCCGCCAGCCGCGCCAACGCCGACGTCAGCCTCTCGCCGTCGCCCGCCCGGCGCGGCTCGATCGCCACCGAGACCACCGGGTCCGCCGTCGGCGGCGGCTCCAGCAGCACCGGGGCGTCCGGCGCGCAGAGCGTGGCGCCGACGCGCGCCGCCTTGGGCCCGGCCACCGCCACGATGTCGCCGGCCACCGCACTGTCCACTTGCGCGTGCCGGTCGGCCTGCACGCGCAGGACGCGCGCGATCCGCTCGGTGCGCCCCGCGTCCCGAACCTGGTCCCCCTTCCGCAGCGTTCCCGAGTACACCCGCAGGTACGTCAGCCGTCCCGTGGTCGTCGCGACGACCTTGAACACCAGCGCGGCCAGCGGCGCCGCCGGGTCGGCGGGCCGGTCACCGCGCACCGGCGGGACGTCCGCCGGTGACGGCAGGTAGGCGACGACGGCGTCGAGCAGCGGCTCGATCCCGAGGTCGCGGTAGGCCGCGCCGCACAGCACGACGAGCCCGTCGCCGCTGAGGGTCAGCTCCCGCAGGGCCTTGTCCAACGTCTCCGCCGAGATGGTCCCCGTGGCGCAGAACTCGTCCAGCGCCAAGGGGTGCAGCTCGGCGACGGCCTCCTCGAGCACCCGGCGACGTCGCCGGGCCTCGGCCGAGGCGTCCACCGGCAGGCGCACCAGGTCGACGACGCCGGTGAAGCCGTCCTCGCGCCCGATCGGCAGCTGCACCACCAGCGGCGCCGGGTGCAGCCGCGCCCGGATCGACGCGACGGCCGTGTCGAGGTCGGCGCCCGCGCGGTCCATCTTGTTGACGAAGGCGATCCGCGGCACGCCGTGGCGATCGGCTTGGCGCCACACGGTTTCGCTCTGCGGCTCGACGCCCGCGACGGCGTCGAACACGGCGATCGCGCCGTCCAGGACGCGCAGCGCCCGCTCGACCTCGGCGGTGAAGTCGACGTGGCCCGGCGTGTCGATGAGGGTGACCCGGTGGCCCCGCCACGCACAGGTGACGGCCGCGGAGAAGATCGTGATGCCGCGGTCGCGTTCCTGCGGGTCGAAGTCGGTGACGGTGGTGCCGTCGTGGACCTCGCCCGTTTTGTGGGTGGCTCCGGTCCGGTGCAGGATCCGTTCGGTGAGGGTGGTCTTGCCCGCGTCGACGTGGGCGAGGATGCCCAGGTTGCGGACGGTGGTCAGGTCGTGGGTGCGCACGGCGCGGTCCTTTGTGGACGATCCGGTCAGGGCAGCGCGATTCGCCGCGACGGAACGCGTCACGGAAGCGGTGTCAGCCGCGCGGCGGACACCGGAGCTGCGAAGACACGAGGATCACCTCGGACCGCGGACGGGAGACGACGGCGACGGGCACGGCCGGCTCCCTTCCTGCGACGCGATCTTGGACTGGCGCACAGCGTAACGGCGGTCTTCCTCGCCACCAACCGGATTTACGTCGAAGGCCTCCCCGGTTTCCCGGAGCGGCCTTCGACGTCGGGGTTCGCTCAGCTGGGGTCCTGGTCGAGCTGCGTGGCCTTCACCGCGTTGCCGACCTGGGTGCAGTCGTCGTCGGTGATGCCCGCGGTGCCCGCCTTGGCGAGCGCGGCGCACGACGAGTCGAGCGCCTCGCCGACGTCCTTGAAGGTCGCGCTCTGGGTGAGCGTGTTCTCGACGCCCCACCAGATCTGGACGGACTTCTCGAGGCCGAGGCCGCGCACGGTCTGGTTGTTGAACGTGTCGCCGTCGGTGATCAGGTAGTCGGCCTTGTTGACGACGCCGTCGTTGATGTGCTCGTCCGGGTTGTTCGTCTGCCAGCCCGGGCCGTTGACCATGTCCGGCTGCGGGGACAGCGACGAGCGCGGGTCCTTCATGTTCCGGATCGCGCCCAGCGACGAGCCGGCGCCGAGCAGCCAGCGGTTGTCGCCGGTGTCGTTGGGGTCGTTCGAGGTGATGCCGATGAACTTGCCGAAGACGTCCGACAGGCCTTCGTTGATCGAGTCGGCCTGGCCGCCGCTCAGCCCGGAGGTGTGCTGGGTGACGCCGTGGGTGAGCTCGTGGCCGGTGATGTCGTCGGTGGTGACGCCCTCGCCGAAGGCCATCTGCTCGCCGTCCCAGAAGGCGTTCGCGAACGGGCATTCGCCGTCGACGCAGATCCGGACCGTGCCGCGCAGCGCCTTGCCGGTGCCGTCGGAGTAGTCGGCGCCGATCAGGTTCGTGAGATCGGTGCCGACGTACTTCTGGTAGAAGTCCGAGGCCTGGCCGAAGAAGGTGTAGACGTTGTTGACGTCGGCGACGCTCGACTCGGCGCCGCCCTCCTTGCGGGTGACGTCGAAGGAGGTGCCGCAGCGGACCGACTCGGTGCTGCCGCTGACCACCTTGTGGTCGGCGTCGCAGACGTCGCGGTTGGCCTCGCGGACCTCGGACCACGACGTCAGGACGTCCGCGGTGCCGGCCTTGACGACCTCGGTCCACTTGTCCTTCAGCTTCTTGCCGTGCACGGTGACCTGGTAGGTCGGCACCGCGACGCCGTCGCCCTTCGCGCCGCCGAGAGTCGCGTCGTACCAATACGCGCGGGGCGCGTCGGCCTTCAGCGTGTTCGCGGGCAGGCCGGTGCGCTTCGCGACGTCCGCGATGGCGGCGTCCGAGGCGCCCGTGGCGCTCGCCGGGAACGCGCCCGTCGTCTTCTTCGTGGTGCGGCCGTGGGTCGCGAGGACCGCGTCGGCCTTGTCGCGGACCTGGATCAACTGGCCGCCGAACACCGGCACACCGCCGATCTCCTGCTGCGACCGCACGACGCTGCCGAACGGCATCGCGAGGGAATTCAGCGCGTGCATCGACGGCTGCGCGATGGTCGCGTAGGCCGGCGAGCCGGTCGTGGCCAGCGACACCGCGACAACGGCCGCGCTCACCGCCGCCGTCCCTGCGATGACCCGTTTGCGTGACACCCGGTACACCTCCGTGGAAACTTGATCACCTGACGTGAAGTCCGTGCAGGTTCACATGCCCCGAAGGTGTCGCACACCGGTCGAAAGTAGGTAACTCACCAAGTAGCGGTGATCAACCGGCGGTTAATCACCGACATTTCGGACGCCGGCATCGCGTGCGCGAAGAGGCATCACGCGTGTCCCGAGGGGCATCTCCCGTGATGGGAGGGGCATCGCGCGTGATGGGGCAGGCATCGCGCCGATGCCTCTGGAATCACGCGTGATACCCCGCTGATCACGCGTGATGCCCCTTTCCGCACAGTCGTCAGGAGGCCGGTGGGGCCACCACCCGGAGCTGGAGCATCGCCGCGAAGCGCGCCTCCGGGTCCGTCATGTCGAAGCCGCCGACCTCGGCGAGGCGGCGCAGGCGGTACCGGAACGTGTTGGGGTGCACGTGGACCGCGGCCGACGCGGCGATGACGTCGCCGAAGGCGTCGAGCCAGGCCCGCAACGTCTCGACCAGGTGGGCGTGGTGCTGCTCGTCGTAGTCCAGCAGGCGCGCGACCGGGCCGGTCGGGCGGTCGCCGCGGGCGGCGACCAGGTCCTGCAGCTCCAATAGCAGCGCCTCGACGTGCACGTCGGCCAGCGACGCCACCCGGCGCCCCGGGCCGCTGCCCGACCGCAGGACCCGCAACGCCCGGTCCGCGCTGTCGCGGGCTTCCGGCAACTCGGCCGCGCTGCGCGCCACCGGCCCGATCCCGACCACCGCCCGGACGCGATCACCCACCCGGTCCAGGAAGTCGTTCGCGATCCGCAGGGCGCGCCGCTCCCCGTCCGCGTCACGGGTCACCGGCACCAGCCCGTACGCGATGTCGCCCACGAGCGCCGCCGCGCAGCGCGGGTGGACCGCGCTCAGGTGCATCGCCAAGCCGTCGGCCAGGCGCTGGCGTTCGGTGGCGATCTCGGGGTCCTCCGCACCGTTCTCGAGCACCGCCAGCGCCAGGACGACGACCGGCTGGTCGGCCAGCCCCAGCCGGCTCAGCGCCTCCCGCGCGGCGGCCCCGCCTTCGAGCGCCGTGCTCACCAGGTCCGCGCGCAGCCGGCGTTCGACGTCGGCACCCGCCCGGACGCGCAGCAGGTGCAGCGCCACCAGGCGGGCCGCGTCGCAGAGGGCCTGCGTGCGATCGGGGGTCAGCGGCTCGCGCACCGCGGCCCAGATGGAGCCGAGGATTTCGTCGCCCGCCCGGACCGCGACGGCCACGCGGGGGATCTTGAAGCCGTCGGGGCTTTCCGGCGGCCGGTCGACGTACACCGGCCGGTCGCTGCGGTAGAGCTCGCGGAACACGCCGCGGTCGGCCAGCATCCGGGAGAACCGCTCGGGCACCTGGCGCCCCAGGATGGTCTCGACCCGCGACGGGTCGGCTTCGTCCTGGCGGCCCGAGAACGCGAGCACGCGCGAACGGCGGTCCTCGATGGTGACCGGGGCGTCGATGAGCGCCCCGATCGCGTTGGCCACGGCGAACAGGTCACCCGAGGGCAGCCCGGCCAGCATCTCGGGTTCGGCGTCGCCGACGTCGCCCTCGGCCAGCAGCGACCGCAGCATCGCGGCGAGCTGGGCCCACGACGCGCCGCGCGCCAGGCTCAGCAGCGCGACGCCGGTCTCCTCGACGGCGGCGGTGATCGCCGCGGTGACCGTGACGGGGGCGCGCACCACGAGGCCGGCGGCGTCGTGGCGGGCCAGGGTCCGCAGCTGGCGCACCACCTCGTCCGGTTCGGCGAGGCCGACGCCCAGCATCAGGGCGTGCTGGGGCAGGGCGGGTTCGTCGAGGGGGTCGTGGATGGCGACGCCACCGATGCCGCCGGGGCGGTCGCCGTCCCCGAGCACGAGGTCCAGGAGGGTGCCGCCCAGGTCGTCGAGGACACGGCCGAGGCTGGCGTGCGGGCGCAGGTTCACCGAAACGAGCACCTCCCGAAGCTAGGCGCGACATCACCAGCCTAGTTCGTCTCCGGCTACGAAATCAGCTTTGTATTCTGTTGTGGGCGACGAACTCCCCCCACCAGGGGATGATCAGGAAGGACGCGTCGCCGAGCCCGCGGAAGAACCCGCGCCGCGAACCGGTCGCGAACTGCGGCTCGTGTTCGTGCCCGCTGTGCCGGCGGGTCTCCCAGACGTAGAGCGGGACATCGGCGGGCACGTCCGGCTCCTCGCCGAGCTGCTCGGTGACGAGGACGACGCGGTCGTACCCGGCCGGGGCGGTGGGGGCTCCCAGGTCCGTCGAATGCCAGCGGATCAGGGCGTGCAGCGGCGACTCGTCGGGGTCGAGCGGGAACCGCCCGCCACCGAGGACGGCGAGGTCGGCGGCCTCGCACCGCTGGGCGAGGGCGAGCCCGAAGACGATCCGGGTGTCGCTGCGCGGTTCGACGAGGACGAGGGTGCGCCCGCGCAGCCGCGGGACGGCGCCGAGGCTGTGCCGGGCCCCGGCGGCCAGCGCGGGTTCCCACCGCCGGCTGTCCACCGCGCCCCAGGCCAAGGCGAACCGCAGCGGCCCCAGCCCGGACGCGCGGACTTCGGCGGGATCGGCGATCCGCGCGGCGACGGCCATGGCGGTCTCGAACCCGATCCCGGCGGCGTCGAACCGGCGCAGGTGGGCGAGCAGCGCGGAGAGGGGCAGGTGCGGGATGAGCGGTTCGAGGCGGGCGAGGCCGCCCGGCTGGGCCAGCAGGTCGACGATGGGGAGGGCCGCTAGGACTGTTTCGGCGTGCGGCGAAGTTCCGGCGTGCCGCAACTGGGCAAGGAACTGCCCGGACGGCGGGTTGCCGGTGCCCGACCGGACTCCGGCGATGGCGTGCATCGGCCCGGCCGGCACCGCACGCTCGGCGGACAGCACCGAAAGCCCCGCACTGGCGCCCCGCAGATCTTCCGGCGCGCGCAGCTGCGAAACCGGCGAGACCGGCGACCCGGCCCAGCTCCGCACCAACGGCAACGTCGCCGGGACCGTCCGCACCCTCCCGAACCGCCGGGCCAGCGCGTACCGGAACAAATCGCCCTGCGCCCGATCGCGAGCCCGCGGGTGCACCAGCCTGATCACCTCACCGAACCGCGCCGGCCGCGGTGTCCCGATCCCGCCGTGCCGGGGCAGGTCACCGCGCACGAAGCCCAGCTCGAAGTGGTGACCACCGTCGTCGTACGCCAGGAGCGCCGGCTCGTCGTACAGGCGGGTCACCGCGTCGGCCACCCCGCGTTTCACCGGCTTCGGCAGCGATGGCCCGTACGCCGCCGCCCAGTAGGCCAGCAGGTGTCCCGGGTCGTCGGCGCGGCGCAGCACCGACGCGATCACCTGCCGCGACACCCCGTGCTCGCCCCGCTCCAGCCGCCCGGCCACGAACGCCGCCGCGCCGACCAGGGCGGGGTAGCGCATCGGGGTCGCGAAGCGCAGCCAGCGCAGGAAACCCTGCGCCCACAACGGATCCGCCGCCCGCAGCAGCGACACGTAGCGCTCCCGGGCCGGCTGTGGCCAGGCGAAGAAGGCGTCCTGGTACGCCGCCCTGGCCAGCACCAGCCGGTACAGCTCTTCGATGACCGCCCCTCCCCCACGTCAGGCCCGCGAGCGAGGAGAACCGAGACCCGGATCGGCTCCGGGCTGGTCGTCGGCGGAGGGTGAGGGGTACTCGCGGCACCCCTCCACACGCTCCGGATCGCGACCCACAGCCACGCACCGGAACTCCTCGCTCGCGGACCCCGCGAGCCTAGCGGCGGGGTCCGACAGAAAAGCGCCTAGATCAATTTGGCCGCCACGTTGTAGGCCTCCACCTGCAGCCGGGCGTTCGGCACGCGCCGCCGTGGCTCGACGCGGACCGTGCGGCTCTCCCCCGGCAGCAGCCAGAAGTAGTTGTCGCCGTAGCGGGTCGGCAGGACGCGGTCGGTGCCGTTGCGCTCCCGCAGCGACAGCCGGATCATCGCCGCGACCGTCTTGCCGTCGTTGCGGATCGTCGCCGTGTACGCGTCACCATCCGCCTTCAACGACGACGTCAGCCGCGCGCCCGGGAGCTGGTTGAGCGCCCGCATGGCCGTGTCGCTGCGGTAACGCCAGTACGTGTTCTCCGACAGCACCGCGCCGCGCGCGTCGGTCAGGGTCAGCCGCAGCAGGTGCAGGTCCGGGTGCGCGGCGTCGAACGGCACCGTGAACGCCGTCGCGCCCATGTTCGCGGCGACGTCCAGCCTCTGCTGCGCGGGAGCACCGAGCGAGGCACCGTCCAAAGAGAACAGCCGTGCGGTGACCGTCACCCCGCTCAGCGCGGCCGGTGTGTGGTTGACGACCCGGACCTGCCACGTCGTCAGGTCGGCCTGCACGTGCTGGGCCTCGCAGCCCTTGCGCGCGCCGTAGTAGCTGCCGTTGACGTCGAGGTCGTAGTCGTAGGTCTGCCAGACCGTGCTGTGCCACGCGGGGTGCGACATCCACAGCAGCACGCCGGTGGCGTCGGCCCACAGCCTCGTGTTCCAGGCCTCGAAGATCGCGCGCATGCTCTCGTAGTTGACGAACTGCGCCTTGCGGCTGAACTCGGCCAGGCTCGTCGACGGCGCGAGCCGCGCGTCGATCGCCGCGAGGTAGCTCTGCGGCGACTGGTTGCCGTTCGTGGACCAGTCGTGCAGGAACCACGGCGCGCCGATCGGCCAGCCCGGGTCGTCCTGGCCGACGAGGTTGCGCATGCTCTCCACGACCGACACGGTCGGCAGCCCGATCTCGCTCCAGAACCCGTACTTGCCGCCGGTCGCCTCGCCCGTGAAGTACCGCTTCGGGTCCTGCCAGTAGTAGGGCCCGTCGCCGGTGATCACGCCGCCCGCCGAGTTGCCCTGGTAGAGCAGGTCGGTGTTGTCGTGGACGATGTCGCGCAGCGCGTTGTCGATCACCGGCGGCGGCGTGCCTTCGTTGCAGCCGAACCAGACCGTCGCGCACGCGTGGTGGCGGTAGCGCAGCACCGTGTCCTTCGCCTGCGCGAGGAAGATGTCGTGGTTGGCCGGGTCGGTCGACCAGCCGTCCCAGAACTCGTTCCACAGCAGGATGCCGTACTTGTCGCAGGCGTCGAACAGCTCCTGCCGATAGGACGAGCCCACCCAGTTGCGGATCAGGGTGAAGTTCATGTCGCGGTGCATCGCGACGACGGCGTCGGTCCGCTCCTCCGGCATCCGGCGCAGCAGCTCGTCCCAGCCCCAGCTGCCGCCGCGGGCGAACACCTTGACGCCGTTGACGAGGAAGGTCAGCGGCTTCGGGCTGTTGTCCACCGACGCGGCGTCGGTCCAGGTGTCGCCGTCCTGCGACACCTGGATCTTGAAGGTCGCCGCGTAGGCGGTCTCCCAGGTCAGGACGACGCGGTCGAACGCCGTCGCGGCGCCGAGGTCGACCTGCAGCCACTGGTTGTCGTCGTAGGCCGACGTCCAGCGGGTGTTCGGGTCGCCGTCGAAGGCCCGCTCGGGCGGGTTGCCGTCGGCCACCGACAACGAAGTCGCGGTCTTGCCCCGCGCCAGGTCCGTGTCCGGCGCCAAGCTGGCGACCACGGACATCGTCCAGAGCGAGAAGCCCCAGCCCGTGGCGCGCTTGAGGCCCTGCATCCGGACGAACCGGGCGGTTTGCGGCGCGAGGTCGACGGACTGCGTGGCCCGGCCGTCGGCGATGACGATCGGCAGGTCGTACTGGTAGCCGATCTGGCGCAGGCCGATCTTCGTCGTCCGCCGGTCACTGGTGGACGCGCCGATCGCGGCGATGAGTGTCAGGTCGTAGAGGTTCGGGTCGCCGTAGCCGTTGGGCCACCACAGCTTCGGGTTCTTGACCTGCTGGGCGGGGAACGCGACGTCGGTGGTCTGCCCGGCCGGGACGGTGACCGTGCTGGCGACGTTCACCGGGCCGAAGGCGGCGGTGACCTTGACGCGCTGGGCCGTCGGAGCTGCATTGCGCACCGGCACGGTGAGCGTCACGACGGCGGTGCCGGCGTCGGGCACCTTCGTGTCGACACGGACGTCACCGAGGACGGCGGCGCCGGTCGAGCGCAGGCGCACGTGGTCCCAGATGCCGGACGCGCGGTCGCGGACCGCGGGCATCCAGTCCCAGCCCGACACCGCGAGGTAGGTCGGCGAATTGTCGAACATCGTGCTGCCGGCGTCGACCCAGGAGCTGCCGTTCGCACCCTTGTCGCTGGGACTGCCCGGCCGCGGCATCGGCGAGATCTTCACGGCGAGGGCCTGGTCCCCGGTGCGGCGCAGGGCGGCGGTGACGTCGTAGGCGCCGCGGCCGAACGGGTTGCTCTGGGTGCCGATTTCGGCGCCGTTGAGCCAGATCTGCGCTTCGTGGTTGACGCCGTCGAACTCGAGCCAGACGTGCCGGCCCGCCGACGTGTCGAGGCCGCGCGGGAGCGAGAAGCGGCGGCGGTACCACCAGGCGTGGCGCGACAGCGCTTCCGGGACGTGCAGGGTGTTCATCCCCGACACCGGGTCGGGCAGCTGGCCCTGCTCGACCAGCGAGGCCAGGACCGTGCCCGGAACGGTCGCCGGGAGCCAACCGCGGGTGTCCACAGTGGAACCGGACAGCGCCTTGCCGTCGCCGGTGGGCGCCCAGTCGTCCATGGTGAGGACCCAGCCGGACTCGAGCGGGACGGTCCCGTCGGGCGCGACGGCGAGCGCGGGCGGGTCGTCGTGCGGGCGGACCGGGAAGCTGGTCCATCCGTGCACCGCCGGGCGGTTCCGGGGGCCGGTCCCGAAGACCTGGAAGCCGTTGAGGCCCAGCGGGTTGGTCGTCGAGCGGCTCGACGCGGTGAACCGGACCCAGCGCGCGGTGACGGCCGGCAGCGGGATCGTCACGACGCCGCCGGTGCCGGCGTCGGTGTGGTGGACGGTGCGCCAGGCCCGGCCGTCGCCCGAGACGTCGAGGTCGAACGCCGTCGCGTAGCTGGACTGGATCTCGAAACCGCTGGTGTGACTGCGGGACGCCGCGCCGTCGAAGGCCGGGTCGCCGGGCCGCGCCTCGAAGGTCAGCACGACCGAGTCGATCCGGCACGACCCCTGGAGGTCGACGACGATCCACTGGCCGTCGCCCGGGGTGGCACGCCAGCCGGAGCCCTTCACACCGACCTGGGCGAGGCCGTCGACGGCGAACTCGCCCGGCGTGGCGGCGTAGTCGGTCGAGGACACCTGCACCGGCCGGAACAGGGCCAGGTCGGTCTTCTCCGCCCGGCCGTCGGCGACGGCGGGCGCCGCGGACGCGACCCCGGGCAGGACGGCCGCGAGACCGAAGCCGGCCAGCAGCCCGGTCCCGGCGGCCAGGACGTGCCGCCGCGACACGGCGGCCACCTCCGCGGGCTCGACATCCGGGACGGTGCCGTACTCCTCCGCCATGCGAACTCCGATCTGAAAGCGGCGGCCGGACCTGGCGGGGTGGCGCCGTGAAGAGGGGGTGACAACGTTGCCAGGAAGCTTCCGCCGCGCGCGCCGGAAGCGTCAAGAAGACAAGGCAGACAAGAATTCGGAAAACATGACATCGATGTCGGCGAGCGGTTCGGCGTGCCCCGCTGAGCGGTGCCCATTACGGTTGCAACGGCTGCGCAACGAACCGCTCCGGAGGTCCGATGGTCCAGGTCGAACGCACTGTCACCGTGCGCACGCCGGTCGCGCGCGTCGCGGCGTACCTCGCGGACTTCGCGCACACCGAGGAGTGGGACCCGGGCACGGTGTCGTGCACCCGCACGGACTCCGGCCCGATCGCGGTGGGCGCCGAGTGGCACAACGTGTCGGAGTTCCGCGGCCGCCGGACGGAGCTGGACTACCACCTGACCCGTCGCGACACCGGCCGCGTGACGTTCGTGGGCGAGAACAAGACGGCGACCTCGACGGACGACTTCGGCCTGTCGGCGGGCCCGGACGGCACGACGGTCCGCTACCGCGCGACGATCGTGTTCCACGGGTGGGCGAAGCTGGCGAGCCCGCTGGTGAAGCGCGAGTTCGAGCGGCTCGGGGACGCGGTGGTGCCGGAGTTGAAGCGGGCCCTCGAGGAGCTGGACTGAGCGGACGCGAGCACCCCGTCGAGCGCGGGTCCGACGGACCTACGCCTCGGCGTGCTCGACGGCCAGCTCCACCGCCGACGCCAGGTCGTTCACCCGGGCGAAGCCGCGGTCGCCCAGGTGCTGCCAGCCCGGCCCGGCCGTGCCCACCGCGCGGCCGAGGTCGCGCACGCGGGCGGCGAGCAGGTCGTCGGCCGTCGGGGCAGCCAGGGACCACAGCAGCACCAGTACCGGGTCGAGGCGCGCCGCCAGGTCGGCGACCGTCTCGGCCGGGACGAGCTGGCCGAGGTAGGCGACCGGGATCCCGGCCTCGGCCAGGGTCGCGCGGAGGGCCTCCATCGGCAGGGAGTGCCGCTCGTTCGGGCAGCAGGCCAGCAGCACCGGCCGGCCCGGGACGGCCGCCGGGAAGCCGCGGCTGAACCGCTCGTACGCCAGCGAGATTTCGGACGTCAGGGCCCATTCCGACGCGAAGCAGACGTCGCCGCGCTGCCAGCGGTCACCCAGGCCGCGCAGGACCGGGGCCAGGACGTCGGTCCAGGCGGCGGCCGGGCCGAGCGTGCCGAGGGTTTCGTCGAGCAACCCCGCGACCGACGCCGAGCGCAGCTCCTCGGCGGCGTCCTCGAGCTCGCGCACCCGGCGGGCCGCGGGCACTTCCGGCGAGCCGGCCGGTGAGGCCCCGAAGGCCGTAGCGGCGGCTTCGCGGACGGGCATCCCCCGCGCGACCAGCCGTTGCATGTGCTGCAGCCGCCGGACGTCGGCGTCGGAGTAGCGGCGGTGGCGCCCGGTGGCCGCGGCCGACGGGCCGATCCCGTACCGCGCGCTCCAGCTGCGCAGCGTCACCGGCGAGACGCCGAGCAGCTCGGCGACCTTGCCCGGCGCCCAAGCACCCGTCTCGACGTTCTTCGGTTCCACCGTTCCCCTTCGCCTCGCTCGTCGCAGCTTAGCGACGGCCAGGCCGCCTGACCGGCGGGGACACGGTGGTCCGGACCGCCGCCGGCGATCAGCGGGGGTGGCGACGGCCGGCGGAACGCGGCGAGCGCCGCCGTCACGCGACGAAGCCGAACCGGGGAACGGGCGCTGCGCAACCGAAACACCCGGCGGCGCGCCACGGGGGACGCGGCGGCGGGGCGTCGGCCTGCCGCGTCCCCCTCGGCGCCGCCCGGCGCCGGGGATCCGGCCCGCGTCGACCGGATCCGGACGGCCGCGGGGTGTGGCAACCCGCCACGGCCGGCCCAGTCGTGGGCGGTAGGGGCGCTGCTCCCCAAGCTATACCCGGGCGCAACGCTTGCGCATCGCTATCCCTCGGATGCCGCAGCGATCCACCCCACCTGGTCGAGTGGACCCGGGTCGCGGCGCGGTCCGGGCGACTCCGACGACCACCGCCACCACCCGCCGGACACCGGCCTGGACCTCGGTCCGCTCCTCGGGCTCGGCGCCCTGCTCCTGACCGGCCGCAGCGCGCCGGCCCTGGTCACGACCCGCCGACCGGTCCGCCCGTCCACAGTGGAGCCACGCTGCGAGCCCGGCCGGGCCATGCCACCATCGGGTGAACCCCGGCGGGGACGGCGGCCGTGACCCGGGTGTAGCACCCCGGTAATGCGCCGTCGCTACGGTGCCGGGCCATGGCAGTCGGACAGCGGGCGGTGGTTCCGCGAGGTGGGCGAATGCTTGCGGAGACGGACGCGGAACGGACGACCGCGGACCACACGAACACGACGCACCGGTGGCTGCCGGTCTTCGGGGCGGTGCTGGGCGCCGCCGTCTTCCTCGTGGTGCGCGGCAGCCTGACCGACGACGGCTACATCACCCTCGCCTACGCGAAGAACCTCGCCGTGCACGGCGAGTGGGGCCTGATCCCGGGCTCGCCGGCGAACTCCGCGACCTCCCCGCTGAACGTCCTGCTCCTCGCCGCGCTGACCCTGGTGACGCGGATCTCCGGCGGCCCGCACCCGGTCATCGCGCTCGGCGTCCTCACGGTGCTGTGCGGCGGCGCGCTCGGCTGGGCGTGGCAGCGCCTGGGCCGCGCGCTGGCCCTGCCGCTCGCCGCCGGGGTCCTCGGCGTCACGCTCGTGCTGCTCAACCCGTTCGTGCTGTCCGCGATCGGCCTGGAAGTCCTGTTGATCCCGGCCGTGCTGCTGGTGCTCACGGTCTTCGCGCTCGAAGGCCGGCCGCTGCTGTTCGGCGTGACCGCCGGCCTCACGATCCTCACCCGGCTGGACCTCGTGGTCTTCGTCGTGGTGATCGCGGTGAGCGCGCCCGCGATCCGCCGCCGGCTGCTGCCCGCCGCCGGGTGGGCGGTGCTGACGGCGGCGCCGTGGTTCGTCGTCAGCTGGGTCGCCTTCGGGTCGTTCGTGCCGGACACGCTGGTGATCAAGCAGACGCAGGCCGGGCTGTTCGCGCCGTGGACCTACAGCACCGGGCCGGTCATGTACTACGTCGGCTGGCCGGTCACCGTGCTCGTGTCGTTCCTCCCGGCGCTGCTCGGCGTCGTCGCGCTGGCCGGGTGGGCCGCCGCGCGGTTCGGGGTCCGGTGGCCGGAGTTCCCCGCGCTCGGCCCCCTCGCCGCGCTGGCCGGCGGCGGGATCCTCTACTACGTCGCGTATTCGTTCCTCGGGGTCGGGCCGTTCCACTGGTACTACGTGGCCCCGATGACCGCGACGAGCGCTTTCGCCGTCGCCGCGTTCGGCGCCTGGTCCGCGCAGGCCCGCGAACGCCCGGCGCTGCGCGGCGCGCCCCCGGCCCTCGCGCTCGGCCTCACCGGCGTCCTGGTGCTGGCCGGTGCCGCTGTCGACGCCGCGCAGGGCCTGCCGTGGAAGTCGCCGGTGATCTTCGGGAACTGGGCCAGCTCCACCGACTACGCCCGCGTCGGGACGGAACTCGGCGCCCGCCTCGCCGGGGCCAGCGTCGCCAGTCCCGGCGAGATCGGCACCCTGGCCTACTACTGCGAGTGCGCGATCCTCGACGAGTTCTCCGACCGCGGCCAGGCCGTCTCGCTCGTCGAGCAGCGGATCGCCAAGGCGAACCCGCTGATGAGCCTCGCGCTGCGGATCAACTACCACTGGCTGGACACCTCGGTCGCGCCGCGCAAGCCGGACTACCGGCTGCGGTACGCCCCGGGCCCGGCGACCGGACCGGACAGCTGGCAGGTCCGGTCCGCGGCCAAGGGCGTCGGCCACTTCACCCTCACCCGCGAGCCGTGATCTTCGCGCTCATCTGAGCAGTGACCGAAAACTCCGAAGATTCCCCTGGACGCCAGACTGCGCCGGAGGCCGGGGAGGCCATAGGGTTTCGGCATGAAGGTCGGCCTGCTCACCCGGGAATACCCGCCGGAGGTCTACGGCGGCGCCGGAGTTCACGTGGAGTTCCTCGCCCGGGAGTTGCGGCCGCTGGTCGATCTCGACGTGCACTGCTGGGGCGCGGACCGGCCCGACGCCACCGGGCACACGGATCCGCACGGCTACGGCCAGCCCGCGTTCACGACCATGGACATCGCCGTGTCGATGGCGAACGCCCTCGAAGGCCACGACCTCGCGCACAGCCACACCTGGTACGCGAACCTGGCCGGGCACCTGGCGAAGATGACGCACGGCATCCCGCACGTCGTCACAGCGCACTCGCTGGAGCCGCTGCGGCCATGGAAGGCCGAACAGCTCGGCGGCGGCTACCGCGTCTCGTCGTGGATCGAGCGCGAGGCCTACGAAGCCGCGGACGCGATCGTCGCGGTCAGCGGCGGCATGCGCCGCGACGTCCTCGCCGCGTACCCGGCGGTGCCGCCCGAGCGGGTGCACGTGATCCACAACGGTATCGACACCACCCTGTACCGCCCCGACCCCGGCACCGAAGCGCTGGCGAAGCACGGCGTCGACCCCGGCCGGCCGTACGTGCTGTTCGTCGGCCGGATCACCCGGCAGAAGGGCGTCCCGCACCTGGTCCGTGCGGCCGCGTCGCTCGATCCCGGCACCCAGCTGGTGCTGTGCGCGGGCGGCGCCGACACCCCCGAGCTCGACGCGGAGTTCCGCGGGCTGGTCGCCGAGCTGGAGAAGACGCGCACCGGCGTCCGCTGGATCCCGGAGATGCTGCCGCGCCCCGAGGTCGTGCAGTTGCTCACCCACGCCACGGTGTTCGCCTGCCCGTCGGTCTACGAGCCGCTGGGCATCGTGAACCTGGAGGCGATGGCGTGCGGCACGCCGGTGGTGGCCAGTGACGTCGGCGGCATCCCGGAGGTCGTCGACGACGGCCGGACCGGGCTGCTGGTGCACTACGACGAACAGGACACGCATGGGTTCGAGGCGGGCTTGGCCGCCGCGCTGAACGAGGTGGTCGGGTCCCCGGACCGGGCCGCCGCGATGGGTACCGCCGGCCGCGAGCGCGCGGTCGGCGAGTTCGGCTGGAAGGCGATCGCCGAGCGGACGGTCGCCCTCTACGAGGCGTGCGGGAGGTCGTCGTGAACACTGGAGCCGACGTGCTGGGCATCGTGCTCGCGGGCGGCGAGGGCAAACGGCTGATGCCGCTGACCGCCGACCGCGCCAAACCCGCCGTGCCCTTCGGGGGTGTGCACCGGCTGGTCGACTTCGTGCTGTCGAACCTGGTGCACGGCGGGATCCGGCGGCTGTGCGTGCTGACGCAGTACAAGTCGCACTCGCTCGACCGGCACATCTCGACGACGTGGCGCCTCTCGGCGCTCACCGGCGAGTACGTCACGCCGGTGCCGGCGCAGCAGCGGCTCGGCCCGCGCTGGTACCAGGGCAGCGCCGACGCCATCCACCAGAGCCTCAACCTGGTCTACGACGAGGACCCCGAGTACATCGCGGTGTTCGGCGCGGACAACATCTACCGGATGGACCCCCGGCAGATGCTGGAGACCCACATCTCCTCGGGCGCCGGCGTCACGGTCGCCGGCATCCGGGTGCCCCGCGCCGAGGCGAGCTCGTTCGGTGTCATCCGGACCACCGACGGCCTGATGATCGACGCGTTCATGGAGAAGCCCGCCGACCCGCCGGGCCTGCCGGACTCCCCCGAAGAGTCGTTCGTGTCGATGGGCAACTACATCTTCACGACGAAGGTGATGCTGGAGGCGCTGCACGCGGACTCCGAGAACGCGGCGTCGCACCACGACATGGGCCGTGACATCATCCCGGCGCTGGTGAAGTCCGGCGAGGCGGCGGTCTACGACTTCAGCGGCAACGTCGTGCCCGGCGAGACCGAACGCGACCACGGCTACTGGCGCGACGTCGGGACGATCGACAGCTACTACGAGGCGCACACCGACCTGATCTCGACGCACCCGATCTTCAACCTCTACAACCGGAAGTGGCCGATCCTGGCCCACCCGGGCCAGCGCGCGGCGGCGAAGTTCGTCGAGGGCGGCTCGGCGAACCAGTCGATCGTCAGCAACGGCTGCATCATCTCGGGCGCGCAGGTCGTCGACTCGGTGCTCTCCCCCGACGTGATCGTGGAGCAGGGTGCGGTCGTCCAGGGCTCGGTGCTGCTGGACGGCGCCCGCGTCGGCCGCGGCGCGGTGGTGCGGCGGGCGATCCTCGACAAGAACGTCGTGGTGCCGCCGGGAGCGCACATCGGGGTCGACCTGGCCCGGGACCGGGGGCACTACCACGTCAGCGAAGGCGGGATCGTCGTGCTCGGCAAGGGGGAACGGGCGATCTGAGCGCCGCGGCGACCGGTCAGGAACCGCCGGTCGCCGCCAGGCGCTCGACCACCTGGCGGGGGTCGATGCCCCAGCGCTCGGCCAGCTCCGAGATCGTGGCGCCCGCCGCGTACTCGGCGGCGATCATGCTGTTCACCACGCCCGCCACGTTCCACTCCTCAGCCGCAGATGCACGTGCAGGCGAGATGCTACATGTTCACTGCGGACGTCGAACAAACTGCCTCAGGTCAGCGGGCGGCGAGCCCGCACGAGACCACCGCGTACCGTCACGGCCGGGCCGCGCCACACCCCACTCCTCGCGCACCGGGCTCCTCCCCACACCGCCGAAAGTGATTCAGCGCCCCGTTTTCTCCGGCTCCCCCGGCGGATTCTTGGTAGTGGCCCGCGCGCGCGTGGCGCTGAACACCGCGTCGAAGATCGGCGTCGGTTCCCCGTCGTCGCGCTTCGGCCGCTCGTCCCCCGGACTGCGCTTTTCCTCTCCCACGCGCTCATTTTCTGCGACGGTGGCCGATTTCGCTCGGGCAGCACCGAAAATCGCCCGCCCGGGGGATCACCCGCGTGGCGCATTTTTCCGGTTACCGGCGGAAATAGCACCGTGGATTCATTTCCGGGCACCGGGAATAACCCGGGGGTGCCGCGGGATTGCACCCGGCATGAAAGCAGTCGTCTACCGCCGCCACGGCGGCCCCGAGGTGTTGTCGCTGTCGGAGCGGGCCGTCGCGGACCCGGGGCCCGGCGAGGTCCGCGTCCGGATCGTCGTGTCCGCGGTCAACCCGACCGACTGGAAGGCCCGGCTCGGCCGCGGCGCGGAGGCCGGGACCGAAACGCCCGACACCGTCCCCAACCAGGACGGCGCCGGGGTCGTCGACGCGGTCGGCCCGGACGTCACCGGGTTCGCCCCCGGCGACCGCGTGTGGCTGATCCTCGCGGGCACCCACGGCCCCGCGGCCGGCACCGCGCAGGAGTACACCGTGCTCCCGGCGGAGAAGGTCGTCCGCCTGCCCGACGGCGCCGGCTTCGACGAGGGCGCCGGGTTCGGCGTTCCGGGGCTGACCGCGCACCGGGCGCTGACGGTCGCCGAAGACGGGCCCACCCGGCTCTCCCCCGGCGCGCTCGAGGGCCGGACGGTGCTGGTCAGCGGCGGCGCCGGCGCGGTCGGCAACGCCACGATCCAGCTCGGCCGCTGGGCCGGGGCGACGGTGATCGCCACGGTCAGCAGCGACGAGAAGGCGGCGCTCGCCCGCGCGGCCGGCGCCCAGCACGTGCTGCGCTACCCCGACCCCGAGCTCGCCACCCGGATCCGCGAGGTCGCCCCGGACGGCGTCGACCTGGTCGTCGAGGTCGCGGCCGGGGTCAACGCCGGGCTGCACACCGAGGTCCTGCGCCCGCGCGGCACGGTCGCGGTCTACGGCGACGACCGCGGGACGGGGACCGTCAGCCTCGAGTTCGGTGCGAACCTGTGGCTGAACACGCGGTACCAGTTCCTGGTGCTCTACACGGTGGGGTCGGACAAGCTCCGCGCCGGCGCCGAAGACGTCACGGCGGCGCTGGCCGACGGCGCGCTGCGGCTCGGCGAGGACCGCGGGGTGCCGGTCCACCGCTTCCCGCTCGAGGACACCGCGAAGGCCCACATCGCGTCCGAGGAGGGCGCGACCGGGAAGGTGCTGATCGACGTCACCCCGGCCGGGTGACCAGCGCCTGAAGGAGGTCGTCGAGGGTGACGCCGTCGTCGTCGCGGTGCTCGCGCCAGCGGGCGAACAGCTCCCCGGCGGCCGCTACGAGGGCCGGTGACAGCCCGGCGTCGGCGCTCGCCTCGGCGATCTCGGCCATCTCGCCTTCCCACCGCCACGCCCGCTGCCCGGCGGAGGCGATCCCGCCGGGCGCGCCCAGCGGGGTGTGCGGCAGGACCTCGGCGGCGAGTTCGCGCAGCTCGCCGCCGACGCCGTGGCGTTCCGCGAGGGCGTGGGACTGCGCGGCCAGCGCGAAGGTGAGCTTGTTGTAGGAGGCGAAGGCGAGCTTGAGCGCCGAGGCCTTGCCCACTGGACCGTCCAGCACCACGGGCTTCAGATCGGTGCCCGCGAACAGATCCTCCAGCCGCGCGACGGCCGCCGCGGGCCCGGACAGGTAGAGCCGGGTGGTCCCGGCCTTCCGCGGTGGCGGGCCGACGATCCCGCCGTCGGCGACGGTCGCCTTGTCCAGGACCCGCGCGACTTCGGTGGCGTGCCGGGGACTGATGGCGTTCGCGTCGAGGTAGACACCGGTGAACCCGGCGACGCTCCGGGCGACGTCGAGCGCGGCCGCGGGCGGGCAGACGCTGAGGATCACGTCGCACCCGGCGAGGTCTTCGGCTTCGGTGAGTCCGGCGTCGTCGGCACGGCGTCGCGTCGCCGGCCCGCGGCCGGCGGGAAGCCAGCGGACCGGGGTGCCGCGGGCGGTGAGGGCGGCCCCGACGGCGGCGCCCATGGCGCCGGGATGCAGGAGACCGACGGTCGTGGTCACGGTGGCTCCTTTCGCGGGAGACCGCCATGATCGCGCGAGACGGCGGGGGATGCGCACCCGGCTGTGCCCGGGGCGAGGTCCGGCTCCGCGAAACGCCGGCCGGATCTCGCTCGGCGAACCCGCTGCAGCTCCCGAGGGCGGGCCCGCACGCCGACCCCACCGCCTCCGCCGCAGATCTCCCCGAGCCCGGACCCGGCCACCGACTTCCCGCTCCCCGACGCGACCCGAGCCGGTGTCGCTGATCACCGCCGCCGGCTCGGGCGTTCGCCGCACCCACCACCTCCGCACGCTCTACGATCACCCGCGGAGGTGGGTGTGGAGCCGTTGGGGCGGGGTGAGCCGGCGCAGGTCGGGCGGTACCGGCTGCTCGCCGCGGTCGGCGAGGGCGGGATGGGCCGCGTGCTGCTCGGGGTCGCTCCCGACGGGCGGCTCGCCGCCGTCAAGCAGGTGCACCGCGGGTTCGCGCACGATCCCGGCTTCCGCGAACGGTTCCGGCGCGAGGTCGAGGTCTCGCGGCTCGTCTCCGGCGCCTACACCGCCGCGGTGATGGACGCCGACGCGCACGCGCCGACGCCGTGGCTCGCTTCGGTGTTCGTCGCCGGGCCCTCGCTGCAGGAAACCGTCGACGCCACCGGGCCGCTGCCGGGGGCCGCCGTGCGACACCTCGCCGCCGGGCTCGCGTCGGCACTCATCGGCATCCACCGGGCCGGGCTGGTGCACCGGGACCTCAAGCCCGGCAACGTCCTGCTCGCCGACGACGGCCCCCGCGTCATCGACTTCGGCATCGCCCACGCCGTCGAGGGCAGCACCGACCTCACCCACACCGGCATCATCCTCGGCTCGCCGGCCTTCATGTCGCCGGAGCAGGCCGACGGGCGGCCGCTGACCCCGGCGAGCGACGTCTTCTCCCTCGGCGCCCTCCTGGTGCTGGCCGCCACCGGGTACAGCCCCTTCGCCGGGGCGTCGGGCCCGCAGTCGCTCTACAACGTCGTCCACACGCACCCGGACCTGCGCTTCCTGCCGCCCGAGGTCCGCGCCGTCGCCGAGCCCTGCCTCGCCAAGGACCCGGCCCGCCGGCCGACGCCCGCCCAGATCCTGCAGCTGCTCGGTCCCCTGCCGCCGGTCCAGCGCCCGTGGCCGCCGGCCGTGCACGCGCTGATCGCCCGGCGCCAAGCCGAAGTGGCAGGCGTCGTCGCGAAGAAGCCCACGCGCAAGGGCCCCCGGATCGCGCTCGCCGCCGCGGCGGCCGCCGTCGTAGCCGCCGGCACGATCACCGCGGTCAGCCTGACCAGCGGCGACGACGGCGCGACCGCGGCCCCGGCGACCACCACCGCCCCGCCTCCGGTCACAGCCACATCCGCGCCGAACCCGGACCCGCTCGGCCCGGACAAGCTGCGCGGCGTCGACCTGTGCCAGGTGCTGCCGTCGGTGCCCGGGACCGGGAAGCTCACCCCGGAGATCGGCGTGCACTTCTTCGAATGCATCTACGAGACACCGCAGGGCCAGTGGCTGGAGCTGGCCGTCGGCGGCCCGGTGACCGCCGGCGGCACGGCCTCCGGGGAGCTCGACGGCCTCCCGCTGAGCATCGACGACAAAGCGGGCGGCTGCACCGCCTCGGTACCCGTCGTCGACCGGCCGGACACCACGATCGGGGTCGAGGCCAGCAGCGCCGCGAAGCCGTTCGCGAAGCCGTGCGACTCGGCGAAGGCCGCGCTCACCGAAACCGTGAAACGCCTCCGCGCGGGTTCGCCCGCCGCGCGGGCGGTGCTCGCGCCGGTGGACCCGTGCGGACTGGTCGACACCGCCACCGTGCAGCGGATCGCCGGCCCGGTCACCAAGGTCGAACCCACCGGGCTGCACGAATGCCACTGGCAGGTCGGTGGCGAGATCGTCGTGTCGCTCGAACGCGGCACCCCGCCGACGCAGTCCAAGGACTCGTACTACGACTCGACCGGGACCGTCGACCTCGGCGGGGTCACCGCGTACTACACCCGGAAGCGGGCCAACCCCGCGTCCGGGTTCTGCGACGTGACCTGGCAGCACCACCCGCTCGAAAACGACTACTCGGAGAACGTCGTCGTCACCTACCGCACGTCCGCCAGCAAGCTCACCGACGACGAGACCTGCCGTGGGGCGCACGACATCGCCAAGGCGGTCCGGCCCGGATTGCCGAAGCCGTGAAGCCGCTGGAGCCGGGGGACGCCCGGCAGGCCGGGAAGTACCGGCTGGTCGCCGCGCTCGGTGAAGGCGGGATGGGCCGAGTCCTGCTCGGCGTCGCGCCGGACGGCCGGCTCGTCGCACTCAAGCAGGTGCACCCGGAGTTCGCCCACAACGCCCGCTTCCGCAGCCGGTTCAAGCAGGAAGTCCAGGCGTCGCAACGGGTTTCCGGCGCCTTCACCGCGGCGGTCATGGACGCCGACGCGGACGCCGAGACCCCGTGGCTGGCTTCGGTGTTCGTCACCGGTCCGTCGCTGAAGGAGGCCGTCGAAGCTACCGGGCCGCTACCGGTCGACGCGGTGCGCCGGCTCGCCGTCGGGCTCGCGACCGCGTTGATCGAGATCCACCGCGTCGGCCTGATCCACCGCGACCTCAAGCCCGGCAACGTGCTGCTGACCGGCGACGGCCCGCGCGTGATCGACTTCGGCATCGCGCGGGCCACCGAGGGCGGCTCCGACCTCACCGGCACCGGCGGCATCATCGGCTCGCCCGCGTTCATGTCGCCCGAGCAGGCCGAAAGCCGCCCGCTGACCCCGGCGAGCGACGTCTTCTCCCTCGGTGGCCTGCTGGTGATGGCGGCGACCGGGCAAGGCCCGTTCCCCGGCTCGACGACGGCGCAGCTGCTCTACAACGTCGTCCACGCCGGCCCCGACCTGACGGCCGTGCCGCCCGAGATCCGCGCGCTCGTCGAGCCGTGCCTCGCCAAGGACCCGGCCCGGCGGCCGACACCGCAACGGATCCTCGACTTCCTCGGCCCGGTCCCACCCGGGACCCGGCCGTGGCCGCCGCCGGTGCACGCACTGATCGAGGCCCAGGACGCCGCCGTCCGCACCGCGCTGTCCTGGCCCACTCCTCCCCCGGCGCCGGCACCGCCGAAACGCCGTCGCTGGCTGCCGGTCGTCACCGCGCTGGCCGCCGTCTGCGCGCTCGCCGCGGGCAGCCTGATCGCCCTGGCGGCGTTCAACGCGGGCGCGGACCCGGAGTCGCCGGGCGCCAACCTGGACCCGACGAGCCTGGACACCCTGCGCCGCGCCGATCCGTGCCGGGTGCTCGACGACGTCACGGTCCCGGACGCGGGCAAGCTCCGGGCCGAGCCGGACACCGGTCACCTCGACCGCTGTACCTACCAGTCCCGCTCGGGCGGGAAGATCTCGGTCAAGCTCGGTGACCAGATCTACGTCGAAGGCGGCCGCCCCACCGAAGACCTGGACGGCAGGCAGGTGCTGTTCACCGAGATCAGCGGCGGTACCTGTGACGCGAGCGTCCAGGTGCCCGCGCAGCCGGAACTCGGCGTGACCGCGCTCGCCGACACGTGCGCCCTGGCGAAGGCCACCCTCGGCAAGGTCCTCGACCGGCTCCACGGCGGCGGCAACGGTTACCCCCTGCCGCCCGGCACGCTTCTCGCGCTGGACCCGTGCGCGGTGCTCGGCAAGACCGTCGTCGCCCAGGCCCTCGGGCCGGTCCGCGAGACCAAGCTGAGCCGCCTGCGCGAGTGCGACTGGACGGCGACGGCGTCGCTGCAGCTGACCTTCGAGAAGGGGTACTCCGGGGTGCCGGACACCGGGAACCCGGTCGACATCGGCGGTGTCACGGCCACGCGTCACGAGACCGGCGACAGTTGCGCACTGACGTGGGACCACCGCCGGCTCGACGCGACGCGCACCGAACACGTCCGGATCTTCGCCTCGAAGACGGGCGGCGGTGCCTGCGACGCCGCCGTCGCGTTCGGGAAAGCCCTGGTGAGCGGGCTTCCCCGCGGTTAGTGTCGCGCGTCCGAGGTTCGGCGACAGCACGGCGGCGAGTGCGAACGTCTTGAATGAGTCATTCAGGTCTTCGGCGGTCCTGAATGACTCATTCAAGACGTTTGGCCCGGGTTCGGCGAGCCCCCTGGCTCCAACGGCCCGAACCACTCGGCCCGCGCGACACCAGCTCAGAGGCGCAGCCCGCGGCGCAGCGCGTCGACCTCGTCGGCGAACATCCGGCGGGAGATCGCTGCCGTCTCCACCATCCCCGAGCCGTGGAACGTACCCGGGTAATGCCGCAGCTCGGTCGCCACGCCCGCGTGCGCGAGGCGTTGCGCGTAGGAGATTCCTTCGTCCCGCAGCGGGTCGAACTGACACGTCGTGACGAACGCCGGCGGCAGGCCGGCCAGGTCCGCCGCCCGGGCCGGCGCGGCGTACGGCGAAACGTCGTCGCCGCCGGGTTCCGCGCCGAGGTAGCTGGTCCAGCTGTACACCGCGTTCGGCTGGTTCCACAGTGGTGTGTCGGTGTACGCGCGCATCGACGGCGTGTCCAGGCGGTCGTCCAGCTCCGGGATGCCGAGGTACTGGAAGCACAGCGCCGGGCCGCCGCGGTCGCGGGCCAGCAGCGCCACCGCCGCCGAGAGGCCACCGCCCGCGCTTTCGCCGCCCACCGCGAGGCGCGCCGGGTCGATGCCGAGCTCGGCCGCCTTGGCCTCGACCCACTGCAGGGCCGCGTAGCAGTCCTCGACGGGCGCCGGGAACGGGTGCTCGGGCGCCAGCCGGTAGTCCACCGACACGATCACGATGCCGAGCTCGTCGACCAGCCGCAGCAGCGACGCGTGGAACATGTCCAGGTCGCCGAGGACGAACCCGCCACCGTGGATGTAGAGCAGGCCGGGCACCGCACCGGCGCGGTTCGCCGGGGAGTAGACGCGGACCGGGACCTCCGGGGCGTCCGACGGCCCGGGCACGGTCGTGTCGCGGACGTCGACGGGGTTCACCGGCTCGTAGGCCGGCAGGACCTCGCCCAGCTGCCCCATCGAGGTGCGCGCGGCGACCAGGGCCTCGTAGTCGGTCAGGGTCACGGCCGGGAGCATGTCCAGCCAGGGCAGCAGCTCGGGATCGATCGCGTAGGTCATGACCAGATCTTGGGCCGCGGGAGGCACCCCGGGCCACCGCCACGCGGCGGGCGTTGCCGCGCCGGCGCTCGCCATCCGGCGGCGGGCGCGCCTATCGTGACGGCATGAAGGGGCTGCTGCTGCGGCTGTCCGGGCTCGACGCCGACGCCGAGAACGCCGTGCGGGTGATCGGGTTCTTCGACCGCCTGATCACCGGCCGCGCCGGCCTGGACGCGCTGGTGCGCAGCACGGCCGAGCTCGCCGGCTGCCGGGTCGGCGTGCACGCGCCCGGCCAGGGGCTGTCGCTGCGCGCGGAACCGGGCGAGGACGTCGAAACGCCCGGGACGGCGCCCGCGGGAGCCGCCGTCCGCCGGCTCGAGGGCGGCGTCGAGGTGTGGGTCGCCCGCGGCGGCGCGCCGCTCCCCCTCGACGACATGCTGCTGGAGAGGTTCGCGATCGCCACCGCGATCCTGCTGGAGCAGAGCGGCGTGCCCCGGCCGGAGCTCGGTGACCCCGCGCTGGTCGAGCTGGTGCTGTCCGGGGACGCCGGCACGGCCGAACGTTCGCGTGCTCTGCACCTGCTGGGGATTTCCCCGGCGGCCCGGCTGCGCGTGCTGGCGGGCACCGGCGTCGACGGGCTCACCGGGCGCTCGGCCCAGCTGGGCGGGGTGCGCGCGATCCTGGCGGACACGGTGCCCGGCCCGCTCCCGGACGGTGGCCGCGCGGGCATCGGCCCGGAGCTGCCGGCCATCGACGCGGCCCGCTCCTGGGCCGCCGCCCGGACGGCACTGCGGTTCACCTCGGACACCGAGCCGGTGGTGTGGTGGGAACGGCTCGGCAGCCTCGCCGCGTTCGCGGGCAGGCTCGAGGGGCCGGAGCTCGCCGAGCTGCCGGACGTCCGCGCGCTCGACCGGCTCGCCGCCGAAGCCCACGGCGAGGACACCCTGGCGGCGCTCGACGCGCTGTGCGCGACCGGCTCGGCCCGCAAGGCCGCGGCGGTGCTGCACCGCCACCACAGCACCATGCCCGCTCGCCTGGCCCGCGCCGAAGCCGTCCTCGGTTTCGAGGTCGACTCCCCCGCGGGCCGGTTCCGGCTGCACCTCGCCCTCATGCTGAGAAGGCTGCGCGACAACAGCGACCTCAGCTGACCGTCCACGGTGGACGTCGACCCAGCGCCCCAAGGTGGCCTTGGTTGCGGTGAACGCACCCAAGGGGCCCTTCGGTGCGTTCAACGCACCGAAGGCCACCTTGGGGCGCTACTCACGCCGAGCGACCTCAGCCGACCATCCTCAGTGGACTCCGCGTCCGCCGCACCAGGTCCTGCGCCGCCGCCTGCCAGAGGGGGTGGCCGAAGACGAACCCGGCCTCCAGCAACCGGCCCGGCACCACCAGCCGGCTCTTCAGCAGCAATTCCGTGTCGGTACGCAGGGCCAACGCCCCGATTTCCGCCATCCACTTCGTCGCCGGCAGTCCGAACGGGACTCCCGCCGCCGCGCGAAGTGAACGCAGGAAGTCCCGGTACGGCAACGGTTCCGGGGCCGCCAGGTTCACCGGCCCGCTCAGGTCGTCCCGCCCGACGAGGAAATCGATCGCCCGGAGCAGGTCGTCCTCGTGGATCCACGACAGGTACTGCGCCCCGCCCGCGACGGGGCCGCCCAGGCCCAGCCGGGTGAGCCGCAGCAGCATCTCGAAGGCACCGCCGGGCTCCGGGCTCATCACCATCGCCGTGCGCAGCGCGACCTTGCGGGTGCGCGGGGTGTTCGCCACCTCCTGCTCGCGCTCCCACGCCCGGGCGAGGTCGACGCTGTAGGCCCAGTACGCGGGCACCCCGGGTTCATCGCCGCCGAGCACGCCGGTGGTTTCGTCGTTCGGGGCGTCGTACCGGTGCGCGTAGATCGTCGCCGTGCTCATCTGCAGCCAGACCCGCGGCGGCCGCGCGGCACGCTCGATCGCGCCGCCGACGACGCGCGCCGAGTCCACGCGCGAGTTCCACATCTCCCGCAGGTTCGCCCGGGTGTAGCGGCAGTTCACCGACCGGCCGGCCAGGTTGAGCACGACGTCGCTGCCGTCGATCTCCGCCGTCCACGGCCCCGCGGCGCGCCCGTCCCAGCGGACGTGGCGCACGCCCGGTTCCGGCGGGGCGTCCCGCCGGGTGAGCACGACGACCTCGTCCCCGCGGCCGACCAGCCGCCGGCTCAGCACCCGCCCCAGGTGCCCGGTGCCACCGGGTATCACGACCTTCATGAAATCCCCCTTTACGGTCCGCCCGAGACCCACCGTACCGAAAGAGTTGAACGTGTTCAAATACCGGGGGCGCCAGCCGGGCGGGCATAGAGTCGGCGGATGACCGCTGCAGCCGCGCCGCCGATCGTCACCGGGGTGGACGGGTCGGCCGAGTCCCTGGACGCCGTCCGCTGGGCCGCGCGGACCGCCTGCCTGCGGGACGCGCCCCTGGAGATCGTGCACGCCCTGGACGTCCCGGCCCTGCTCGCGGGCGGGGTCGTGCCGCCGCCGGAGGAGATGGTCGACGCGCTGCGCGCCCGCGGCCGGCGGGCGCTGCGGACCGCGCGGGAACTGGCCGCCGCGCAAGGCGTCCCCGGCGCGGCGACGCGGCTCGACACCGACCGCGCCGCCCAGGCGCTGATCGAGGCGTCGAGGGCGGCCGCGCTGCTCGTCGTCGGCTCCGCCGGGCACGGCAGGCTCACCAGCCTGCTCGCGGGCTCGGTCGCCGCGGCGATCGGGACGCACGCGCACTGCGACACCGTCGTCGTCCGCGGGGACAGCTGGGACGAGCCCGGCGCCGGGGACCGCCCGGTCGTCACCGGCATCGACGGCAGCGAGGCCGGCACCCGCGTGCTCACGGCGGCGCTCGCCGAAGCCCGCGTCCGCCGCGCTCCCCTCGTCGTGCTGCACGCCTGGACCGACGCCCCGCCGCCGCGGCAGGACCCGCGGTGCGTCACCGAGGCCGGGCGCCGGCTGCTCGGCGAACGGCTCCACGGCCACGACCTCGGCGACGTCGCGGTCGACCAGGTCGTCGTCCACGCCCACCCGCGGCGCGAGCTGATCGAGCGCAGCGGGGCCGCCCAGCTGGTCGTCCTCGGCGACCGCGGCCGCGGCGGCTTCCCCGGGCTCCTGCTCGGGTCCACCGGCCAGGCGCTGCTGCACCACGCGGCGTGCCCGGTCCTGCTCGTCCGCACCGCCGCTTGAGGGAAGCGGGACGGAAGCCGGTTCGGGCAGGATGGCGGGGACCGAGAGCGAGGGACAGATGAAGACTGTGGTGCGAGCCGGGCTCGTCGCGATGCTGGCCACGGCGGCCCTGGCGGCCCCGGCCGGGGCCGCGACCGTCAAGCAGGTCACGAGCACCTGCCACGCCGGAGCGTTCGGCGGGACGTTCACCCTGCGGTACGAGACCTCCGGCGGCTACCACCACCCGATCGGCTCGATCACCACGTCGGGCCCGTACATCGGCGACTCGGGCACCCAGTCGCTGCGGATCTCCTACCTGGACGGGCTGGGCACGCACACGGTCTACACCCGGGTCGGCCCGGCCACCAACGGCACCGCTTCGCTGCCGGCGGGGCTCGCGATCCCGGCCACCGCGCGGGGTACGGCGGCCACGACGTTCGACAACGGCACGACGTCCTGCGTCGCCACGGTGCCGATCACGTAGCCGTCACCGGCCGACGTGGCCGCCGAGGAACCCGCCCACGACCAGGATCGCGGCGCCGCACCGGCTCAACCGGATGCCGGCCCGCTCCCGGCCCCGCGCGCGAGCGGCCCAGGAACCGAAGAAGACGACCGTGGCCGTGCCGGTCGCCGCCGCGTGGAGCACGCCGACGCGGCGGCGATCCTCGGCGCAGCCTGCCCACTCGGCCCAGCCGCTGACCGCGGCCGGGGCGGCGCCGAGCAGGCCGAGCCCGACCAGGCGCCGGGCGGCGCGCCGCGAGTCGGGGTGGAGGTCGAGGAACTGGGCCATGAACCAGGCCCCGAACGGCAGGTCCTTGGCGATCACGTGCAGCGGGATGCCGGTCGCGGCACCGCCGAAGAGCCGGCGGAGCGGCTCCCGGGCCACGAGCCTCCGAGCCGGGCGGTCGGCGGCTCGCACGACGCGGTCCAGCGCGGGCGAGCGCCCGGCCCGGTCGAGCAGCCGGAGGTACGGGTTCGTCACGGTCCTCACGTCCCTTCTCGCGGTCCCGATGACGGTACTACGTTCGTAGTGCGTGGTCACTATGTTTATAGTTGACCGGTGACGCCGAACAGGCAGCGAGTTCTCGACGCCGCGATCGACCTCGCCGGTACCCAGGGCCTGCGCGCCCTCACCCACGCCCGGATCGACCGGCACGCCGGCCTCGCCCAGGGCTCGGCGTCGAACTACTTCCGCACGCGACAGGCCCTGCTGGAGGGGGTCGTCGCCCGGCTCGCGGAGCTCGAGCTGCCGGAGGTCGATGCCGCTTTCGCGCCGGCGACCCCGGAAGCGCTCGTCGACGCGCTCTGCGCCCAGTTCGACTACATGACCAAGGAAGCGAGGACCCGCACGAGCGCGCGGCTGGTGTTGTTCCTGGAGGCCGGGCACGTGCCGGAGCTCGGAGCCGCGCTGACCCGTGGGCGGGCGGCGCTGGAAGCGGTCGGGGTCGTGGCACTGGCCCGGCTCGGCGCCGCCGACCCGCAGGGCGCCACCGCGGCCCTGGCGGCCTGTTTCGAAGGCCTGGTGCTGCACCGCATCGCCCGCGGCGACGAGACCGATCCCCGTCCGGCGTTCGAGCTCGTCGTCCGGGCGGCGCTGGGCTGACTCGCTCTTTTACGGAGCCGCGCGCTGCCGACGGAAGCCGGTGCGGGGCCCCGAATCGTGCGTTTCCCGGACGTCCTCCCGGACAACCGACGGCCGCCGTCGCTCGACACTTCGCCGACGCCGCTTTTCCTTCCTGTCGAGGTATCTCGCACGGTCCGCCCCGCTCCTGTAGGCCTGAGCGCGGACGTGTCCGCGGCGGGGGGCGGGAATGGCCGGGAACACAGCTGGTGGAGTGGACGTCGGAGTGCTGGGACCCTTCGAGGTCCGGATCGGCGGAGCGCCGCGGGACGTCGGCGGTCCGCGCCTGCGGACCCTGCTCGCCGTGCTGGCGGTGGAGGCGGGACGCGTCGTGAGCGTCCCCACGCTCGGCCGCGCGCTGTGGGGTGAGCGGCTGCCCGAGCACGCGGACCGGACCGTGCGGACGTACCTTTCCCGGCTGCGCGGCTCCGTGGACTCCCGCTTGATCCTGACCCGCTCGCCGGGGTACGTGCTGCGCGTGGCACCGGAGGCCCTCGACGCGGCGCGGTTCGAACAGCTCGCCGGGGAGGGACGTCGTGCGCTCGCCGCCGGCGAGCCCGAGGCCGCCCGCGAACACCTGGCCGCCGCTTTGGCGCTGTGGCGGGGGAACGCGTACGAGGAGTTCGACGGCGTCGAAACCCTGCAGGCCGAAGGGATGCGGCTGGAACGGTTGCGGCACGACGCCGTCCAGGACCGGATCGACGCCGACCTGGCGACCGGCGAAGACACCGGGCTGATCGCCGAGCTGGAGGCGCTGACCGCCGCTTTCCCGGGCCACGAACGGCTGTGGGCGCAGCTGATGACGGCGCTCTACCGCGCCGGGCGCCAGGGCGACGCGCTGGAAGCGTTCCGCCGGGCCCGGCACGGGCTGATCACCGCGTCCGGCGTGGAGCCGTCGCCGGTGCTGGCCCAGGTGCACCGGCAGGTCCTCGCCCACGACCCGGGCCTGCTCCCGGCCCGGCCCGGCTCCGCGGTGACCGCCCCGGACGACGCGCTGGCCGCCGGCGAGCACGCTCTGCTGGAGGACGGCGACCTGCGGACCAGCCGCGGGCACTTCGAGACCGCCTACCGCCGCGCCGAGCAGGCCGGGGACGCCGACGCGCTGGCCCGCGCGGCGCTCGGGCTGGGCGGGGTGTGGGTGCACGAGCACCGGACGGCCGCCGCGTCGGAGCTGCTGCTGACGCGCTTGCGGCACGCGCTGGCGGAGGTCGACCCGGCGTCGGCGCTCGCCCGGAGGCTGCGGACGCGGCTGGCGGGCGAGGAGGACTACCAGGCCGTGACGCACGACCGGATCCTGGCCGCCGTCGGCGAAACCCGGGAAGCCGGCGACCCGGTCGCGCACGCCGAGGCGCTGAGCCTCGCCCACCACTGCCTGCTCGGCCCGGACCACACGGCCCGGCGGCACGCGCTGGCCACCGAGCTGGTCGGGGTCAGCGGGCGGTCCGGGCGGCGCACCGACCTCGTGATGGGCGTGCTGTGGGACACCGTCGACCTGTTCCTGGCCGGCGACCCGCACGCGCAGCGCCGGCTCGGCGAGCTCGACGACCTCCTGGCGGCGCGCGAGCACCGGGCCGCGGGGTTCGTCGCCGACGCGGTGAAGGTCATGCTCGCCATTCGCGCCGGCCGGTTCCGCGAGGCCGAGCAGGGCGCCCAGGCCTGCGCGGAGCTCGGCCAGGCGGCCGGCGACCTGGACGCGCTCGGCTGGTACGGCGCGCAGCTCGTCGCGATCCGGTGGTTCCAGGGCCGGCTCGGCGAGCTGGTGCCGGTGCTGAACGGTCTGATGCACTCCCCCACGCTCAGCCCGATCGACAATTCGTACTACGCGGCGCTGGCGGTGGCGGCGGCCTCGTCCGGCGACCGCCGCACGGCCGCGGGTGCCCTCGCCCGCCTGTGCGGCGACGACCTCGGCGCGCTGCCGCGGTCGAGCACGTGGCTGATCTCCCTGTGCGGCGCGGCGGAAACCGCTTACCTGCTGGACGACGCGGAGACGGCCGCGCGGGTTTCCGAGCTGCTGCGGCCGTTCGGCCACCTGCCGGCGATGGCGAGCCTGGCCATCGCGTGCTTCGGCTCGGTCCACTACCCGCTGGGCACGGCGGCCCTGACGACCGGCGAGCTGGACCGGGCGGTCGCCCACCTGCGGGCGGCGGTCCAGCACAACCTGGCGCTGGCCCACTGGCCGGCGGTGGTGTTCTCGCGCCGTCGCCACGCCGAAGCACTGGCCCGGCGTGGCGCGTCCGGGGATGTGGTGGCCGCGGCGAGTGAACTGGCCGCGGCCGAGGAGGAAGCTCGGACGTTCGGCGAACCGGCCCGATGACGACGAGCGAACCGGCCCGATGACGAGGTGCGCGGCGGCACCGGGCCGTTGCGATCGGAATCCGTAGCGGCGCGGTGAGAGCCCTTTCTCGCAACTCCTACCCGGTACCCGACCGGGCAAACCTCGCGCGGAAATCGCGATTTTCGTGGTTATCGTCGCGGCGTCCGGGAATGCGCTGGCTTCCGGCCACCGGTTCCGCCCCGGGAACCACCGGCGCCGACGAAAGGGACCCACGCGTGTTCCGTCACACCAAACTGCTTCAGTTCGAAGCCAAGCCCGAAAAGCCCGACCCCGTCTACGCCCACAAGCTCCAAGAACTGATCGGCGGCGCGTTCGGTGAGATGAGCGTGACGATGCAGTACCTGTTCCAGGGCTGGAACTGCCGCATCGAAGGCAAGTACAAGGACCTCCTCATGGACACCGCGACCGAGGAGATCGGGCACGTCGAAATGCTCGCCACCATGGTCGCGCGCCTCCTCGAAGGCGCCCCCGCCACCATGACCGCCGAAGCTGTGAAAGACCCGGTCATGGCGGCCACGCTCGGTGGCATGGACGTCCAGCAGGCCATCGTCGCCGGTGGTGGCGCGCTCCCGGCCGACAGCAACGGCTACCCCTGGAACGGGCGGTACATCGTCGCCTCCGGGAACCTGCTGGCGGACTTCCGCGCGAACGTCGCGGCCGAAGCGCAGGGCCGGCTGCAGACCGCCCGGCTCTACAACATGACCGACGACCCCGGCGTCAAGGCGATGCTGCAGTTCAACCTCGCCCGCGACACCGTCCACCAGAAGCAGTGGCTCGCCGCGATCGAAGAGCTGAAGGCCGACGGTCTCGAAGAGGAAATCGTGCCCAACGCCCTCCTCGACGAAGAAGACCAGACCCACAACCACACGATCTGGCACCTTTCCGACGGCCCCGACGGCGCCAAGGGCGCCAGCTGGACCACCGACGCGGGCATCGAGTACCTGATGGACCCGGAACCGCTCGGCGGACCGGGCACCGCCCCGAAGCCCGACCCCGCGCTCTACGGCACCTACGCCCCGCTGCAGGACGCCAAGGGCACCATGAAGGGCAAGGCCAAGGCGGTCAAGAACAAGCTCGCCTGACCGCAATGAACGCCGGTGCGGTCGTGAGTGGGAAACAGCGTCAGCCCCTGTTTCCCACTCACGACCAGCCTGGGGAATACACCGGCCGGACGGGCACCCCACCCCGCGCCGAGCCCAAGTCGGTAAGCGCTGTCCGCTCCAGGCCGTTTCCCTCGCCGCCGTCGCTGGTCACCGCCAAGGCCAGGGTGTTGCGGCCGTGCGGGTCCAGGATTCCGGTCGGCAGCGCGAAAGTGTGCTGGGGTCCGACGTCCGCGACGTACTGCCCGACGTTCCAGCCGTTGAGGAAGATCAGCACCCGGTACCGCCCGCCGGAGCGCGGCCGGGACGGGTCGCCCAGAGTCAGCCCGACCGACGTGTCCTGGCCCGGCGGCACGCGCAGGTCGAACGTCGTGCGGTACCACGTGGTCCCCGGCGCAGCCGAAGCCGCCGGGACCGCGGCCCGCGCCCAGGAGCGGTCCGGGAAGCCCGGCAGCGACCACCCCGCGCGCTCGCCCGCGAGACCGCCGTTGTTGAGCGGCCCGCGCACCGGGTCCGCTGTCCCGCCATGGATCTTCCACGTCGATCCGGTCAGCGACGACGAGATCAGCCCGCGTCCCTCCTTGTGCGCGTCGTTCACGCCGCCGTCCTCGTTGTGGCCGTTGTTCCGCACCATCACCGACACCACGTGCGGGCCGTCGCCGCGCAACTCCGGAGGCACGGTGAACGTCGCGGTGCCGGTCGTCGGCGGCGACGCCAGTGCCGACGGCAGGACGTTCTCCCCGAGGTACTGCCCGTCCAGCCACGCCTGGAGCATCCCGGCGCCGCCTCCGCCGTAGCGCAGGCTGATCTGCTCCCCCGGTGAACCCGTGACCCGGCCGCGGTACCAGACGTCGCCGACGCCGAAGCCGTAGTCGTCCGCGGTCAGCACCGGCTGTCCCACGGGCGGCGGCGTCGTGCTGTTCGTCGTGGTGCGGTCCGCCGCCGGCCACGCCGAGTCGTCGTAGCCCGGCGAAGATTCCGGGGAGCCGGGCGCGGACCGCCAGCCGGTCAGTTCGGGCAGCCGCGGGTCGGCGGGTCCCGGCAGCGGCCGGACCGCAACCAGGCTGCCCGACGCCGTCGGCCGCGTCGGCACGATCGCGCCGTTCCACCGCACCACCGGGCCGCGAGCGCCCCAGACTTCGAGGTCGCGCGGACCCTTCGTGTCGCCGGTCAGCGCGGACCCGGCCGTGGCGGTCCGCACCAGGTCCGGTCCGCGGACGAGCAGGCCCGAAGCCAGCCAGAACGTGTCGGCCGTGGCGTCGTCGGCGAGCAGCAGCGTCACGGCCGGGCGGCCGCCGCCGCTGATCCGGACCCGGGCGAGACCGTCGTGCCGGTAGTTCAAGCGCAGGTCGTTGCCGGTCCAGGTCGTCGTCACCGCACCGGCGAGGACGTCCACCCGCGGCCGGGACGCGTACCGCAGCACTGTTTCGCCGTCCTCGCCCGGCCGGCCGTGCAGCAGCACCGTTCCGGCGGCCTGGGCCATCAGCTCCGACGTCGAGTACACCAGGTGCTGGCCCGCGACGTCGAAGTTCGCGACGAGCTGCTTGGCGTCCTGGCCGTTGAGCCGCAGCGGAACGGTGTAGGAACCGTCCGGTGTGGACAGCGGGAAGGTGAAGCTGTCGTCCGTGGTCACGTTGGACGGTGAATGCATCGGCACGTACAGCTGGACGCCGGTGTCCGGGTTGACGTTGTGGTAGACCTTCACCGCGGCCGACGACGGCGTCACCGGATCCCCACGGTCCATTTTGGTCACGTCGGGGACCGTGGCGAGGAAGTAGCCCAGCTCCTTCATCGTCAGCGCCTTCGGCCGCAGCTGACGCCCTTCGTCGATCGCCGCACCGTAGTCGTACGACGAATAGACGACCGGGGCCGGCAGCCAGCCCCACGACGTGCCGCCGAACGTCATGTAGAAGTTCTGCAGCGTCAGGCCGTTGGCCAGGTTGGTGCCGTAGAACACGCGCTCGTAGCCCGGTCCCTGCCGGACGGCGGTGCACGGGTAGGTCCCGTTGCTGCCCCAGTAGTCGAACCAGCCGCCGCCGAACTCGGCGACGAACCCCGGCGTGTTCGGCGACGCGCTCGCGCCGCCCTTCGCCCCGCCCGGGCCGTAGGTACCCCAGTCCGGCGCGACGCTGGGGCTGCCGGGCGTCGCGTCGGTCCGGCACGTGCCGCCGGGGTAGCCGTCGAAGGCGTAGAGGTCGACCTTGCCCGGCACGGTGCCGGGGACCCCGGAGTCCGCGGGCACCCAGATCCCGTTGCGGCCCTTGTCGTTGTGGAAGACCGGGACGGTGATGCCGTCGGAGCGCACCTTGTCGTACAGGTGCGCCACGTAGTTCTGCTGCGCGGTCCCGGTGGCCGCGAGCTCGTTCTCGATCTGGTACAGGATCACCGAACCCCGGCCGTCGGTGTACTGGTGGCGCGCGATGATCCGGTCGATCTGCGACAGCCATTCGTCGGCCGCGGCGAGGTAGTCGGGCGCGTCGCTGCGGGCCCGGCCGGCCTGGGTGCTCAGCCACGCCGGGAACCCGCCGCCGGTGACCTCGGCGTTGATGTACGGGCCCGGCCGGGCGATGACGTACAGCCCCGCCTCGGCGGCCAGGTCGAGCACGCGGTCCATGTCGCGGACGCCGCTGAAGTCGTAGACCCCGGGCGCCGGCGAGTGGTAGTTCCAGTCGAAGTAGATCGACACCGCCGTGTAGCCGGTGGCCTTCATCTTCTGCAGCACGTCCCGCCACAGGTCCGGGCTGGGCAGCCGGAACGGGTGGAACTCACCGGACCAGACGACCTGGCGGCGGCCGTCGAGCATCAGCGAGTACTTGTCGAACGTGACGTGGTGCTTCGCCGGCGAGACCGCCGACGCGGGCGCGGCGCACAGCCCGGCCGTGACGAGCAGGGCGAGGACGAAGGTCGTGAAGCGGTGCATGAAAGACCCTTCAGGCGCGGCTGCGGCCGACGTAGACGTTGCGGGCGCGGTAGTACGTGGCCGATGTCGGCCCCGGCGAGCCGGCCGAGCCCTCCATCTGCAGGTTGAGGATCAGCCACAGCGGCTTGCCGGCGAAGTTCGCCCCGCGGTGCTGCCCCACCCAGGTGCCGTCGAGGTAGTAGTGGATGTCCACATCGGACGCGTTCACCTTGGCGATCCACGCGCGGTAGCCGTGCCAGGCGCCGGGGTCGGTCACACCGACGATCGTGTTCGACCAGGCGCCATTGGCGTTCTTGTAGGTGTTGAACCAGTTCCGCGCGTCACCCTTGAACTCGAGGATGTCGCTTTCCGGCGGCCAGCTGGTGGCACCGGTCAGCCAGAACGCCGGCCAGGTGCCGCGGGCCGACGGCGCCTGGAACTCGCCCTTGACCTCCCACTGCGGGAACTGGTCGGACACCGTGATCTGCTGCTTCGCGTGCACCGCACCGGAGTGGTAGTGGATCGGCAGGTGGGGGTCGCTGCTGCTGGTGCCTTCGTTCGCGGTGATGTGCGTGGCCTTCAGGACCAGGACCCCGCCGGATTCGAGGTACACCTGGCTGTGGTCGGACGCGCTCGCGTACATCCGGGCCGTGCCGTTGTGGTCGGAACCCCACGGGTAGCGGTAGTTCCACGCGGCCTGCAGCGCGCTGTAGCTCGCGAAGCTGCCGTCCAGCACGGTTTCCCAGGTGGCCGCCGCGGCGCGGCCGCCGAGTGCGGCACCGGCCAGCCCGACGGCGCTTGCGGCGAGGAAGTTCCTGCGGGTGTGCGGCATGGTGGACCTCCCGAGGCTCAGTAGACGTAGGGCCAGCCGGCGCTGTCGTAGCCGATGAGGTTGATGCCGAGCTTGCCGGTCAGCGGCGTCGCGTCGGAGTAGTAATAGTGGTAGACGAGCACGTCGGCGTCGGAGTCGTGCAGGACCGCGACGTGGCCCGGACCGTGGACGACGCCGTGGCTCGCCAGGATCTGCGTGCCGCCGCCCGCCGTCATGCGGACGCCGTTGCGGTCGGTGTACGGCCCGGTGATCGACGTCGAGCGCCCGACCATCACGCGGTAGGTGCTCTTCGTGCCCTGGCAGCACAGGTCCCACGAGACGAACAGGTAGAAGTAGCTGCCGTGCTGGACGATGTACGGCGCTTCCTCGGCCGTCGTGCCACCGGTGCGCTGGGCGATGCCGCGCAGCGCGGTGTCGCTGGTGCTGCGCTTGCCGGTCGCCGGGTCGAGCCGGTACATCTTGATGCCCGTCCACCACGAGCCGAAGCTCAGCCACCACCGGCCCGCGGAGTCGACGAACAGGTTCGGATCGATCGCGTTGTAGTCGCTGGCGTTGCTCGTCTGCACGACCAGGCCCTGGTTGGTCCAGCTGCCGGGCAGGCCGGTCGTGCTGGTGGCCAGGAAGATCGCCGAGTTGCGCGAACCGAGCGTCGAGGCGGCGTAGTACAGGTAGTACTTGCCGTTGTGGAACGAGATGTCCGGCGCCCACAGGTACCCTGGATTCGCCGGGTCGGTGAAGGGCGCGGTCCACGGCGCGCCGTTCGGCCAGACGGACCCGAGCTTCGTGAAGTGGATCCGGTCGGTCGAGCGGCGGACCTGCAGGTACTGGTCGGTGGAGTACAGCAGGTAGCTGCCGTCCGCCGCCCGGATCATCGACGGGTCGTGCACCGCGGTGATGTCCCCGGTCACCAACCCCGGGTTCGGGTAGTCCGCGGCCTGCGCGGCGGGCACGCCCAGCAGGGCGGCGGCCACGGCGATGACGGCCGGGAGGCGGCGCAGTCTCATGGCTGGTCCTCGGTTCGACGATGATCCTGGACTGTTAGCGTTAACACTCAGAGCTGGTGTCCCTCGGCGGAATCCGGGTGAGGTGACGGTGAGATGGTCGACGCTCACCCGGACTCCGTCAAGGGCCGACGGGAGGTTTTTCCCGACCGTCAGTGCACGGGGTTCCACCCGTCGCCGCCCGCGAGGTACCGCTGCGGGGTGAAGGTCGCGGCCTGCGCGGCGGTCAGCTGCGGCCGGTCGGCGCCGGTGCCCGCACCCGGCCCGGTGTTGCGGTACTCGAAGAACCGGGCGTCCTTCCACGAGAACCCGGACATGTCCGTCCACGGAGTCGCCTTGATCGCCGCGGGTAAGGCGGTTTCGCGGATGACGACCTGCGCGATCGCGTCGACGTCCCCGCCGGGGTGCCACGGCCGGCCCAGGTAGAAGCTGGCGTTCGCGGCCGGGCTGACCACCTTGCTGCCCACGACCAGGAAGCCGTAGGCGGTGCTCCGACGCGTGCTCGCCGCCGTCAGGTAGCCGTTCGGATTCGAGCCGCGGTCGAGCGCGGTGATCATCGCCCGGTCGAACACGGCGGTGGCGCGGCCGAAGAGGAAGTCGACGTCACCGCTGATCGCGCAGTTGCGGTAGTACTGACGGCCGATCGTGCCGACCGCCGCGGTGTCGGCGTAGAGCGTGTCCTGGTGGCCGAGGAACGTGACGTTGTCGAAGACCATCCGGTCGCCGCTGGTCTTGACCGCGACCGCCTGGGTGGCGGTGATCTCCGGGTGGGCCTTGCGGTCGAAGGAGTTGCGGAAGGTCAGCGCGCTCGCCGTGAAGCCGTTCGCGGCGATCGTCGCGGTCGCGCTGCCGGTGGTGCCGTACGTCGTGCCGTCGGGTTTCGTCGTCCCGCTGGCGTTGTCGTAGTCGACCACGACGTCGGACGCCTTGCCGGTGCTGCCGCGCAGGGTGATCCCGGTCTTGGCCGCGGGCACGGTGATCACCTCGCGGTACGTCCCGGGCTTGACCGACACGGTGCCGCCGGCCGAGACGGCGTTGATCCCGGCCTGCACGGTCGTGTAGTTCCCGGTGCCGTCCTTGGCCACGACGACGTTCGCCGCGGCGGGTGCGACCGGCGACGCCCCGATGAGGAGCGAGGCGAGGAGCAGGGTCTTGAACATGGCACCTCCACGGGGACGCCGGGGGTACCGGACGGCGGCCGGCACCCCCGGACGGTTACTGGTAGGTGATGTTGGCCGTGGTGTAGAGGCAGTTCGTCGAGTCGGGCCCGCTGCCGATCTTCGTCGGCTCGCCGCTGGTGACGCCCTTGTACTTCTGGCAGGGCTCGATCTTGCGGCTCGAGTCGCCGACGATGGTGATCCGCGTCAGCTTCGCGGTGTCGCCGTAGTTGGTGTTGATGCCGACGAGCGCCTTGCCGGGCACGGTCGCGGTGACGTTGTCGACGACGACGTTGCGCTTGTACTGCGTCTTGCAGTTGCCGCAGGAGCGGTACAGCTTGCCGAAGTCGTTGACCTGGAAGTTGCGGATGTACATGGTGCCGGGGCCGTTGTGCTGGAAGACCTTGTCCGACGCCTTGCGCGCGCCACCGCCGTCGATGGTCATGGTCTGCGAGGCGGACGTGCCCTTGAAGGTCGCGGCATCCTCGCCGACGTCCTCCCACCAGACGTTCAGCAGCGTGCACGTGCCGAGGCAGTGCACACCGTCGGCGGCCGGGTTGCCGAGGACGACGTTCTTCAGGGTAGTGCCGTTCGACAGTTCGAAGATCGGGCCCTGGTCCTCGTCCTGGCCGCCGGTGCCGAGGTCGCCGGTGCCGTAGAACCGCTTCAGGCCGCCGTCGTAGGTACCGCTGGTGACCTTGATGGTCGCGCCGACGGCCTGGCTGACGCTCGGGTTGGGCCACGAGGCGGCGCTCGCGGGGTGGTCGGCCACGATCACGGTGGACACCGCGAGGGCGGCGACGGCCGCGGCCCGGGCCACCCGGGAAATCGAAGACATGCTCATCACTCCTTGGTCTTCCCTGCTCGGGAAATGGTCCTAGCGAGTGCTGAAAGCGCTTTCTCAGTCTCGGGTTCCCGGGTTCGGCGTGTCAATGCCGCCGGGCGAAGGGACGTCGGTGTCGCCCGGATGGCTGTCGTGGACGGGAGTTTTCAGAAAACGAGAACCGCCGGCTCAGCGACCTTCGGGACCCGCACCGGCGAGCACGCGCGCCGGCACCGCCCACGCCGGATCCATGCGGTCCACCAGTGTCGGCGTCCAGCCGACGTCCGCCCCCAGGTCCGGGTCGTTCGCCGCGTTGTACTCGGCCAGCAGGTCCACCGGCCGCGGAGGCGCCCACCCCACCGAGACCAGCGTCCCCGTCGCGTGCAGCACCGTCCCCTTCCAGTACTCGACCAACGCACCCAGCGGCACCGAAGCCGGGATCCGGAAGAAGTTGTTCTCCGCGTAGATCCGCGACTCGACCCCCACCCCCAGCGAATACGTATAGGCGGCCGGATCCCGCACCAGGTACAGGTTGTCGTAGACGTGCACCTGCCCGTAGCGCACCCGCGGCGCGCGCTGCCCGATCTCCGAGAAGAGGTTGTGATGCACGGTGACGCGCAGCTTCCCGACGTCGTACGTCGGCTTGTCGGTGTTGCCGATCAGCATCGTCTTGTCGTGGTCGTGCAGCCGGTTGTCCGACACCGTCACGAGGTCCGAGCCGTTCACGATGTCCAGCAGTCCGTCGTGGACTTCGTACTTGCGCCCGAAGTACGTCGGCTGGGTGTTGTTCCCGCCGTCGCTGAACTCGTTGTGGTCGACCCACACGTGCGTCGCCCCGACCAGGTCGACGTTGTCGTACTCGGAGTTCCAGTTCCCGTCCGCGCCGTCGAGCGGGTCCCACTGGGGGAAGCAGTCGTGCGCGTCGGAGAACCGCAGGTTCCGCAGGATCACGTTGTCGCCCGTGACACGCAGCGTCAGCCCGTGCAGGGTCGCGCCGTCCAGCCCGTAGATCGTCGTGTTCGGGCCGACGTCGACCACCACCTGCGCCGCCTGGTTCGCCTGCGACCGGGCCCGCGCCTCTTCCAGGGGACCCGAGGGCTCGACCTTTCCCCAGGTCGCCGGGTCGTACGCCGCCAGGTACGCGGGCCGGGTGTAGCCCGGGTCGGCGAAGTCGTCGCAGCTCATCGGCCGGTCGCGGGCGTCCACGTTGCCCTCGATCGTGCCGCGGACGTAGACGATCTTCGGCGCGCCGGGATGCGATGCCAGCGCCGCGACCAGCTCCGAACGCTTCGACACCGTGTGGACGTCACCGCGTGCGGCGGCCGCTCCCCCGGTCGTCCCGGCGCCCCAGCCGTCGTGCGCGCCGAGCACGACGCGGCCCGGGTCGTGGCCGTGGGCTTCCGCCGGTCCGGCGGTGACGGTGAGTCCGAGCAGGGCGAGGCACCCCGCGAAGACCTTCCAGCGCATGTCGGCTCCTTCAGTCGGCCGCCCGGGCCGCGAGCTCGGCCAGCCGGGCGGGGTCCGGATCGCCGTCGAGGACGACGACGTGGTGGGTCAGCATCAGTTCGTCCCCCGGTTCGAGCAGCCACGGCCGGTGGTACGTCGCGGCGAAGCTGACCACCGGGAACGGCTCCGCGCGCACGTACCAGGCCGTGGGGAAGCCGCGGTTGGCCGGGTTGTCGGCGAACAGCAGCGTCGACGTCCGCAGGCTCTCGTCGTGGTGCCCGGTGAACGCGAGCCACGGCGCGCGGTGCCCCATCGCCTCGTCCGCCGGCCGGCCGTCGGACGTCCGGACCGTCCCGCCGACGAACGAGCGCGGCCCGCGCCAGAACAGGCCGCCGTACCCGGCCGTCTCACGCCCTTCGGTCACCGGGCTCCCCCACCGCAGCTCACGGCCGCTCGTGTTGCGCAGCCGGCTCGACCACGTGAGGGTCCAGCTGTCCGCGGAGACGTCGCCGAAGCGCAGCGTGCGGTGCTCGGTCAGCCACCGCCGGCCCGCCGCGGTCCGCCAGGCCAGCTCGTGCCGCAGCTCGCAGGACCCCGCCGCGCTCACGAGGCTCTCCCACCGGACGTGGCCGACGCTGCCGTTGTTGTCGAGCGGCGTGTACCCGCGGCCGCGCACGTACGTCCGGCCGCCCCAGAAGTTCTCGCCCGACAGGTGGGCCATGGTGAACTGCAGGCCGTTGTGCCAGGTGTGGTCGTGCGGCCGGACCGCGGTCACGACCTCGCCCGCGGTGGTGCGCAGCGGGTGCAGGTACGGCTTCGGCGAGTCCCCGGCCGGCGTCGGCGGCGCCACGACGTACTCCGCCAGGACGAGGTCGCCGACGTGGACGCGCATCCGGCCGTCGTCGTCCTCGGCCAGCTCCAGCGTCCCGTCGCCCACGGCCGCCCGGCTCACGCCGGTTCCCCGATTTCGCCGAGCAGGTCGTCGACGGACACCGGCGCACCGGTGGCCAGGGACCGGTTGGCCGCCAGCCCGGTGAGCAGCGCCTGCAGACCGGAATCGTGATCGGCGGCGCAGCCCAGCGGGTCCGGTTCGGCGTCGCCGAGCAGCTCGGCGAGCATCCGCTCGTCCCCGCCGCCGTGCCCTTCGCCGAGGACCTCGTCCAGCACGACCTCCGGTGGCCCCCAGTGGCGTTGCAGGGTCAGCCGGGCCCGGCCGGTTCCGCCGGAGTCCGTGGCGTACTCGTTTTCCCGGACATCCAGCTCGAGCCGCCCTTCGCTGCCGGAGAACGCGACGCGGTAGCCCTCCCGCGGCGAATACGCGTGCAGGTGGTAGTTCAGGACCACCCCGCCGCGGTGGCGGACGAGAACCGACATCTCGTCCTCGATCGTGACGCCGGGCGCGAACACGTTCTGGTTCCTGACGTAGCCGTCTTCCTGCTCCGCGTCGCGGTAGAGCGCGCGCAGCCGAGGCGAGGCCTCGAGGTCCAGAGCGAACCGGCCATCGGCGTGCCGGCGGCCGTTCTCGTCGCCGTAGAAGAACAGCCGGCCGAACGCGAACACCGTCTCCGGCCCGCGGTCGAGCCACCAGTTGACCAGGTCGAAGTGGTGGCCGGACTTGTGCACGAGCAGGCCGCCGGAGTTCGCCTTCTCGCGGTGCCAGCGCCGGAAGTAGTCGGCGCCGTGCGCGGTGTCGAGCAGCCAGCTGAACTCGACCGAGCCGATCTCCCCGATCGCGCCCGCGGCGAGCAGCTCGCGCACGCGCCGGTGCACCGGGTTGTACCGGTAGTTGAAGGCGACCCGCACCGAACGCCCCGTCTCGCGGCGGGCGGCCAGGATGCGCCGCGCGCCCTCGATGTCGGTCGTCATGGGCTTCTCGGTGACGACGTCGCAGCCGGCGTGCAGCGCGGCGACGACGTAGTCCGCGTGCGTGTGGTCGGGGGTGCACACCACGACGACGTCGATGCGTTCCTTCGCCAGCATCGCGGAGAAGTCCGCCGGCCGGTAGCCCGGCACCGAGGCGCCGAGCCATCCGTTGTGGACCCGCATGCGGGTTTCGTTGTGGTCGCAGAAGGCCGCGAGCTCCGCCTGCGGCGAGCCGGCCAGCGCGCGGGCGAACAGCTGGGCCCGGGAGCCCAGGCCGACGATCGCGTAGCGACGCGTCACCATCACGTCTCCTCTCGGGCGAGGGTCCAGGGCAGGGCGAGTTCGGAGAAGAGCGCGAGCCGCTCGGCCGCGGCATCGACGGCCCCATCGACGCCCGGCACGACGAACCGGCGTTCCGGCCCGGTGCCGACGGCCCGCGCCCGGGGCAGCCGCCTCGGCTCGGGCGCGTCGCGGACCGCCTCGACCAGTGCGGTGAAGGCGCGGGTTTCGGCCAGCGGAGCGAGCAGGGGCACGCCGTCGCGGACGTGGTCGACGAGGTTCGTCAGCAAGTCCTTCGGCGGGCCGACCGGCACCGGCTCACCACCGATGAGGACGACGTCGGTCTTGTAGTGCCACCGGATCCGGCCTTCGGTGCCGTGGATCAGCACGTAGGGCTCGTGGTCGGCTTCGGCGGCGAGCGTCGCGGCGACGACGACGTCCGGTGCGCCGGCGAAGCACAGGCGGGCGCACGCCGTGTCGTCCGACTCGATGTCGCGGGCGCGGTACAGCTCGATGGTCACGCGCTCGGGCAGGGCCCCGGCCGTGCCGTTGAGCAGCAGGGCGGTCGCGACGGCGTGGGCGAACGGGTTCGTCAGGGCGCCGTCCACGACCGCTCGTCCGTCGAGCCGGCGACGGCCCGCCCAGGCGGTGCGCGCGAAGTAGCGGTCACGCCGGATCCACGCGCCGGCGGCGGCGATCCCGGTGACGGTCCCGATCGCGCCCCGGGCGAGCGCGGCCCGGATCACCGGTACCGCGGGCGAGCCGAAACTCTGGAACCCGACCTGACAGGCCCGGCCACGAGCCCGCTCGGTCAGCTCGTCGAACGCCGTCAGGTCGAGCACCGGCGGCTTCTCCACGAGCACGTGGCAGCCCGCCGCGAGCGCGAGGCGAGCCAGGGGCAGATGCGTGTGCGGCGGGGTGGCCACCACGGCGATGTCCGCCGGCACGCGGGCCAGCAGCTCGGCCGGGTCGCGGGTGAAGACCGGCACCAGCTCGCCGGCCTCGTCCGGCGGCTCGCGGACGTCGCACGCGCCGGCCAGGACGATCTCGCCCCGGTCGTGCAGCGCCCGGGCCCGGCGCAGGTGCGTGCGCGCGTAGCCGGCCGTGCCGAACACGACCACCGCAGGAGTCATCGGGGCCCGCCGGTCGCGACGGCGGCCAGGGCCAGCGGCCCGGCCACCAGCAGGGCCAGGATCGGCAGCATCCACACGAGCACCACCGCGAGACCGGCCGCCCCGGCCAGGAGCAGAGCGTTCCCCGGCGCCGCCGCGGTCTCCCGCGCGGCGGCCACGGCCGCCCGGCGCCAGGACGGTTCCCCGGTCGCGACGACTTCGCACGTCCGCACCGCGACGACGACGCCCGCGGCGGCCAGCGACCACAAGGCGGGCTGCAGCACGCCCGCGCCTGGCATCGAGCCGACGACCTGCAGGTCGACCGCGAAGAGCACCACCGCGGCGAGCCATCCGAGGGCGAAGAGCAACCCACCCCGGGCGGCTTGGCGGAAGTCCACCCAGAACGTCGTCCACAGTGGACTTCCGATGCCGTGCCGCGTCCGGTCCAAGGCCCGGCAGCCCGCCGCGAACGCCGGGGCCGCCGTCACCACCGGCACCGACGCGAGCGCGACGAGCAGGCCCGTCAGCAGGCAGTCCGAGAAGTCGCCGAGCCCGGTTCGCCACTGGGTGGTTCGCATGGTCGTCACCCCTTCAGGCCGCTGGTGCTGACGCCTTCGACCAGCAGGCGCTGGAAGGCGAGGAAGAAGAGCACGATCGGGACGAGCGCGAGCGCCGACATGGCGAACATCGCGCCGAAGTTCGACTCGCTGCTGGTGTCGACGAACAGCCGCAGGCCGAGCGGCACGGTGAACTTCTCCGTGTCGTTCAGGTACACCATCTGCGTGAAGAAGTCGTTCCACGTCCAGATGAACGTGAAGATCGACGTCGTGACCAGCGCCGGTTTCGATAGCGGCAGCACGACGTGCCAGAACGTCCGGTAGACCGAGCAGCCGTCGATCGTCGCGGCCTCGTCGAGCTCACGCGGGATCCCGCGCATGAACTGGACGATCAGGAACACGAAGAACGCCTCGGTGGCCAGCAGCTTCGGCAGGATCAGCGGGACGAACGTGTTGACCAGCCCGGCCTGCTGGAAGATCACGTACTGCGGGATGAGCGTGACGTGGTAGGGCAGCATCAGTGTGGTGATCATGAACGCGAACAACGCGCCGCGGAACCGGAACTTCAGCCGGGCGAACGCGAACGCGGCCAGCGAGCAGGACAGCACGTTCGCGACCACCGACAGCCCGGCGACGAGGAACGAGTTGAGGAAGAAGCGGCCGAACCCGACGTCCGCCGCGCCTTCCCAGCCCTTCGTGTAGCCGTCGAAGACGAATCGCGTCGGCAGTAGTGCCAGCCGCGACAGGATCTCGTCCGGCGGCTTGACCGACGCGAACGCCAGCCACACCAGCGGGTACAGCACCACGGCGACGATCACCAGGCACAGCACGTGCCAGCCCGCCGAACGCGCGGAGCGGGGCACCACGGTCATGTGCGCTCCTCGGCATCGTCGTAGAACACCCAGAGCTTCGCGGTGCGGAACACGATCGCCGTGACGATCGCGATCACCGCCAGCAGCACCCAGGCCATCGCGGACGCGTAGCCCATCCGGAAGTCCTGGAAGCCGACCTCGAACAGGTAGAGCGTGTAAAACAGGTCCGCGTCGGCCGGCCCGCCGCGCCCGCCGCCGATGACGAACGCCGGGGTGAAGGCCTGGAACGCGTGGATGGCCTCCATCACCAGGTTGAAGAAGATCACCGGCGAGAGCATCGGCAGCGTGATGTGCCGGAACCGGCGGAACGCGCCGGCGCCGTCGATCGCGGCCGCTTCGTGCAGCTCGGCCGGGATCTGCTTGAGCCCGGCCAGGAAGATCACCATCGGCGCGCCGAACTGCCAGACCCCGAGCAGCACGATCGAGGCGAGGCTGAACTGCGGGTCGTCGACCCAGCTCGGCGTGTGCCAGCCGAAGAAGGCCAGCACCTCGTTGACCGGGCCGCCGCCCATGAACAGCGCCCGCCACACCAGCGCCGCCGCGACACTCGCGCCGAGCAGCGAAGGCGCGTAGAACGCGGCGCGGTAGAAGCCGTTGGCGCCGCGACGGGTGTTGAGCAGCATGGCCACCATCAGCGACACCGCGAGCTTCAGCGGCACCGAGACCAGGACGTAGATCAGCGTGACCTTGACCGACTGCAGGTAGCGGTCGTCGTCGGTGAACATGTGCGCGAAGTTGCCGAAGCCGACCCACTTCGGCGAGGTGAAGAGGTCGTAGTCGGTGAAGGACAGGTAGAGCGAGACGACCATCGGGCCGACGGTCAGCGCCACCGCGCCGAGCAGCCAGGGCGTCAGGAACGCGAAGGCCTCCGGCTGGCTCTTGCGGCGGCGCCCGGGCGGCCGGTCCCGCCTCCGGACCCGCGCGGTCGCCTCCGGGGCGACCGGCGGGTCCGGGGTGCGCACGGTCGTCATCGGTTACTTGAGTCCCTTCTCGGCTTCGGACATGAACCGGCTGACGGCGTCGTCGATGCTCATCCGCCCGAACGCGACCTCCTCGTAGGTGCGCTGGAGGAGCTTCTGGATCGCACCGGCGCCCTTGGGCGGCACCGGCGGCGCGGCACCGAGCTTCGGTTCGAGGGCGGCTTCGTAGTCGTAGAGTGTCTTGTCGGCGCCCTTCGCGGACCCCGCGAGCTGGGCGCGGACCTTGAGGTTCGGCGCGAGCCCGCGGTCGGTGCCGACGATCTTGCCCACCTCGGGGTCGTTGACGAGGAAGTCGACGAGCTTCGCCGCCGCCTCCTGCTGCTGGCTGCGCGCGGAGACCGAGAGGAACATCGACGGCCGCCGGTACTGCCCGGTGTTCCCACCTCCGTCCGTCGGGTACGGCGCCACGTTGAGCGGCTTGCCGTTCGCCTTCTGGTACGCGGGCAGGAGGTTGTCGTAGGCGAACTCGGAGCTGGTCAGCTTCTTGCCGAGCGGCGACTGCTCGGGCGAGGTGTTGTAGGACGCCGTGACGTCGGCCGGGGACGCGCCCTTCGCGTCCCGGAACCGGCCCGCGAGCTGCCAGTACCGGCGCAGGTCGTCGGCGGTGAAGCCGAGCTTGCCCTCCGGCGTGTAGAACTGCTTGTCCTGCTGGCGCAGCCAGATCTCCAGCGTCGTGTCGAGAATCCCGAAGTCGGTCGCCCCACGCGCGGCGAACCCGCTCGCCGCGCTGACCTTCCGGGTCGCGTCGGCGTACTGGTCCCAGGTCAGGCCCTTCGCCGGGTCCGCGCCCGCCGCGGTGAACGCGGCCGGGTCGTAGAGCATCGCCGGCGTGTTCTGCGCCCACGGCACGGCGTAGCGCTTGCCCTGGTACACGCCGGTCGCCGCCAGCTCGGGGTTGATGTCGGTCAGCGAGATCGCCTTGCCCGTGCTCTGGTTCAGGTCGGCCAGGACGCCCCGGCCGCCGTACTCGGCCAGGTAGCGCGTGTCGACGTTGAGCACGTCCGGCGGCTTCCCGCCCGCCGTCTGCGTCGCCAGCTTCTCCCAGTAGGCCGCGTACGCCGAGAACGACGTCTGGACCTTGATCTTCGGGTTCTTCTGCTGGAACAGCTCGACGGCCTTCTTGGTCAGGTTCGCCCGGCCGTCGCTGCCCCACCAGACGAACGTGATGGTCACCTCCCCGCCCTCGCCGCCCGGGTCCGAGCCGCACGCGGCGACCCCGGTCAGCAGCAGCGGGACCACCGCGGCCAGCGCGACGAGCGTTCGCCGCTCTCTTGTCCGACGCATCGAGCTCTCCGTTCTCAGCCGGTCAGCACTTTCTGAAAACGCTGTCAGCGCGTTCACGGTAGGCAGTGCGCTGGACTCGTGTCAACGGGCTCATCGAGGCAATACCCATTGTGCAGCAACGGGTTGACCGAAAGATAGGCAGCTTGAGAAAGCGCTTACAGCGCACCCGGATCGAGGCGGGCTGTCAGCGCGAGGGGCACCGGGAGACGCGCTACCCGGTGCGTTCCGCGGCCGGGCCGCTCCGGCGGGCACTCGCCCACGGGACACCGATCTCGGAGAACAGCGCCAGCCGGTCCGCGGCCACGGCCACCTCCTCGCCGATCCCCCGGACCACGGGGTGCCGGCTCGCCCCTTCGCCGGCCGTGCGGATCCAGCCCGCCGGGATGCGGGCCGGCGACGGCGCGTCCCGCACCGCCTCGACCACCGACGCGAACGCGCGGGTGGCCGGCAACGGCGCGAGCAGCGGGACTCCCGCCGGGTCGAGGTGGTGGGCGACCAGGTTCCGCAGCAGGTCCACCGGTTCGCCGAGGTGGACGCGTTCGTCGTCGAGCTCCAGCCGGTGGCTCTTGTACCAGAACTTCGCGCGCCCCTTCGAGCCGTGCACCACCACGTACGGCTCGTGGTCCTGCTCGGCGCACAGCGACGCGGCGACGACGATCTCGGGACCGCGCTCGAAGCGGATGCGCAGGCACGCCGTGTCGTCGGCTTCGATGTCGCGCGTGCCGTACAGCTCCAGGGCGATCGCCGCCGGATCGCGCCCGCCGACCCCGCCCACGAGCAGCGCGGTGGCCACCGCGTGGGAGAACGGGTTGGTCAGGGCGCCGTCGACGACGGCCTCGCCATCCAGCCACCGGCGGCCCGCCCAGGGGTTGCGGCGGTAGTAGGCGTCGGTGCGGATCCACGCACCGGCCGCGCCGACGCCCACCACCTCGCCGAGCTTCCCGGCCGCGATCGCCGCCCGCAGCACCGGCAGCGCCGGGGAGCCGAAGCTCTGGAAGCCGGTCTGGCACGCCGAGCCGTTCTCCGCGGCCAGCCGGGACAGCGTCCGGAACCCCGCGAGGTCGAGCACCGGCGGGGTTTCCAGCAGCAGGTCGCCGCCCGCTCGCAGCACCGCGCCGCCGACCCGGACGTGCGCGTGCGGCGGGGTCGCGACCACGGTGAGGTCGGGACGGCAGCGGCGGAGCAGGTCGTCGACCCCGACGTGCGCGGTGCCGCCCTCGGGCAGCAGCGCGATCGCGGCGGCCGACGGGACCCGGACGTCGGCCATGCCGGCGAACCGCACCAGGCCTTCGTCGTGCAGGATGCGGGCGCGGTGCAGGTAGCTGAACGCGTAGCCGGACGTGCCGACCACGGCCAGCCGCGGCGGGTCCGCGACGGTGCGGCGCCTGCTCCCCGACATGGGTCTCCGATCGGCGCGACCGGGTGCGGCCGCGCGGGAACTGACGAATGGGCAGTTCGGGAGAAACTTCCGGTGGTCACGGTAGGGCGTTCGCGACAAGCGTGTCAATATCCGCCGTCCCGTCTTCGAATTCATCGAAGACGGGATACTCCGAACGGCGGTGGCCGGTTCGAGATAGCGCTTACTCGAACCGGCCGTGCGCTCCGCCGCCGATCAGATCCGGCCGACTCCGGCCCCCGCGGTCACGGTGGCCTTGACCGTCGAAACCGGTTCCAGCGTGAAGGAATACGGCGCCTTCGACATGCTCCCGGTGCGGGTGATCTTGTTCGTGCAGCCGCCGAAGGAGTTGCCCGACTCGTTGAGGTAGCCGTCGACGTCGCTGTCTCCGGTGGTTTCGAGACACACCTTCGTGGATTCGAAGACGTTGTTCTGGGCGAGGAACTGCGCGTTCATCCGCGAATGCACGGCGGAATCGGCGACCGCGTGGAAATAGTTGTCGTAGGCGTGCCCGGTGCCGAACCGCAGGCTGGGCAGCCGCGAGTTGACGTTCTCGAACCAGTTGTGGCTGTAGGTGACGTGCAGCTTGCCGGTGTCCTCGGAAGCGTTGTTGTCGCTGTGCCCGACGAGGGAGACCTTGTAGTGGTCGTGGAACTTGTTCCAGGAGACGGTGATCCCGTCGGCGGCGTGGCTGATGTCGAGCAGGCCGTCGTAGTAGTCCTTGCCGTGGTCGAGGTCGGAGGACAGGTCGTTGTGGTCGACCCACACGCGGGTGGCGCCGCGCTGGATCTGGATCGCGTCGGTGCCGACCGCCTTGGAGATGGCCAGGTTGCGGATGATCACGTTCGACGACTTGTCCACGGCGAGGCCGCCGCCGGTGAAGCCGGAGCCGGACCCGACGCCGAGGACCGTCTTGTTCGACCCGATCTTCACCAGCGTCTTGTTCGCCAGGGTGATCTTGCCGCTCACCCGGACCGTCCGGGCGGTGGCGTCCGCCACCGCGCTGGTGAACGCCGACGCCGTCGTCACGGTGACGGTCTCGCCGCCCGCGCCGCCGGTCGTGCCGGCGCCGAAACCGACGGGGGAACTTTCGTAGGCGGCGTGCGCGACTCCGGTGGGGACCATCGCCGCGGCGAACGCGGCCGTCGCGAAAACGCGCAGGCAGAACTGGGCTTTCCTGGTCATCAGGCACCTCGAAGGGGGTGGGGACCCGCGCCCCGGGAACGGGGAACACGGCGGAGACTCCGTTCTACGATTTGCAGCAAAACCCGGTCAACGATTTGCAGGGTTTTCATCCGAAGCCCAGCCGAATGGCCCTGCGGCGGCCGGATTCCCGCTGCCGCAAGGCGATCCGTTGTTGACAACGCTGCCGGGCGTTTCCATGATGTTGCTCAGAGCCTGCCGAGGAGTAGCCGTGAGCGTGACCATTCACGACGTCGCCCGCCGGGCCAACGTGTCGATCTCGACCGTGTCGCGCGCGTTCACCTCGCCCGACCTGGTCCGGCACCAGACCCGCAGCCGGGTGCTGGCGGCGGCGAGCGAACTCGGCTACCACGCGGTCGGCGCCCCGCAGTCCACCGCCCGCACCGGGCACATCGGCATCGTGGTGTCGGACCTCGGCAACCCGTTCTTCACCGGCGTGCTCGACGGCGTCCAGGCTCGCGCGCGCCAGGACGACGTCGCCGTGTTGTTCGCGAGCAGCGACCAGGACCCGGCCACCGAGCAGAACCTGGTCCGCCGGATGGCCCGGCAGGTCGACGGCGTGGTGCTGGGCAGCCCGAGCATGACCGACGACCAGCTGCGCGCGCTCGCCACGCAGACGACGCTGGTGCTGCTCAACCGCGAGGTGCCAGGGATCCCGTCGATCGTGATGAACGCGGCCGACGGGATGCGGCAGGCGATCGAGCACCTGGCCGCGCTCGGCCACCGCCGCTGCGCCTACCTCGGCGGCCCTCGCATGTCGTGGGCGAACCGCGCCCGCCGGCAGGGTCTGGCGGAGGCGGCCGAGCGGCACGGCACGGAGGTCGTCGAGTTCGGCCCGTTCCCGCCGGTCTTCGAAGGCGGACTGCAGGGCGCGGACCTGGCACTGGCCGCGGACGTGACGGCGATCGTGGCGTACAACGACCTCGTGGCGTTCGGAGCGCTGGCGCGGCTCAACGCCCGCGGCGTGCCGGTGCCGGACGAGATCAGCCTGGTCGGCTTCGACGACCTGGTCTTCGCGGCGATCTCGGCACCGCCGTTGACGACGATCGCGATGCCGACGGAGGCGGCGGGCCGGGCGGCGGTGACGATCATGCTGGACCTGCTCGACGGTGCCGCCGACGAGCAGACGACTCAGGTGCTCGACACGTACTTGATCGTCCGCGCCACCACGGCCCCACCGGCGAGCTAGCCGCCGCGCCGGGTCCGGGGTCCGGGTCCTGATGTCATGAACGAGTCGTTCATGACATCCGGCGCCAGTGCTCCGGCAAAGTCCCGCCGGGGACCCTGCCGTCCTACGCCAGGAACGAGTCGTTCACCGATTCCGGCGGTGAGCTAGCCGCCCAGCACGTGGCGTTCCAGGAAGGGGTTGCGGAACTTGCCGGCCGGGTCGAGTTCCGCCGCCAGGGTCCGGAAATCGTCGATTCGCGGATACGCCCCGGCGGTGTGGAACAGCTTTCCCCAGTGCGGCCGCGCGCGGAAGGGCGCCAGCCGCTCCTCCAGCACCGGGAGCACCGCCTCGACCTCGGGCTGGCGCGGCTGCCACGTGAAGTGCAACGCGACCCGATCACCCCCGTGACACGGGCTCAGCCACAACTCGTCCCCGGCGATCGCGCGGATCTCCGACACCAGCAGCACCGGCGCCAGCAGGTCGCCGATCTCCCGGACCGCCCGCATCGCGGCCACCGCGTCGCGATAAGGCACGAAGTACTCGGACTGCAGCTCGTCCCCCACACTCGGGGTGAACGCGAGCGCGAAGTGCGGCAGCCGCTCGTGCCACGGGCCTCCGACGCCCTGCTGCGGCGTGCAGTTGTCGGCCGGGATGCCCGCCGCGTGCGCCGGGTGGCGGGGCCCGTCGGCCGGGACCGCGCCGAACAGGTCCGTCCGCGGGGTGAACGCGTCCACCCGGCTCTTGACCCACACCTGGTCGATCGTGTCGTTCGCCCAGTTCGTGAACAGGCTGACGCTGTAGCCGGCGTCTTCGATCTCGTCGAAGTGCCGGTACGCGGCCTCCCACGGCAGGCCGTCGAAGACGTCTTGGCGGACGTCGAACGCGGGCTCGACGTCCAGGGTGATCCGCGTGACGACGCCGGTCGCGCCGAGGCCGACGACCAGTCCGGGGAACTCGGCGTGGGCGCGGGTGAACGTCCGCAGCTCACCGTTCGCGGTGACCAGCTCGATCGCCGACACGGCCGAGGCGAGTCCCGGCTGCCGTCGTCCGGAGCCGTGGGTGCCGGTCGCGACGCTGCCGGCCACCGTGATGTGCGGGAGCGACGCGAGGTTCGGCAGCGCGAACCCCGCGGCGTGCAGCTGCGCGGCGAAGTCGCCGTAGCGGGCGGACCCGCCGACGGTCACCGTGCCGTCGCCGATCTCCACCGGAACGTCGAGCGCGCGCAGGTCCAGCAGGACGCCGCCGGGTGCGTCCGCGATGTCGTTGAAGCAGTGGCGGCTGCCCAGGGCCTTGACCCGCGTCGCGGCCGCGACGGTCTCTCGCACCTCGTCGACCGTGTGCGGAGTCACCACCGAGTCCGCGCTGTAGGCGTGGTTCCCGGCCCAGTTCGACTCGCCCAACGTCCCCTCCACAATGCCGGAATCCCCGCCTCCGACCCTACGCGGGCCCGGCGCCGGTCAGCGGGCCGGGATGATCGCCTGGTGGGCGCCCCCGAGGCCGTGCGGGCTGAGCAGCCGGCCCATCCGCTTCGGCATCCGCAGCGTGATCGCGCGGTCGAGGACGCGGGCACCCGGCGCCGCGGCCGCCAGCCGCGTCTCGTAGCCCGTGCAGCCGGCCGGTTCCCGCAGCCACCCCGACACCACCAGGTTGCCCTCCCCCACCACCGCGGCCGAGAGCCGCGTCTCCGGCAGCTGCGCGATCGCCGTGCCCGCGCGGTCCAGGTCGCCGGCGGCAATGGCGAGGCGGTAGCCCGCGATCACCGGCCAGCCCGCCGGGACGTGCGCGAGGTCGCAGCGGAAGTCGAGCTCGTGGTTGCGCAGCATGCGCGCGAGTGTGCGGCGCACCGCCGACTCGCTCATCCGGCAGTCGCGGGCCAGCTCGGCGTAGCTGCGCCGGCCGTCCTCGCCGAGGGACTCGACCAGCGCGCGCAGGTCCCGGTCGTCCCACTGCTGCGGGACGACCAGCCGGGCCTGCACGGCGGTCTCGTCGAGCGCCGCGCGCTGCTCCGGGGCCAGCGCGTTCACCAGCCAGCCGCTGCCTTCGCGGTAGACGCGCGTGGCCACGGCGAACCGGACTTCGCGCACCCCGGGCAGGGCGCCGAGGCGGCCGGTGACCAGCGCGTCCAGCGCGTCGAGATCCCGGGCGGCCAGCGACAGGAACAGGGAGAACCGGCTGGTCGTCCGCTCGACGCTGAACACCGACGGCCAGCCGCACAGCTCCCGGGTCAGGTCGGTCAGCGCGTCCGGGCGGCAGGCCAGGTCGACGTAGCCGACCGTGGTCGTCGGGGCCGTGGCGTACGCGGTCAGCCAGGCCAGCCCGGCCGCCTGCAGGCGGTCCCAGCGGCGCGCGGCCGTCGTCGCGTCGGTGCCGACGGCCGTCGCGATCCGCGTCCACGGCGCCCGCGGGTCGCGCTGCAGCGCCTCGACCAGCGCGAGGTCCGGGCCGCTCGGCCGCGCCGGTTCCGGCGAGGCCGCCGGGGAAACGGGCATGGCGCATTCTGACCTGATCATGATCACCTGCCAAGGGGCCGCCGGGCGCGCCGGCGGCCCCGGCCGTTCACCGCCGCCGCAGCCGCGGTGCCACGACCGCGCCGGCCATCAGCACGAGAGCGCCGCCGAGCACGAACGGCACTACCGGGACGTCGCCGGGGTCCGCGGCGGGAACGGCGCGCTCGCGGCCGCCGTAGCCGCCGCCCGCGCCGTCGCGGTCGTAGGCCGAGCCCGGCAGCTTGTCCGCGTACCGCTGGTGCAGCGCCGCGCGGTAGTCGCGCACGCTCAGCTTCGTGCCCGCGGCCAGGCCGGTGACCGAGCCGTCCAGCACGGTCACGTCGTCGCCGTGCACGGCGTACCACGCGTTGACCTGCGGTTCGTGCAGGAGGTAACCGCCGGCCGCGGCCTCGGCGTACTTCCGCTCGTAGTCACCGGACGCGACGTTGACGACGGTCCAGGCCGCGCCCTGCCGCTCGGCCCAGACCGTCGCCGTGGTGCCGTCGCCGGTCCGCGCCGGCACCGCGACGTAGGCGAGCGCGGCCGGGACGTCCGAAGTCCCGGCGACGAATCCCGCCGTCGGCTCGTAGACCGCGACCTGGGTGCGCGGGTCGGCGTTCGCCGTCTGCGCCGCGGCCGCCGCGTGGGCACCCGGGAACTTCGTCGCCGCGAGCCGGTCGAGGGTGGCCCGGCCGCCGGTGACCTGGCCGATCGCGGCGGTGTCGGCCGCGGTCGGGGTGCCGGCGGGCCCGGTGGCCGCGCCCGCGGCGCCGGTGGTGGCGAGCATCGCGGCGCCGGCCAGCACGGCCGCGCCCATCGCCTTCTTCAGCACGCTCATCCCTCGATCCCGTACAGCGTGTGCGTCCACTGGAACTGGTTGTTCGAGCGGTAGGTGTCGTAGTTCATCGAGTTGTAGCGGCTGTTGTCCGGCCACGGATCGCCGTATTCCACGCGGGTCGCGCCGCTCGAGTTGTCGTAGCCGTAGAGGACGTGCATGTGGCCGCCGCCCGAACGCCAGCCGATGCGGGTGCCGATCGGCCGGCCCGCGTCGATCTGGTTCTCGATGGTGGTGAAGGAAAGGACCTGCCCGTTCGAGTTGTAGGACCCGACGTTCGAGAAGCCGAGCCACCGGAACACCCGCTGCTGGTCGGACAGGTAGCCCTGGTTGTTCGCGCAGTCGCTGCCGGATTCGTTGTGGGCGATCTGGCAGAACCGCGTCTGGGAAAGCGAGTATCCCCAGAAGTCGGCGATCGTGTTGCCGCTCGCGTCCCAGCACCACTGGTCCTTCTGCTGGGCCTGCATGCTGATGCCGAGGTCGCTCCGCGCGGCGGCCGCGGCGGCGGGCGCCTGCAGCGCGACGACGGCGGCCGCGGCGGCCGAAACCGCCGCGAGTCCACGTAGGACTCCTGAAGTGGTTTTCACGAAATTGTCCTCCAGCCGGTGACGATTCGACGTGGTGGCACGGAATACTCCGCGCACCACCGTCGGCCCGGTACCTACTAAGGGAGGATCACGTTGGGAGGAAACGGTTCTCGGCGGATCCCGGCATTTCCCGGGTGCCGGATTCCGGCATCGGCTCCGGCCCGCCGGACGGATTCCGGCGGGCCGGGGCGCGAGTGGGTCAGCCGACCGTCGCCGTGCCGAGGGTGGCGTCCTGGTCCGGCGGGTCGACGTCGAACTCGCCGAGGCTGCTGTCCGTGGCGACGGGGGTGGTCGCGCTTTCCCTGGGCCCGGAATTTGTCACGCGCCGGTGCGTGACGGCATTTTTTTGTGACGCGCACAGTCGGACGTGCCAATTTCCGGCTCGCGGGCACTCATCCGCATCAGCACCGCGAGAGCGCGGGTGTAGTGGCTGTGTAGGGGCCGCGCGCAGGGTCGTCCCCCATCGGAACCCGTCCACTGAGGGAGACACCCATGCGCAGCATCTACCCGGCGGCGGCGATCGCGACCGCCCTGCTCTTCGGCGGCGCGACCGTCGCCACGGCCGCCCCCGCGCCCGCCGACGTCTACGCGGAGGTGACGGCCGCCGACATCGCCGACCCGGGCGCGGTGATCGTCGACTCGCCCGCCGAACTGGCCGCCGCCCGCACCGCGGCGCAGGCGATCGCCTGGTACTCGAGCCGCAACGGCAGCACGGCGTACCAGGGCTACTGCGAGAAGGCGGCCCGCCTGTCGTGGAACCGCACGACCCACCACGCGAGCGCGATCGAGCACTGGCGGTCCTCGGACGGCGCCCGCCACACGACGGGCACCCCGCCGCGGGGCGCGTTCGTGTTCTGGAACATCTCGGCGTACGGCCACGTGGGCATCGCGGACGGCAGCGGCGGCGTCTGGGCGACGAGCGTGAACGGCGCGATCGGCCACGCGCGGCAGGGCTACTTCGGCAGCTACCTGGGCTGGAAGCCGGGCAACAGCAACTGATCCGGCGTGGGGTGGGCCGGCCGGGGCGGGCAGTGCGCCCGGCCGGCCACCCCCAGTTCCAGGGAATGAGATCCGCGCTCGATCACACGAGTTCCGGCCTCGATCACGCGACTTCCGGCTCCGATCACGCAAGTCCCGGCCTCGATCACGCGAGTCCCGGCTCCGATCACGCGAACGTCATTCAATTTCGCGCGGCCGCCGAAGGAATCCTTCTTCGCTGCGCCTGCTCCAGCAACTCCAGCCCCGTCGTTTCCCCCTGCCGGTTCCCGGTCTCCCGGAAAACCCGCAACGCGCGATCGCACACCCCGCGCGCCTGCGTCCGCTCGCCCGCCGCAAGCAGCGTTTGTCCGATTCCCAGCAGCGCGTACGCGCTGCACCGCTCGTCGGCGAGTTCCTCGAGGATGCTCAACGCCAACCGCAAGCACGCCAACGACTCCGGCAACGCTCCCTTGTCCCGGTGCAGCGTGCCCAGCTCCGTGAGGACCTTCGCCTCGCGGTGCGGATCCTCGATCTCGCGCGCCAGCTCACGCGCCTGGCGCAGCCAGGAATCCGCCTCCGCGAACGAACCCATCGACGCATACGTGGTGCCCAAGGAATTCCGCACCTGCGCGACACCTCGGCGATCCCCGGCTCGCTCCAGACCCGCCAGGGCCCGGCGGTAGAACCCGAGTGCCTCCCGGGGCCGGTCGCGGACCCGCGCCACCGTCCCGAGTCCCGCCACCGCGAGCGCCTCACCGCGGACGTCCCCGAGCGAGGAGAACAGCGAAGCCGACCGCTCCATGTCACTCACGGCCGCCGCGTACTCGTCGTGGTAGAGACGGACTTGGCCGAGGCCTCGGTACAGGACCGCCGCTCCCGCACCGTTTCCCGCCGCCTCGACCGCCGCCAGGGCCGTCAGGTGGCTGCGGCGCCAGTCGTCGTACGCGCCGCGCAGGTCGTAGAACGGGACCGCCGTCGCCGTCAGCTGCCAGGCCAGCTCATGCAGGCCCGCGTCCGCGGCCAGCTGGACCGCGGCCGCCAGCAGCTTGCGTTCCGCGGTGAACCAGCCCAGCGGGTCGGGCACCAGCCCGGCCGTGGCCACCGGCGCCCCGACGGACGGCCCGGTCATCGCGCCGAACGCCGGGGGCAGGCCCGCCGCGGCCGTCTTCGCCAAGGCCAGCAACACCGTGAGCACCCGGGCGAGGGTTTCGGGCTGCGAAGGATCCGCCGCCAGGAGCTCCGCCGCGTAGCACCGCAGCAGATCGTGCAGCCGGTAGCGAGGATTCCCGCCGGAATCCCGCCCGGCCAAGGAAACGAGGTTCGCGTCGACGAGCACGTCGAGCACCTCGTGCGCGCCGTCGCGGTCCAGCAGCGCGTCGACCACCCAGCTCGGGAAGTCCTGCGCGCCCAGCACCGCCGAGCGGCAGAACGCCGTCCGCGCGTCCGCCGGCAGCTGCCGCAGGCTCAGCTCGAAGCTCGGCCGGACCCCGAGATCGCCGACGCGCAGTTCGCTCAGCCGGCTCGACTCGTCGGCGAGCCGGTCGTGCAGCGTCCGCAGGCTCCACGCCTGCCGCCCGGCAAGCCGCGCGCCCGCGATCCTGATGGCCAACGGCAAGTAGCCGCAGCAGCGGACAATCGCCGCCGCCTCGGCCGGCTCGCCGACGACCCGGTCGACGCCCGCGACCCCGGCCAGCAGCCGCGAAGCCTCGTCTTCGCCGAACACCGTCAGCTCGACGTGCTTCGCGCCCGCCAGTTCCGGCAGCCGCCCGCGGGTCGTCACCAGCACCGCGCACCCCGCGTCCCCGGGCAGCAGCGGGCGGACCTGCGCGGCGGTCGCGGCGTCGTCGAGCACCAGCAGCACCCGCCGCCCGGCCAGCCGCGAGCGGAACAGCGCGGCCCGCTGGCCGAGCCCCGCGGGGACGGTGTTCCCGGTGACGCCCAGGGCGTGCAGGAAGTCGGCGAGCACCTCGGCCGGGTCGCGCGGAATGCCGGTGCCGGCGAGGTCGACGTACAGCTGCCCGTCGGGAAACCGGTCCGCGACGCGGTGGGCGACGTGCATGGCCAGCGCCGTCTTGCCGGTCCCGGGCGCCCCGGTCAGCACGACCGCCGCCGGGCCCAAAGCCCTTTCCAGGTCCCGGACGTACTCCGAGCGGCCGGTGAAGTCGGGCAGGTCCGCGGGAAGCTGGCGCAGCGGCGGCGGAACCCCCGGCGGCGCCGCGACCGGTTCGCCCGCGAGGATCGCGGCCTGGACCGCCCGCAGCTCCGGCCCGGGTTCGACGCCCAGCTCGGTGACCAGCCGCTCCCGCGCCGTCGAGTACGCCTGCAGCGCTTCCGCCCGCCGGCCGGCGCCGGTGAGCGCGAGCAGGTACTGCTGCCAGAGCCGTTCCCGGTAGGGGTGTTCGGCCAGCAGCACGGTGAGCTCGGCGATCGCCGCGTCGTGCCTTCCCAGCCGCACCTGCAGCGAAAGCCGCTCCTCGACGGCGGCCAGCCGGTTCTCGACGAGCCGCCCGAGCTCGGCGTCCCACGCCGGCGCGGTCGGCAGGTCCTCGAGGGGATCGCCGCGCCACAGCGACTCCGCCTCGGCGAGCAACTCCAGTGCCGATTCGGGCGCGCCCGCCCGCGTCGCGTCGGCGACGAGCCGGGTGAACCGCCGCGCGTCGACCGTTTCGGTGTCGACGACCAGCGAGTAGCCCGGGCCGTGCGTGCGCAGGACGGGCCCCTCCGGCAGCAGCCGGCGCAGCCGCCACACGTAGGTCTGCAGGTTGGCGGCGGCGGACGTCGGCGGGTCGCCGGGCCAGATCGTGTCGACGAGCTGGCCGGGCGTGACCGTCCGGTTCGCGTTGAGCAGCAGGTGCGCCAGCAGGACCCGCTGCTTCGCCCCGCCGAGCGGCACCGGCCGGCCGTCTGCCGTCACGACCAGCGGTCCGAGCAGGTGGAACCGCACTTCAGGACCCATCGAGCACCCCGTTCCCGCGACCGCCCCCAGGCGGAACAAGCAGCGGGACTGTAGCCGGACGACACCGCGACCCGTGACGGAATCGCGCACATTCGAGACAGGGCGCCAGAACATGTCACCGGATGGGCCGGACGGCCCACGACGAAAGTCGCGTTTTGGATCAACCGACTATCGGCGGGTTACGGAGATTCACCCACAGCAGTGACGGTAGGCACGTCCTTCACTACACGTCACCGCGAGACTTCGGTCCGCGGCGGGAGGTTGATCGTAAAGTGCGTATCGCGCGAACCGGCGTAGTCGTCTCCGGTGTTTTGCTCTCGGCACTCGCGGCCGCGGCGCCGTCCCTGGCCGCCCAGCCGGCCATCATCGACGGCAGCAATGCCGGCTCGCTCCACTCGGCGGCCCGGATGTTCGCCGGTGGCCAGGAGATCTGCTCGGCGACGATCATCGCGCCCGACTGGATCCTCACCGCCCGCCACTGCACGCAGGGCGCCGACGGCCAGCCGATCAGCTTCCACGTCGGCGACCTGGACCAGACGAAGGGCACCACGGTCAACGCCACCTCCGTGCACGAGGCGCCGGACTCGGACCTCTCGCTGGTGCAGATCGACCAGCAGGTGCAGACCGAGTACGCGCCGCTGGGCAGCGAAGGCGACGTCAAGGTGGGCGACCAGGCCGAGGTCTACGGCTGGGGCGCGACCTGCACCGACAAGCCCGAGATCGAGTGCCAGTCGCAGCTGCTGAAGGTCGCGAAGGTCAGCGTCAGCTCGATCGACTGCCCGGACGGCGCGGCCGGCGTCTCGGTGTGCGCGAACCGCGGCGACGGCATCACGGCGGGCGGCGACTCCGGCGGTCCGATGTACGCCAACGGCAAGCAGGTCGGCGTGGCCTCGACGAGCGACCGCCAGTCCTACACGGCCTACATCAACATCACCAAGTACCGCGACTGGATCTCCGCCACCGCGGGCGTCTGAGCCTTCCGGCCGCCCCCGCCGCGCCGGAGCGGCGGGGGCGGACGTTCAGCTGACCCAGAACGAGCGGATGCGGCCGTCCCAGTCCTCGGGGAAGCAGTACCGAATGTCGTCACAGCCGTGGACCGCGTTGTCGGTGACGAGCTTCGACGAGCCGGTGAAGCCGATGCCGTCGAACACCCGCACGCGGCAGCCCGAGCCCGGGCGGATGTAGATCGAGCTGATCGTCCGGTCCATCAACGCGCCGTTGTTCTGGTAGAAGGCGTCCCGCAGGTCACCGTCGGAGGCTTCGTGCGGACTGTCCGCGGCGGTACACGTGGTGCGGCCGTAGACATTGGTGTAGTTCCGGAACCCCTGATCTCCCAAGTAGCTGACACTCTTGAACACGGTGACCACCGGAGCGAGCGCCGCCGCGGCTTCGTAGCTCATGAGCCCGTGCGCGGTGGCGAAGCACGTTCCGCGCCGCCGGCCAGGTCGACGTCGCAGAACGGCTTCGCGGCCGACGCCGCCGGCGCCCCGGCGAGCACGATCCCCGCCGCTGCCGTCAAGGCGAAGAATCCGGCCATGAGTCTCTTCGAGAACTTCATCGGTACCCTCCCGAGCCGACGTGAGCCTGGTGCCCACGCGGCAGGTATACCGAGCCACGGTGTCCCGCGGGCGGTTCTGTCCGGTGCCGGACAGCGCCCGGTGCTGGACATCGCCCGACGAGTGAGTGTACAGTCACTCACATGACGAAACGCGGTGCCACCCTCTCCACCTCCGACGCCCGGCGGGACGTCGTCGTCGACGCCGCCATCGCCGAGTTCGCCCGGGGCGGGTACCACAGCACGCCGATCAGTGCCGTGGCCGCGAAGGCCGACATCTCCCCCGCCTACGTCTTCAAGTTGTTCCCCGGCAAGGTTTCCCTCTTCGTCGCCGCGCTCGACCGGTGCTTCGAACTCGTCGCGCACGCGCTGTCGAACGGGGCTGCCCGCACCGAAAGCACCGACCCGGAGAAGATCCTCGACGAGATGGGCGGCGCGTACGCCGAGCTCATCGCCGACCGGAACCTGCTCATGCTGCAGGTGCACGCCCAGTCGGCCGCCGACACCCCCGAGATCGCCGACGCCGTGCGGCGCGGCCTGGCGAAAGTCACTGAACTCGCCCTCGAGCGGTCCGGCGCCGGCGGCGAGCAGGTCCAGCGCTTCATCGCCTACGGCCAGCTCTGCCACCTCATCGCCACCCTCGACCTCGACGAGGACGCCGGCGACTGGGCCGCCGTGCTCACCGCCGGCATCCGCCACCCCGGCAAGAACTGAACCCGCCCCCCGAAGTCTCTTTTTGATGCCCGTCGAGTGATTGACCAGTCACTCACACTCTGGAAGGAACGCACCATGACCACCACCACCGAAATCGTCCTGCCCGGTCTCGTCGAGCCGGACGGCCTGCGCGTCGAGCACCGCGAGCTGCCCCGACCCGGCGCCGGCGAAGCACTGGTCCGCGTCGAGGCGAGCGGGATCTCGTTCGCCGAGCAGCAGATGCGCCGCGGGAAGTACTACGACCAGCCGCCGTTCCCCTTCGTGCCCGGCTACGACATCGTCGGCACGGTCCTCGAAGCCGCGGACCCCACCCTGGTCGGGCGTCGCGTGGCCGCCATGACCAAGATCGGCGGCTGGAGCAGCCACCTCGTCGTCCCCGCCGCCGACCTCGTCCCGGTACCCGACGCGCTGGACGCGGCCGACGCCGAGACGTTCGTGGTCAACGGCATCACGGCGTACCAGATGCTGCACCGGAAAGCGCGCGTCAAGGCCGGCGGCACGATCCTCGTCCACGGCGCGAGCGGCGGCGTCGGCACCACGCTCGTGCAGCTCGCCCTGGCCGCCGGGATCAAGGTGATCGGGACCGCCTCGGCGCGGAACCTGGACGCCGTCACCGCGCTCGGCGCGACCGCCCTCGACTACCGCGGCGACGTGCCGGCCCAGGTCCGGGCGCTGGCACCCGGCGGGGTCGACGCCGTCTTCGACCACGTCGGCGGCCCCGGCATCGTCGACTCGTTCCGGCTGCTCGCGCCCGGCGGGACGCTGGTCGCCTACGGCAGCGCGTCCACGAAGGACACCGGCGGCAACCCGAAGCCCGCCGTGCTGAAGCTGGTCGCCCGGCTGCTGTGGTGGAACGCGCTGCCCAACCGGCGCCGCACGCACTTCTACAACGTCTGGGGCGGCAAGCGGAACCTCACCCGGTTCCGCGCGCGCCTCGCCGAGGACCTGACGGCCGTCTTCGACCTGGCGGCGAAGGGACAGCTCAAGGCGCAGGTGGCGGCGCGGATCCCGCTGACCGAAGCCGCGAAAGCCTTGACGCTGGCCGAATCCGGGACCGTCACCGGCAAGGTCGTGCTCGTCCCCTGAACGCACCGAAGGCCACCACGGCGAACGTGGTGGCCTTCGGGCGTGGGTGTCAGTCCGTGCCGAACTCCATCGCGGCGCTGTCGAGCAGCTCGACGTCGTCGGTCTTGCCGCGCGAGGCGATCACCTGGGCGCCGCCCTCGGGCATCGCGCCGATGAGGCCGGTCGACGCCGCCTGGGCCGCGCCGATCAGCTTCGGGTGCGAGTTGCCGCCGACCATGCCGATGCTCGCGTACTGCTCGAGTTTGGCCCGCGAGTCCGCGATGTCGAGGTTGCGCATGGTCAGCTGGCCGATCCGGTCGACCGGGCCGAACGCCGAGTCCTCGGTCCGCTCCATCGACAGCTTGTCCGGGTGGTAGCTGAACGCCGGCCCGGTCGTGTCCATGATGGAGTAGTCCTCGCCGCGGCGCAGCCGCAGCGTGACCTCGCCGGTGATCGCGGTGCCGACCCAGCGCTGCAGCGACTCGCGCAGCATCATCGCCTGCGGGTCCAGCCAGCGGCCTTCGTACATCAGCCTGCCGAGCTGCCGCCCGTGGTTGTGGTAGCTGGCGAGGGTGTCCTCGTTGTGGATGGCGTTGACGAGCCGTTCGTAGGCCGCGTGCAGCAGGGCCATGCCGGGCGCCTCGTAGATGCCGCGGCTCTTGGCCTCGATGATCCGGTTCTCGATCTGGTCGGACATGCCCAGGCCGTGGCGGCCGCCGATGGCGTTGGCCTCCAGCACCAGGTCGACGGCGGAGGCGAACTCCTTGCCGTTGATCGTCACCGGCCGGCCCTGCTCGAAGCCGATCGTGACGTCCTCGGGGGCGATCTCCACGTCAGCGTCCCAGAACGCCACGCCCATGATGGGCTTGACGATCTCGATGCCGGTGTCCAGGTGCTCCAAGGACTTCGCCTCGTGCGTGGCGCCCCAGATGTTGGCGTCGGTCGAGTAGGCCTTCTCGGTGCTGTCGCGGTAGGGCAGGTCGTGGGCCAGCAGCCACTCCGACATCTCCTTGCGGCCGCCGAGCTCGGTGACGAAGTCCGCGTCGAGCCACGGCTTGTAGACGCGCAGGGAGGGGTTGGCCAGCAGGCCGTAGCGGTAGAACCGCTCGATGTCGTTGCCCTTGTAGGTGGAGCCGTCGCCCCAGATCTGGACGTCGTCCTCGAGCATGGCGCGCACCAGCAGCGTGCCGGTGACCGCGCGGCCGAGCGGGGTGGTGTTGAAGTAGCTGCGGCCGCCGGTGCGGATGTGGAAAGCCCCGCAGGTCAGCGCCGCGAGCCCCTCCTCGACAAGGGCTTCCTTGCAGTCGACCAGCCGCGCGAGCTCGGCGCCGTACTGCCCGGCCCGCCCGGGCACCGACTCGATGTCGGGTTCGTCGTACTGGCCGATGTCGGCGGTGTAGGTGCAGGGGACCGCGCCTTTGTCGCGCATCCACGCGACCGCTACGGAAGTGTCGAGGCCACCGGAGAAGGCGATACCGACACGCTCGCCGACGGGCAGGGAAGTGAGCACCTTGGACATGCGAATGATTATGCACGCCCATGCATCGTCGTGCAATCCGGGGGTGCCCGGGCTCACGAAAACGCGTTGACGTGCGTGGTTCGGTGATCACATGGGCCGGATGCACGCCGACGAGCACGCCATCGACACCGACCTCGTCGGGCGGCTGGTGCGCGGGCAGTTCCCGGCGTGGGCCGGCCTGCCGGTCACTCCCCTGGCCTCCGGCGGCACGGTCAACGCCGTGTACCGCCTGGGTGACGACCTGACGGTCCGGCTCCCGCTGACCGCGGGCGGCGCCGGTGACATCACGAAGGAAGCGCGGGCCCTCACCTCGCTCGCCGGGCTGCCGGCGGCGGTCCCGGCCGTCGTCGCCGTGGGCGAACCGGCCGAGGGGTATCCGTGGCCGTGGGCGGTGCACGGCTGGCTCGACGGCGAACCGGCGCTCGAAGGCCGGGACGCACCGGCCCGCGACCTGGCGGAGTTCGTGCGCGCACTGCGGGCGCGCCCGGCGGACGGTCCGCCGGCCTTCCGCGGACAGCCGCTGTCCACGATGGACACGGCCACCCGCCGGGCGATCGAGGAGCTGAGCCGCACCGACGAGCCGTTCGACGCGGCGGCGGCCCTCGCCTGCTGGGCGGTGGCGCTCGATGCTCCACAATGGACCGGGCCGCCGAGCTGGGTGCACGCGGACCTGATGCCGAGCAACCTCCTGCTGCGCGATGGCCGCCTGAGCGGTGTCCTCGACTGGGCCACCGCCGGAGTCGGCGATCCGGCGTGCGACCTGATCCCCGCGTGGAACCTGCTGTCCGGGACCGCGCGAGAGGTGTTCCGCGACCACGTCGGTGCCGACGACGCGACGTGGGCGCGCGGCCGCGGCCGTGCGCTGTCGATGGCGGTGATCCAGCTGCCGTACTACCGGCACACGAACCCGGTCATCTCGGCCAACGCCCGTTACGTGCTCACGGAGCTGGAGTGCGTCCCGGCTCCGTGAGCACGCCGGATCAGCTCGGCAGGAGCGCCGGGGCCGCGAGGCGGGTGGCGTTCGCCGCCGCGTCGTCCGGGGCTTCCTGTGCCGAGCGCTCCGCTTCCACCCGCGCGAGGTAGTTCGCCACCTCGCGATCGGTCCGGTACGCATCCCAGCCCAGCAGCGGGGCGATCAGCCCGGCGACCACCGGGGCCGCCGCCACACCGCGGTCGCGTTCCTCGATCGAGATCCGCGTCCGCCGGGTCAGGACGTCCTCCAGGTGCAGTGCGCCCTCGTGCGAAACCGCGTACACCGCCTCCACGCGGAGGTACTCCGAGGTCTCCGTGATCGGTTCACCGAGCGAGGGCTGCTCCTTGATCAGCTCGACCAGGTTCCAGATCCGCGTGCCGTACCGCTGCAGCAGGTGCTCGACGCGCGGCAGGGGCAGCCCCGTCTTCGCAGCCACCGAAAAACGGTCGGCCCACAGCTCGTGGTACCCCTCGGCGCCGACGATCGGCAGCCCGTCGGTCCACGACGGCGGGGCGGGGCGGCCGAGCTCCTCGACCACGACGTCGACCGCGTCCGCGGCCATCACCCGGTACGTCGTGTACTTGCCGCCGGCCACGATCACCAGTCCCGGCACCGGGTGTGCCACCGCGTGCTCCCGCGACAGCTTCGTCGTCGCGGCCGCCTTCGCCGCGAGCAGCGGACGCAGACCCGCGTAGACGCCCTCGATGTCGTCGTGCGTCACGGGGGTGCGCAGGACGGCGTTGAGGTGCTCCAGCACGTAGTCGACGTCCGCGCGGCTCGCCGCCGGGTGCTCGCGGTCGAGGTCCCACTCGGTGTCGGTGGTGCCGACGATCCAGTGCCGGCCCCACGGGATCACGAAGAGCACGCTCTTCTCGGTGCGCAGGATCAGCCCGGTGTCGAGGTCGATCTTCTCCCGCGGCACCACGAGGTGAATGCCCTTCGACGCGCGCACGGTGAACGGCGCCGGGATCCCGGCCGCCTCCGCCATGTCGTCGCTCCACACACCCGTCGCCGCGACCACGATGCGAGCCCGCACCTCGATCTCGGCGCCGCTCTCGCGGTCGACGACCTTCGCGCCGACCACCCGCTCACCGTCGCGAAGCAGCGACGTCACCCGAGCCCGCGTCAGCACCGAAGCGCCCTGTTCGGCGGCCGTCCGCGCGATCGTCATCGTGTGGCGGGCGTCGTCGACCTGGGCGTCGTAGTACTGGATCGCGCCGATCAGCGCGTCGTCGGCCAGGCCGGGCGCCACCTTGGCGGCGCCGCGCTTGGACAGGTGCCGGTGCCGCGGCAGCGCCCGGGCACCGCCGAGCGTGTCGTACAACGTGACGCCGGCGCCGATGTAGCCGCGCTCCCACACCCGGTGCTTCAGCGGCACCAGGAACTTGACCGGCCGCACCAGGTGCGGGGCCAGCTTCTGCAGCAGCAGCCCGCGTTCCCTGAGCGCTTCGCGCACCAGCTTGAAGTCCAGCTGCTCCAGGTAGCGCAAGCCACCGTGGATCAGCTTGGACGACCGGCTGGACGTGCCGGCGGCGAAGTCGCGGGCCTCGACCAGCGCGACGGACAACCCGCGCGACGCCGCGTCGAGCGCGACGCCGGCGCCGGTCACTCCCCCGCCGACGACCAGGACGTCGACCTCTTCGCGCACCAGCTTCCGCAGTGTCTCCGCACGGTACTGCGGCGAAAGTGCTGTCACGGTGTTCCTCCTCGTCATCTCCGGGCCCGTCATCTCACGGCCTCACTGCACGTCGACCCAGTCGAGCGTGCGGCCGACGGCCTTCTGCCAGCCCGCGTAGCCCTCGGCGCGCTGCTCTTCCGTCGCCGACGGCTGCCAGCGCTTGTCCTCGTTCCAGTTCTGCTCGAGCTCGTCGGTCGACTTCCAGAAGCCGACGGCCAGGCCGGCCGCGTAGGCGGCCCCGAGCGCGGTGGTCTCCGCGACGACCGGCTTCGACACCGGGACGCCGAGGATGTCCGCCTGCAGCTGCATGCACAGCTCGTTGGCGGTGACGCCACCGTCCACGCGCAACACGTCGAGGGTCACGCCGGAGTCGTTCTGCATGGCCTCGACGACGTCGCGGGTCTGGTAGCAGATCGCTTCCAGGGTCGCCCGCGCGAGATGAGCGTTGGTCGTGGCGCGGGTGAGCCCGACGATCGCGCCGCGGGCGTCCGAACGCCAGTACGGCGCGAAGAGGCCGGAGAACGCGGGGACGAAGTAGATGCCGCCGTTGTCCTCGACCTGGCGGGCGAGGCTTTCGCTCTGCGACGCGCCGCTGATGATGCCGAGCTGGTCGCGCAGCCACTGCACGGCCGACCCGGTGACGGCGATCGAGCCTTCGAGCGCGTAGACGGGCTTCTCGTCGCCGAACTGGTAGCACAGCGTCGTCAGCAGGCCGTGCTTCGAGCGGACCAGCTCGTGGCCGGTGTTGAGCAGCAGGAAGTTGCCGGTGCCGTAGGTGTTCTTGGCTTCGCCGGGCCGGAAGCAGACTTGCCCGACGGTCGCCGCCTGCTGGTCGCCGAGGACGCCGGTGAGCGCGACCTCGCCGCCGAGCGGGCCGTCGGCGCGGGTGGTCCCGAAGAAGCCGGGGTTCGACGACGGCCGGATCGCGGGCAGCATCTGCCTCGGAACGTTGAAGAACGACAGCAGCTCGTCGTCCCAGTCGAGCGTTTCGAGGTCCATCAGCATGGTGCGGGACGCGTTGGTCGGGTCGGTGACGTGGACGCCGCCGTCGATCCCGCCGGTGAGGTTCCAGATGAGCCACGAGTCGGTGGTGCCGAAGAGCGCGTCGCCCTTCTCGGCGTCCTCGCGCACGCCGTCGACGTTTTCGAGGATCCACTGCAGCTTGCCGCCGGAGAAGTACGTCGCGGGCGGCAGACCGGCCTTGCGGCGGATGATGTCACCCTTGCCCTCGCGCTCCAGGGCGGAGGCGATCCGGTCGGTGCGGGTGTCCTGCCAGACGATCGCGTTGTGGTACGGACGTCCGGTGCGGCGGTTCCACACGACGGTGGTCTCACGCTGGTTGGTGATGCCGAGCGCGGCGAGGTCACCGGCGGTCAGGTTGGCCTTGTTGAGCGCGGTGGCGATGACCGAGCGGGTGCGTTCCCAGATTTCGGTGGCGTCGTGCTCGACCCAGCCCGGCTTGGGCAGGATCTGCTCGTGCTCGAGCTGGTGACGGGCGATCTCGTTGCCGCCGTGGTCGAAGATCATGAAGCGGGTGCTGGTGGTGCCCTGGTCGACGGCGCCGACGTAGTCCGGCATGGTGGTGCTCCTTCTCAGGCGGCGGTCTCGAAGTCCTTGGCGGGCATGGCGTCCAGCGGTTCCCCGGCGGGCAGGTACCGCTCGATGAAGAACTTGTAGATCGCGCCGCCGACGACGGCGCCGAGCACCGGTGCCACGATCGGGATCCACCAGTAGGGGAAGCCGTACTGGTCGGACCACGCCGTGTCGTAGCCGGTCAGCCAGGACGCCAGCCGCGGGCCGAAGTCACGGGCCGGGTTGATCGCGTAGCCGGCGTTCGTGCCCCAGGCCATGCCGATCGCGACGACGAGGAACCCGATGACGAGCGGGGCCAGGTTCGCGCCCGGCGAGGTGTTGCGGAGATCGGTGATGGCGAAGATCACCAGGACGAGGATCGCGGTGCCGATGATCTGGTCGCGGAAGGCGCCCCAGTCACCCACCGGGAGCGTGCCGTTACCCGGAAGGGTGGAGAACACGCCCTGGGTCTTGATCGTGAGGCCGGGGTCCTTGGCGTTGAGCACCTCGGTGTAGTTCCAGCGCACGAGCATCGCGGCGAGGAACGCGCCGGCGGTCTGGGCCAGGGCGTAAGGGGCGACCTTGCGCCACTCGAAGCCCTTGAACACCGCGAGGGCGACGGTCACGGCCGGGTTCAGGTGCGCGCCGCTGATCCGCGAAGCGACGTAGACACCGAGCGTGACGCCGAGGCCCCAGGCCCAGGCGATGCTGTCGTGGTCCCCGATGCCCGCGGCGACGACCTGCGCCACCACCCCGCACCCGAACAGGATGAGGATCATCGTCCCCACGAACTCGGCGGCCATCTCGCCGGCGAGCCCGCGGGCCTTGAGGTTTCGCACCATTGCTTTCCTCCACAAAGGACCGTTCTTCCCCCTGGTGGATGAAAGCTAAGTTCGCTGGCCGGGAGGGTCAACGGACAGCGGTCGGCATTGTCGAACGGCCGGAGTGGATGTTCGACATTGTCGAATCAGGGCCGGTCGGGCTAGGGTCGCGGGCGTGCCCGGTCCGATCCAGTCCATCGAGCGCGCCGCCGCGATCCTGCGCTTGCTGGCGCGCGGCTCGGGCCGTCTGGGGGTCGGGGAGATCGCCGACTCGCTGGAACTGGCCAAGGGCACCGCGCACGGGATCCTGCGCACGCTGCAGGGCGTCGGGTTCGTCGAGCAGGACCGCGATTCGGGCAAGTACCAGCTCGGCGCGGCGCTGCTGCACCTGGGCACGAGCTACCTCGACGTCAACGAGCTGCGCTCCCGCGCCATCAACTGGGCCGACGCGCTGGCCTCGCGCAGCGGCGAGGCCGTCCGCATCGGCGCGCCGCTGGAGGGCCGGGTGCTGGTGGTGCACCACGTGTTCCGGCCGGACGACAGCCTGCAGACCCTGGACGTCGGCACCCTGCTGCCGCTGCACGCGACGGCGCTCGGCAAAGTGCTGCTGGCCTACGACACGACTCTCGTGGCATCGTTGCGCACCGGCGAGCCGGAGGCCTACACGCGCCGGACCCTGGTCACCCAGACCGCGATCAAGCGCGCCTGCGGGAAGGTGCGCGAGGCCGGCTGGGCGGTGGAGAACGGCGAAATGATCTCCGGCGAGGCGGGGATCGCCGCGCCGATCCGCGGCCACGGCGGCATCGTGGTCGGCGCGATCGGCGTGTTCGGCGCGGTGGAGCGCATCTGCGAGCCGGACGGCGGCCCGAGCCCTCGCCTGCTCGGCCACGTCCGCGACGCGGCCCGCGCCGTCTCCCGCGACCTGGGCGCGTCCCGATGGTGAAGGGAGGACCATGGTCCAGCGGTACGTGATGTCCATCGACCAGGGCACCACCTCCACCCGGTGCATCCTGTTCGACGCGCGTGGCCGGCTCGTCTCCGTCGTGCAGCGGGAGCACCAGCAGCACTTCCCGCGGCCCGGCTGGGTCGAGCACGACGCCGCCGAGATCTGGCGGAACGTCTCCCGGATCGTCCCCCAAGCCCTGGCCGACGCCGGGGCCACCGCCGAGCAGGTAGTCGGCCTCGGGATCGCCAACCAGCGCGAGACCACCGTCCTGTGGGACCGGCACACCGGCAACCCGATCGGGCGCGCGATCGTCTGGCAGGACACCCGCACCGACGCCATGCTCGAACAGCTCGCCCGCGAGCCGGGCGCCGACCGCGTCCGGCAGCTGTGCGGCCTCCCGCTGGCGACGTACTTCTCCGCGCCGCGCGTCCGCTGGCTGCTCGAACGCACGCCCGGCCTGCGCGAACGCGCCGAACGCGGTGACGTCCTCTTCGGCACCATCGAGAGCTGGCTGATCTGGAACCTCACCGGCGGTGCCGAGGGCGGCGTGCACATCACCGACGTCACCAACGCCTCGCGCACCATGCTGATGAACCTGCGCACGCTTTCGTGGGACGACGAGCTCCTCGACTTCTTCGACGTCCCGCGCGCGATGCTGCCGGAGATCCGGTCGTCGACGGAGGTCTACGGCACGACGTCACGCGTGGTCCCGGGGATCCGGATCGCCGCCGCTTTGGGTGACCAGCAGGCGGCGCTGTTCGGTCAGACGTGCTTCGCGCCCGGTGAGGCGAAGTGCACGTACGGCACCGGAAGCTTCCTGCTGCTCAACACCGGTTCGACGCCTGTGCTGTCGACCCACGGAATGCTCACGACGGTCGGCTTCAAGATCGGCGACGAACCCGCGGTGTACGCGCTCGAGGGGTCGATCGCCGTCACCGGGTCGCTGGTGCAGTGGTTCCGCGACGGCCTGGAGCTGATCGGCAGCGCCCCGGAGATCGAGACGCTCGCCCGGACGGTCGACGACAACGGCGGCTGCTACATCGTGCCCGCGTTCTCCGGGCTCTTCGCACCGCACTGGCACAGCGAGGCCCGCGGCGTGATCGCCGGGCTGACGTCGTACATCACCAAGGGCCACCTGGCGCGGGCGGTCCTCGAGGCGACCGGCTGGCAGACCCGCGAGGTCGTCGACGCCATGAACGCCGACTCCGGCCTGGCCCTGAAGACGCTCAAGGTCGACGGCGGGATGACCGCCGACAACCTGCTGATGCAGTTCGTCGCGGACGTCCTCGACGTGCCGGTGGTCCGTCCGATGGTGGCCGAGACGGTGTCGCTCGGCGCGGCGTACGCAGCGGGGCTGTCCGTCGGGTACTGGCCGGATCTGGAGGGGCTGCGGCGCAACTGGCACCGGGCCGGGCAGTGGCTGCCGGCGATGGACCCGGCCCGCCGGGACACCGAGTACGGCCACTGGCGCCAAGCGGTGGAGCTGACGTTCGGCTGGATGCGTCCCGGCCCGGCCGCGGTCCCGCCTGGGTCCGACCTGGTCGAGGTGCTGCTGGCCGACCACCGCCGGTTCGAGCAGCTGTTCCGGGACCTGCGCAACACCGAGGCCGACCGCCCAGCCCTGGTCGCGGAGCTGGCGGCTCTGCTGGTCGCCCACGCGACGGCGACCGAGCGGATCGTCCGGCCGGACTCCCCGGGCTCGTTCTTCGCCGACGATCTCTTGGCGGTCCTCGAAGCCGACGACTTCGAAAAGGCGTTGCTGCGCTTGGAGAACGTCGTGGACGCCCACGTCCGCGGCGAGGAACGCGGCCTGCTGAACGACCTGCGGCGCACGATGTCCACATCGGACCGAACCGGACTGGGCCGCGCGTTCGTGGCGGAGCGCCGCCGTCAGCTGGACCTCGACTGCGGCAACGCCGACCACATCCGCGACCTCGGCGACCGGCTGACGCTCTAGAGGTACCCCGGAAAGGGTTGCGCACCCAGGAAGACCGCACCCGCGGCGTCGTACATGCCCTCCGTCAGGAACGCGTGCTGGGGCACCACCGCCGCGTCGCGCAGGTGGCGCTGCAGCGGGTGGTCCGCCTCGATCGCCGACGTGCCGCCCAGCGTGTACGCCGCCCGCACCACCTCGAAGCCGACGCGGGCCGCGTGCGCCGCCGCCAGCCGGAGCAGGCTCACCTGGTCCGGCCCGGGTGTGCCCGCCAACGCCGCTTCCCAGGCTTCTTCCGTGGCCTCGTAGAAGAAAGCGCGCACCGAACGGAGATCCGCCTCGGCCTTCGCGAGCGCGATCCGGGCGTACGCGCGGTCGGCGAGCACGGGACCGCCGGTGAGCCCGGCGCGGCCCGCGCCGAACCCGGTCACGTGGTTCAGCGCCGCCCGGGCGATGCCGAGGTTGACCACCGCGAGCACCTGGGAGGCGTAGGCCAGTGTCGGGTAGCGGTAGAGCGGCTCGTCGATCGTGGCGCCGCCGCCGCGGACGAACGTCCACTCCGCCGGCACGACGACGTCGTCCACCCGCAGGTCGTGGCTGCCGGTGCCGCGCATGCCGACCGCGTCCCAGGTGTCGACGACCTCGGCGCGCGCCGCCGGCATCACCGCGGTGCGCGGCCGGCCGGTGCCGCCCGTCCCGATGCCGACGCCGAGGTAGTCGGCGACGAGGCAGCCGCTGGCCAGACGCCACCGCCCGCGGACGCGGAACCCGCCCGGCACCTCTTCGGCCGGCTGCACGGGGAAGAGCGCGCCGGCGAAGACGAGGTCCGGGCCGTCGGCGTAGAGCAGCGCCTGCGTCTCGGGCGGCAAGGCGGCGAGGTAGACGCCCGACGAGCCGAAGCTCGCGACCCACCCGGCGGATCCGTCCACTTCGGACATCCGCTCGACCATCCGGAGGAACTCCGCGGGCGGCAGCGCGTCACCACCGAAACGCTTCGGGGTGGTCGCGCGGTAGAAGCCGGCGAGCCGGAACTTGCCGACGACATCCCGCGGCACGTGCCGCAGCCGGGTGAACTCCCCGGCCCGGCGCGCCACCTCCGCCAGCGCCGCATCGAAAGCCGGCGAGGTCCCCCAGGTGCGCGCCATGTCTCCAGGGTAGGGGGTTGCGAGCAGGAAACGGTGTTCTGGTGAACCGTCATCTTCCGGCGGTGGCGCGCGGTGGGCGCGGCGCGGGTTTCAGGTGGTGAACACTCGTTCATCGCGACCGGCGTCAGGGGCCGGCAAAGTCGGTGGCCGGGTCTGGCTCGGCGGTCATCCGGCGGCATCGGCGGACGCGGTGGCGTCCTGAATGAGTCATTCAGGTCTTGGGAGGTCCTGAATGACTCATTCAAGACCTTTGGCGACCCACGGGCACCCGAGCCGTGACGACTTTGCCGAGACCCCGGCGACCGGCGTGGTGGACGAGTCGTTCACGACGATCTCCGGCACGGATCCGCGCGCGACCTCGCACCTCTCACTCACGGCCGGGTCGGACGGCTGCTCTCCCGCACCACCAGCTCGGCCAACACCGCGCCGCCGCCCGGGGCCGCGAGACCGTCGATCCGGGCGGTGAGCACCGCCACCGTCTGGCGGCCCGCCGCGACGAAGTCCTGGCGGACCGTCGTCAGCGGGGGCGCGAAGTACGCCGCCTCGGGGACGTCGTCGAAGCCGACCACGTGGGCGTCGCGCGGGACCCGCATCCCCGCTTCCGTGAATGCCGCCAGGAGGCCCAGCGCCATGTGGTCGTTGGCCGTGAACACCGCGCACATCCCGGCTTCGACGGCGAGCGACTGCCCGGCCCGGTAGCCGGAGCGGGCCGACCAGTCGCCGCGGACCACCGGGGGCACGTCGGCGCCGTTGCGTTCGAGGGTTTCGCGCCAGCCGCGCTCGCGGGCGCGGGCGATCGGCCCGTCCTCGGGGCCGCCGACGTGCCAGACGGTCGAGTGGCCGATCTCCAGGAGGTGTTCGGTCGCTCTTCGCGCGCCTTCGTACTGGTCGGCGGACGCGGCCGGGACGAGCGGGACGCCGGTGACGGGCGGCAGCTCGGCGGACAGGTGCGGGTCGAGCAGGACAATCCCCGCCACGCCCTGCAGCCGCAGGCCGGCCACCGCGGCCGGCACCGCGGAGTCGCCGTCCCGCGGCACGCTGAAGACGACGAGGGTGTACCCGTGCTCCCGCGCGGCCGCGCGCAGGCCGTTCAGGACCGGTCCCGACGCGGCGGTTCCCGCGGCGATCACGCCGAGTGTGCCCCGCCCAGCCGGTGTGCGGAGGGGACCTGCGTCGTCCACGGGCATGCAGCCGATGTTAACGATCACACCGATGGACGTGAACTTCCTTCACCTTCCATAAATAACGAAACGGTAACGCGCGAGGGGTGCTTTGAACCGGCCTCGCACCACGGCCGTTTCAGCCAGTGCCGGAACCAGTGAAACCAGGCGCGGTTCCCCGATTTCCGCGCCCCGCGGTGGCACTCCCCCGGGTTCCGCGCGTCTCCCACCGGGCACGCAGATTGATTCCGTCGTGCCCGGAAAACCGAAGAAGGTGACCATGCCCCGGAAAACATCCCCCGTCACGGGCAGACATCGCATCACCCGCCGCACCAAGATCGCGACCGGCGGTCTCGCCCTCGCGCTCGCGGTCGGCGGCATCGTCGTCGCGACCACGGCCGGGCGCACCGGCGAGGCCAGCGCCGATCCCGCCGACGCGTCGTTCTTCCTCGACATCGCGAAGGTGCCCTCCGGTGTTAACGTGAACAAAGCGCTGCAGCAGAAGGGCGCGCGCGGCACGTTCACGGTGGACTGCGGGCGCAACGAGAACCAGCACTTCAACCCCGACAACTTCATCGCCCAGCCGGGCATCAAGAACGGTGCCCAGCACCTGCACGACTACGTCGGCAACCTCTCGACGAACGCCGACTCGAACAACAAGAGTCTCGCGAAGGCCGGGACGACGTGCAAGAACGGCGACAAGTCCGCCTACTTCTGGCCCGTCGTCCGGATCGACACCGGTGACGAGGACAAGAACCCGCCCGCCACCCAGCCCGACCGCGCCGGCAGCGCGGCCGACAACGCCGGCAGCCAGGTCGACTGCCCGGACGTCGCGAGCAAGCTCCCCGACGTCCCCGACCAGGCCATGGACGAGGTGAACCGCAACCTCGACCTGCTCGACAAGCAGATCGACGAGGCGAACGCCCGCATCGCGAACGGCGACCTGAAGACCCCGCAGGACATCCAGAACGCCGTCGTCGGCCCGCTGAAGGACAAGCGCGCCGCGACGATCGACCGGATCGCCATCGCCATCGGCCGCCGGGCGGCGAAGCCGACGAACCTGGGCGGGCTCGCGCCCTGCGTCCTCAAGCAGAACGGAAAGGGCGGGCTCGACAACGGCGGTCAGAACAGCACCGGCCAGCCCGCCGAACTGCCCGGCGTCAACGACCAGAACGAGGTCGCGGACAACGACGGCGAGATCCAGCGCGTCCGCTCGGCGACCATCACGTTCACCAGCGGCGGCGCGAACAAGGTCGTCGCGATGCCGCAGTTCCTCCGCATCCTCTACGGCGACGCCAAGCAGAGCACCAACGGCCCGGCCAACGCCCGGCCGAGCTGGACGTGCACCGGGTTCGAGGACCGGCTGACCGACCACTACCCGATCTGCCCGGCGAACAGCAAGGTCGAGCGCATCCACGCCTTCCCGAACTGCTGGGACGGCAAGAACATCGACAGCGCCAACCACCGGACGCACATCGTCTTCGCCGATCAGCAGGGCAAGTGCCCGCAGGGGTTCAAGAACGTGCCGCAGCTGGTGATGAAGCTGGTCTACGACATCCCGCACGACATCCAGGTCAAGGGCCAGTACAAAGTGGACGCCTTCCCCCAGGAGAAGCACAACCCCCGCTCGGACCACGACGACTTCGCGAACGTCATGGGCCAGCGGTTGATGAACCAGGTGGTCAACTGCATCAACACCGGACGGAACTGCAAGCAGTGACGGCTCAGGACGCGGTGACCGAATAGCTGTTCGCGGCGAAGTCCAGTCCACCGGCGGACGAGGTGATCTCGAAGCCGAACTGGACTTCGCCGAGCGTCACGTCGCCGAACCAGCCGCGGGCGCGGATCCAGTTCAGCACCGCCAGCACGTCGACCGTGCCCGCGTTCGTGTTCGAGGTGCGCACGAACGAGAACACCGCGTTCGAGCCGTTCGATCCCTTGTAGACGTCCCAGGTGTGCCCGCCGACCGTCGCGGTGGCCTGCTTGCTCCCGAGCGGGCCCACCGCGCCCTGCTTGTTCATCCACAGCATGGTTTCGTAGGCGTTGTTGTCCGCCCAGATGTCGTAGGCGGTCTCGTAGGCGCCGCTGCCGGGGCGGGTGACGGTGAAGCTGCTCGAGACCTTCCCGAGCGCACTCAGCTTCTTGCCGACGTTCTTCGCCGAATGCGGGTACGACTTCACGCCGCCCGTGTTCGGCTGATCCGACCAGACGCCCCAATTCGAGTACGAATTCGCCCAGATGGTCTGCGGGCCCGCGCCACCGCCCCAGACGTCGTTGCGGACGGTGTAGCCGCCGTTGGACCAGGTCGCCCACTTGTCCGAAGACGACCACGTCGCCGCCGACGCGACACCCGCCGAGGTGGCCACCGAAGCCGCCACAGCAAGGGAAACCACCAGGGAACGCACGACTTTGCGCATGGGCGAGGTCCTCCGTCGGTAAGGGATTCACCAGCACTATGAACGTCCCGTTACCGCCCGGTCAAGCAATTCGAGAACTTCGAAAAAGAAAGGGGCTTTCCCGTCGAACGGGAAAGCCCCTTTCGACACCGAACTCAGGAAGCCGCGCGGCGTTTCGTCCAGATGTCGTACGCCACCGCCGCCAGCAGGACGACGCCCTTGACCAGCATCACCCGCTCGCTCGGCGCGCCGATCAACGACATCCCGTTGTTGATCACGGCCATGATCAGGCCGCCGGTGATCGCGCCGACCACCTTGCCGACACCGCCCTGGACCGCCGCGCCGCCGATGAACGCCGCCGCGATCGCGTCCAGCTCGAAGTTCACGCCGGCCGTCGGGCCCGCCTGGTTGAGCCGGCCCGCGAAGATGATCCCGGCCAGGGCCGCCAGCACGCCCATGTTGACGAAGATCCAGAACGTCACCGACTTGACCTTGACGCCCGAAAGCGTCGCGGCCTGCAGGTTGCCGCCCACGGCGTAGATGTGCCGGCCGAACACCGACTTGCCCGCCACCAGCGAGTAGCCGAGCACCAGCACCGTCAGCAGGATGAGCACCCACGGCAGGTTCTTGAACCGCGCCAGCTGCACGACCAGCGCGAGCACCACGACCGCCACGCCGACGATCTTCAGCACGAAGATCCCGATCGGGTCGACGTCCTGGCCGTAGCCCAGGCGGGCCGAGCGCTTGCGCCACTGGGTGAACGCGATCCCGGCCACCGCGACGACGCCGGCAAGCAGCGACACCAGGTCGGCGCCGCCGAGCGGGCCGAGGCCGATGTTGCCCAGGTAGCCGTCGGTGAAGCCGTTGGACAGCGTGCGGATGGCGTCCGGGAACGGCCCGATGCCCTGGTTGCCCAGCACCGTCAGGGTCAGCGCCCGGAACGCCAGCATCCCCGCCAGCGTCACGATGAACGCCGGGATGCCGAAGTAGGCGACCCAGTAGCCCTGCCACGCGCCGATCACGGCGCCGACGACGAGGGTGACCAGCACCGCCCAGAACCACGGCAGGTGCCAGTTCACCATCAGCACCGCCGACACCGCGCCGGTCATCGCGACGACCGACCCTGCCGACAGGTCGATGTGCCCGGAGATGATCACCAGGATCATCCCGATCGCGAGGATCAGCACGTAGCTGTTCTGCACGATGATGTTGGAGATGTTCTGCGGTTCCAGCAGCGCGCCGCCGGTGAGCACCTCGAACAGGACCACGATCAGCGCGAACGCGACGTAGATGCCGCTCTGGCGCGGGTTGATCGAGATCCGCCGGGCGGAGCGCTCGGCCGGGGGCGCGGCGGGCCGCGCTTCGGTCGTGGTCATTGCCGTTCCTTGGTCATGTACTGCATGAGCAGTTCCTGGGTGGCTTGTTCGCGGGTCGCCTCGCCGGTGATCCGGCCCGCCGAGAGCGCGTAGATCCGGTCGCAGAGCCCGAGCAGCTCCGGCAGCTCGGAGGAGATGACCAGCACGGCCTTCCCCTGCGCGGCCAGCTCGTTGATGATCGTGTAGATCTCGAACTTCGCGCCGACGTCGATGCCGCGGGTCGGCTCGTCGAGGATCAGCACGTCGGGGTCGGTGAAGATCCACTTGGCCAGCACGACCTTCTGCTGGTTGCCGCCGGAGAGCTTCCCGGTCACGCTGCGCACGGTCGGCGCCTTGATCCGCAGGTCGCGGCGGTACCGGGCCGCGGTGTCGTGCTCGGCGTGCTCGTCGACCCAGCCGCGCTTGGCGAGCTTGTCCAGCCCGGCCGCGGACACGTTGCGCTGGATGTCCTCGATCAGGTTGAGCCCGTAGCGCTTGCGGTCTTCGGTGGCGTACGCGATGCCGTGGCGGACGGCGTCGCGCACCGACCGGACGTCGATCTCCTTGCCGTGCTTGAGGATCCGGCCGGAGATGTTCTTGCCGTAGGAGCGCCCGAACACGCTCATCGCGAGCTCGGTGCGGCCCGCGCCCATCAGACCCGCGAGCCCGACGATCTCGCCGCGCCGCAGGGTGAGGTTGGCGCGGTCGACGACGAGCCAGTCGGCCTGGTTGGGGCTGTAGACCGTCCAGTCCTCGATCCGCAGCACCTCCTCGCCGATGTCCGGCTCCCGGGGCGGGAACCGGTGCTCGAGGTCGCGCCCCACCATGCCGGTGATGATCCGCTCCTCCGTCAGGCCTTCGGCGTCGAGCGTTTCGATCGTCTTGCCGTCGCGCAGGATCGTGACGGTGTCGGCGATCGCGGTCACCTCGCCGAGCTTGTGCGAGATGATCACGCACGTGACGCCGTCGTCACGCAGCCCGCGCAGCAGGTCGAGCAGGTGCGCCGAGTCGTCGTCGTTGAGCGCCGCGGTCGGCTCGTCGAGGATGAGCAGCTTGACGTCCTTGGACAACGCCTTCGCGATCTCGACGAGCTGCTGCTTGCCGACCCCGATCTCCTGCACCGCCCTGGTCGGGTTTTCGGCGAGGCCGACGCGCTGCAGCAGCGCGCCGGCCTCGTGGTTGGTCCGGTTCCAGTCGATCCAGCCCCGCTTGTCGCGTTCGTTGCCGAGAAAGATGTTCTCGGCGATCGAGAGCTGCCCGCACAGCGCGAGCTCCTGGTGGATGATCACGATTCCGCGCCGCTCGCTGTCGCGCACCGAACCGAACTCGCACCGCTGCCCGTCGAAGTGGATTTCGCCGTCGTACGTCCCGTGCGGGTAGACGCCGGAAAGCACCTTCATCAAGGTGGACTTCCCGGCGCCGTTCTCGCCGCAGATCGCGTGGATCTCGCCGCTGTTCACCGACAGCGTGACGTCCGACAGCGCCTTCACCCCGGGAAAGGTCTTGGTGATCCCGCGCATGCCGAGCAGTTCGGTCATTTCAGCTGACCTGCCGTGTAGTAGCCGGAGTCGACGAGCTCCTTCTGGTAGTTGGCCTTGTCCACGGTGACCGGCTGCAGCAGGAACGAGGGGACGACCTTCTTGCCGTTGTCGTAGTCCTTGGTGTTGTTGACCTCGGGCTTGCCGCCCTTGAGCACCGCGTCGGCCATCTTCACCGTGGTGTCGGCGAGGATGCGGGTGTCCTTGAAGATCGTCGAGTACTGCTCACCGGCGATGATGGACTTGACCGAGGCGACCTCGGCGTCCTGCCCGGTGACGATCGCGTACGGCTGGCCGGCGGTGCCGTAGCCGTTGCTCTTCAGCGCCGAGAGGATGCCGATCGACAGGCCGTCGTACGGCGAAAGCACGCCCTGGACCTTGGCGCCACCGGTGTAGGTCTTGGTGAGCAGGTCCTCCATGCGCCGCTGCGCGGTGGCCGGGTCCCAGCGCAGGATGGCCGCGCGGGCGAAGTCGGTCTGCCCGCTCTTGACCACCAGCTTGCCGCTGTCCATCAGCGGCTTGAGCACGGACATCGCGCCGTTGAAGAAGAAGGTGGCGTTGTTGTCGTCCGGCGAGCCGGCGAACAGCTCGATGTTGAACGGCCCCGGCCCGTCACCCAGGCCCTTGACCAGCGAGTTCGCCTGCTCGACGCCGACCTTGAAGTTGTCGAAGGTGGCGTAGTAGTCGACGTTCGGTGAATTGCGGATCAGCCGGTCGTAGGCGATGACCGGGATCTTCTTGTCCGCGGCCTCCTGCAGCTGGGTGGTGATGGCGGTGCCGTCGATCGAGGCGATGACCAGGAGCTTGGCGCCCTTGGTGATCTGGTTCTCGATCTGGTTCACCTGGGTGGGGATGTCGTTCTCGGCGTACTGCAGGTCGACCTTGTACCCGAGCTTCTCCAGCGCCGACTTGATGTTGTCGCCGTCGTGGATCCAGCGTTCCGACGACTTGGTCGGCATGGTGACGCCGACCAGTCCGCCGGCCGCGCCGCCGGCGCTGGGTGCTGCGGCCGCCTGGTCGGCGGTCTTCTGGCTCGAACCGCACGCCGACAGCGTGAGCACGAGTCCCGCGGCGGCGATCCCCGCGAGTGTTCTGGTGAACTTCATTGTTCTTTCTTCCTTTCTCAGAAGCCCTGTCTCAGAAGCCCTGGGCGAGGCGGTGGTACGCCTGGTTCCAGCGGATGCGGTCGGCGAAGCCGTGCGGCGTGGTGTCCTTGTCGATCACCAGCAGCTCGACGCCGAGCAGGTTCGCGAAGTCGCGAAGGGTTTCGGTGCCCACGGCCTGGGTGAGCACGGTGTGGTGCGGGCCGCCCGCGGTGATCCACGACTCGGCGGACGTCGACAGCGACGGCGCCGGCTCCCACACCGCCCGCGCCACGGGCAGGTTGGGCAGCGGCTCGTCCGGCGCGACGACCTCGATCTCGTTGGCCACCAGGCGGAACCGGTCGCCGAGGTCGACCAGGCCGAGCGTGACACCGGGTCCGGGCGCGGCGTCGAACACCAGCCGGACCGGGTCCTCGCGGCCGCCGATGCCCAGCGGGTGGATCTCGCAGGACGGCTTCGCGGCCGCGATGCTGGGGCAGACCTCCAGCATGTGCGCGCCGAGGATCTTCGGCGTGCCCGGTCCGAAGTGGTAGGTGTAGTCCTCCATGAACGACGTGCCGCGGTCCAGCCCGACGCCCATCGCCTTGACCGCGGCCAGCAGCGCGGACGTCTTCCAGTCGCCCTCGCCGCCGAAGCCGTAGCCGTCGGCCATCAACCGCTGCACGGCGAGGCCGGGCAGCTGACGCAGGCCGCCGAGGTCCTCGAAGTTCGTGGTGAACGCGCCGAACCCGCCGTCGGTCAGGAACTTCCGCAGCCCGGCTTCGATCTTCGCCGCGTAGCGCAGCGACTCGTGCTGCGCTCCCCCGGCGGCCAGTTCCGCGACAACGTCGTAATCCTCGGCATATTGCGCCACCAGGGAGTCCACTGTGTCCTTTTCGGACACCCCATCGACCAGTTCGACCAGGTCGTTGACTCCGTAGGTGTTGACCGAGACGCCGAACCGCAGCTCGGCCTCGACCTTGTCCCCCTCGGTGACGGCGACGTCGCGCATGTTGTCGCCGAACCGGGCCAGCCGGAGGTTGCGCAGGTGGTCGGCGCCGATCGCGGCCCGCGCCCACGCGTCGATCCGCCCGACGACGACCGGGTCGGACACGTGCCCGGCGACGGTCTTGCGCGGCACGCCGAGGCGCGTCTGGATGAACCCGAACTCGCGGTCGCCGTGGGCGGCCTGGTTGAGGTTCATGAAGTCCATGTCGATGGTCGACCACGGCAGGGCTTCGTTGAGCTGGGTGTGCAGGTGCAGCAGCGGCTTGCGCAGCGCGTCCAGCCCGGTGATCCACATCTTCGCGGGCGAGAAGGTGTGCATCCACGCGATCACGCCGACGCAGGCGGCGTCGGCGTTGGCCTCCTGCAGGACCCGCCGGATCGACGAAGCTTCGGTCAGCACCGGCTTGCCGACGATCTCGGCCGGCAGCCCGCCGGAGGCGGCCAGGAGCTGCTGGATCCGCAGGGACTGGCCGGCGACCTGCTCGAGGGTCTCCTCGCCGTAGAGGGCCTGGCTGCCGGTGAGGAACCAGAGCTGGGGTTTCGACGCGCGGGTCATCGTTCTCCTAGAAGCGTTTCAGTGACATCCGGGTCTCCGCCCCGGGCCGGGGGCTCCGCCACCCGGGGCCCCCGAAAGACGGTGGGCTGGCCGTAGACGTTCTGGTACCGGGCGTAGAGCCGGTCGACGTCCTCGGGTGGGAGGGGTTCGGGCGTGCCCAGCTCGAAGGCCTTGTGCACGGTGCGGGCGACGTCCTCGACCATCACCGCGGCCTTGACCGCGTCGCGCGCGGTGCGGCCGACGGTGAACGGGCCGTGGTTGCGCATCAGCACGGCCTTGGAGCGGCTGGTGCGCAGCGTTTCGACGATGCCCCGGCCGATGGAGTCGTCGCCGATCAGGGCGAACGGCCCGACCGGGACCGGCCCGCCGAACTCGTCGGCCATCATCGTCAGCACGCACGGGATCGGCTCGCCGCGCGCGGCCCACGCCGTGGCGTACGTCGAGTGCGTGTGGACGACGCCGCCGATCTCCGGCAGGTGCCGGTAGACGTAGGCATGCGCGGCGGTGTCCGACGACGGCGCGAGTTCGCCGTGTACCAGCTCCCCGTGCAGGTCGGTGATCACCATGGTGTCGGCGGACAGGTCGTCGTAGGACACGCCCGAGGGCTTGATGACCATCAGCTCGCGCCCGGGTACCCGGGCCGAGACGTTGCCCGCGGTCCAGATGACCAGGGCGTTGCGGGTCAGCTCACCGTGGAGGTTCGCCACGGTCTCCCGCAGTTCGGCGACGGTGTCGAGGACTTCGCCGGTCAGCGACATCAGGACCGTCCCTTCGCGACTTCACGGCGACGGGCCGCGAGGCGGTGCATGACATCGTTGGCGCCACGGCCGAAGTAGTCGTGCAACGTCGTGTACTCGGCGTACAGCTCGTCGTAGGCGGTGACGTGCGCGGGCACCGGCTGGTAGACCGCGCGCTGGACCGAGCCCATCGCGGCGGCGGCCACGCGGATGTCCGGGTGGGCCCCGGCGGCGACGGCCGCGTGGATGGCCGAGCCGAGCGCGGGCCCTTGGTCGGAGCCGATGACCGACAGCGGCAGGTTCGTGACGTCGGCGTAGATCTGCATGAGCAGCGCGTTCTTGACCAGGCCGCCCGCGATGATCAGCTCGGTGACCGGGACCCCGGCCTCGCCGAACGTCTCGACGATCTTGCGGGTCCCGAACGCCGTGGCCTCCAGCAACGCGCGGTAGACGTCCTCGGCGCGGGTCGCCAGGGTCTGGCCGACGATGACGCCGGACAACTCGTGGTCGACGAGCACCGACCGGTTGCCGCTGTGCCAGTCCAGCGCGACCAGGCCGTGTTCGCCGATCTCCTGCTGCGCGGCGAGCCGGGTCAGCTGGTCGTGCCCCTCGTGGGCGAAGTGTTCGGCGAACCAGCCGAAGATGTCGCCGACGCCGCTCTGCCCGGCTTCGTAGCCCCACAGCCCGGTCACGATCCCGCCGTCGACGACCCCGCACATGCCGGGGACCTCGCGCAGTTCGGCGCCGTTCATGACGTGGCACGTCGAGGTGCCCATGATCGCGACCATCTGGCCGGGTTCGACGGCCTGGGCGGCGGGCGCGGTGACGTGCGCGTCGACGTTGCCGACGGCGACCGCGATGCCCTCGGGCAGCCCGGTCCACGCGGCGGCTTCGGCGGACAGCGAACCGGCGCGGGCACCCAGCTGCCCCAAGGGGTGTTCCAGCTTGTCGGCCACGAAGGACTCGAAGCCCGGGGAGAGCTCGTGGAGGAAGTCGCGGCTCGGGTACTCGCCGTCCTGGAGGATGCCCTTGTACCCGGCCGTGCACGCGTTGCGGACGTACACCCCGGCCAGCTGCCAGACGATCCAGTCGGCCGCCTCGACCCAGTGCCGCATCGCCGCGTAGACGTCGGGGGCCTCTTCGAAGACCTCGAGTGCCTTGGCGAACTCCCACTCCGACGAGATCAGCCCGCCGTAGCGCGGCAGCCACTTCTCGCCGCGGGCGCGGGCCAGGTCGTTGATCCGGACGGCCTGCGGCTGGGCCGCGTGGTGCTTCCACAGCTTGACGTAGGCGTGCGGGTTGCCTTCGAACTCGGGCAGCTCGCACAGCGGCGTCCCGTCGGCGGTCGTCGGGACCATGGTGCACGCGGTGAAGTCGGTGCCGATGCCGACGACGTCGGCCGGGTCGGCGCCCGCGTCCCGCAGCGCCGCCGGTACGGCGTTGCGAAGGACTCCGACGTAGTCCGCGGGCACCTGCAGCGCCCATTCGGGCGGCAGTGCGCGGCCGGTGACGGGCAGCGTCTCGTCGAGCACCCCGTGCGGGTACTCGAAAACAGCGGAGCCGAGTTCGGCTCCGTCACGGACCCGCACGACCACCGCGCGGCCCGACAGCGTGCCGAAGTCGACGCCGACGGTGAGTGGTTCTGCCACGGTGTCCTCTCCCTCCTGGTTGGTGACCGGGGCGCGGCGCGGGCGGCGGTGGACGCGCCGCGCCCCGGGGTTCTAGCGGCCGGTGATGACCAACGTCGTCACGGAGTTCGCGGGCAACGTCAGCTTCGACGTCGCCGCCAGCCCGGTGATCTCCCTGGTCTGCGGCACGATGGCGGTCGGCGCGGCGAGGCTGTTGCGTCCCGCCGGGTCGCCGGTGAGCGTGGTGAGCGTCCCGGTGCCGTCGACCGCGGTGACGCCGGTGAGCGCCAGCCGCGCGGTCTGCACCTGGCCGGTCGGGTTGACGAGCTTGACCGTGAACGTCTTCTTCCCGCCCTTGGTGGTCACGTTGACGACCTGCCGCAGCGGGCTGCCCTGGTTGAGGCGGCTGGTCACGATCTGCTTGCCGAGCGTGCTGGAGAACATCTGCTGCACCCAGTACGACGGCGAGCCGTAGCTGCTCCCGGCGTCGAGGCCGATCAGGTTGACCGGCCAGTTCGCCTGGCCCTCGTGCACCAGCACCGGCGCGTACATCGAGCCGATGACGATGTCGCTGTTGCGTTCGAGCCCGGTGAGGAACGCGGCCTCGCCGATGGCGGCGGCCAGGGTGCCGGTGGGCCGGCCGTCCTGGGCGCCGTACTCGCCGACGAGGATCTCCGGGCCGGACCGGTCCGCGGTGTCGTAGCGGGTCGAGTTGTCGGTGAACCACTGCGGCGACTGGTAGTAGTGGTCGTCCGCGGCGTCCGGGCGCACCCCGGTCGACGTGCTCGACGCGGCGCCGCCCTGCAGGCCGCCGGTCGTGGCGATGACGGTCAGCTGCGGGTACTTCGCCTTGATGGCGTTGTACATGTCGGTGAAGCGCCAGGCGTAGCTGCCGGAGGTGTCGAACCAGTCCTCGTTGCCGACCTCGACGTAGTGCAGGTCGAACGCCGCCGGGTGCCCGTCGGCGACCCGCTTCGCGCCCCACGTCGTGGAGGCGTCGCCGATGGCGTACTCGATTTCGTCGAGGGCCTCCTGGACGTACTGCGGGTAGTCGGCCTGGTCGACGTGCTGGCCGTTGAGCGTGTAGCCGGCGAACAGCGCGAGCAGCGGCTGGGCACCGATGTCCTCGGACAGCTTGAGGTAGTCGAGGATGCCGAAGCCGTCGGTGGACCAGTAGCCCCACGCGGTGTTCTGGTGGCCGGGCCGTTGTTCGAGGGGGCCGATGGTGTTCTTCCACGCGAAGCGCGTGTCGAGGGTGTTGCCTTCGAGGTAGTTGCCGCCCGGGACGCGGAACAGGCCGAGCTTCATCGCGGCGAGCTTCTGCCCGAGGTCCAGGCGGACGCCGTGGTTCTTGAAGGTCGGCGGGAACAGCGACACCTGCTGGAACCAGGCGTCCCCGGCGAGGGCCTTCTTCCCCTTGTTCACCAGCGAGACGACGATCCGGTTGTCGGTGGACGCGGTGATCGTCGATGGCGTGGTGAAGCTGAACGTCTGCTGCGCCCAGCTCGCGCCGACGGGCTGGACGTCCTTGCTCGCCAGGACCGTGCCGTCCGGCTTCTCCAGGCTGACGCGGATCGCGCCGGTCCAGGTTCCGCGGGCGAAGAAGCTGCCGGTGTACTTCGTGGCCGGTTTCGCGGCGATGCCGTAGTAGCCGACGTTGGCGGCGGCCACGCGCCCACCGGCCGGGACCGCGTCGGCGTGGAGCTTCAGCGACCGGTCGAGGGCCGTGTTCAGCGGAGTGGCGGTGTCGATCGCGTACGTGCCGGTCGCGCCCGCCGAGGTGAGCAGCGACCAGTACGGGACCGGGGTGTCGCCCGCGCCGCTGCCGCGCTGGTAGGCCTCCTTGAAGGTGCGGTTGCGGACGAGTTCCGCGTAGAGCCCGCCTTCGACGGAGTGGCTGATGTCTTCGAGGATCGAGCCGTAGGTGGTCGGCCGGGTGTTGGCGCGCACGACGTTGGCGTCCACGGCCAGCTGGTTGGCCCCGGCGAGGGTGCCGATCTGGGCGGCGGACAGCGGGAAGCGGCGCAGCTCGACCTCGTCGACCGCGCCGGTGAACCCGGCGCCGACGGTGAACGGCGCCGCGGCGGTGCCCGAGGCCGGGCAGCCGGAGACGTCCAGCGTGGTGCCCGTCGGCGTGCCGCAAGTGCTGGTGACCGCGGCCGCGTCACCGTCGGCGTAGACGGTGAGCCGCTGCGAAGCACGGTCGAGGACGACGGCGGCGTGGTGCCAGTTGCCGTCGGCGAGCCCGCCCCCGGTGGTGGTCACCCGGATCGTGCCGACGCGGGCGGTGAGCTTGCCGCCGGTCACGCCCAGGGCGTAGCCGTCGCCGTGGTCCACGAGCGTGCCGTCCGCCGTCGTGCGGAACCAGGCGGCCAGGGAGAGCGAGCCGGTGCCGGTGTCGAACGCGGGCGAGGTACCCATGTCCACAGTGGACTTGCCGTCGAGCTGGACGGCCTTGCCCGCCGCGCCCGCGGTCCACGTCGCTCCGCGCAGGGTGCCGTCGGCGGCGTTGGCGGAAGAGTCGCGCGCGACGGTCCCGGTGCCCTCGTCGAAGTGCCACGACCCGCTCGCGGCCAGCGCGGCGACGGCCGACGCGGTCAGCGGGGTCGGGTACGCGCGGACGTCGTCCACTCCCCCGGCGAACCAGTCGGCCGGGCTGCCGGCCCACTTGCCGCGCCCGATGACGAGGTGCCCGCCCGCGGTCCACGGCGTGGTGAACGGGACGCTCTGCTGCAGGGTTCCGTTGACGTACAGGGAAAGCGTGCCGGCCGCGCGGTTGTAGACGCCGACGACGTGCTGCCATTGGTCGGCTTGCGCGGGCAGCGTCGAGACGGCCGCGGACGACGCCGAGTCGCCGTCGGCGGCCCGGCGGGTGAAGGCGAACCGGCCGTCGGCGGCGCGCTGGAGGTAGAAGCCGCTGATCGTCGAGCCGTCGATGCTGACCGCGGTCCGGAAGCCGGTGGCCGCGGTCGGCTTGACCCACGCGGACACCGAGAAGCTCTGCGCGGTGTCGACGACCGGGGCCGGGACGTCGACCGCGGCGTCGGTGCCGTCGAGCGTGACGCCGTGCGGGCCGACGACGCCGTCACCCCAGGTGGCGCCGCCGGTCAGGGTCGCGATGCGGGCGTCCTGCGAGTCGTCGGCCGCGGTGGTGCCGGTGCCCTCGTCGAGGGTCCAGTGCCCGGCGATGGCCAGGCGGGCGGCGTCGGCCGCGGTCAACGCGCCCGAGTAGGCGCGGACGTCGTCGATCGTGCCGTCGACGTAGTCCACCGGGTTGCCGCCGTACTTGCCGCGGCCGATCACCAGGTGGCCGGTGCCCGCCCAGCCCGCGGGCGCGGCGACCGTGGCCTGGCGGGTCCCGTCGACGTAGAGGGCCAGCGTCGACGCGGCCGCGTCGAACACGCCGGTGAGCTGGTACCACTGGCCGACGACCGGGTCGAAGTTCGCCGACGCGACGACGCCGTCGGCCGGCGCGTCACCGGCGAGGCGGGTGAAGGCGAACCGGCGGGAGTCGTCGCGGAACTGCAGGAAGAAGTTGCTGACCTGGGTGCCGTCGATGCTCACGAACGTCTGGAAGCCGGAGGTCTTGTCGAGCTTGACCCAGCTGCTGACGGAGAAGCTCTTGGTGGTGTCCAACACAGGCGCGCCGGCGTCGGCGAAACCCCCGGAACCGTCGGTGGTCAGGGCGCCACCACGGATCCCCGGGCCCCAGCCCGCGCCCGTGTTCAGGGTCGCGGGATGGCTGCCCGCGCTGTCGGCGGCGGTCGTGCCGCTGCCTTCGTCGAACGTCCAGTGCCCGGCCAGTCCCGGGTCGGGGTCGGCCGAGGCGGCCGTGACAGGCATGGCGGAGAACAGCGTGAGAGCCGCGAGGACGGCGAGGGGGCGCCGGAATCTGCGGAGCATGACTCTCCTTCGAGTGTGAGCGCTCACAGTCATCGTGTCCGTCGGGTCACGAGGCGTTGCAGGACGATGAAGACGAACAGCAGGGCCCCGGTGATGATCGACGTCCACCAGGAGTTGAGGGTGCCGTCGAAGGTGATCAAGGTCTGGATGATGCCCAGCACCATGATCCCGAGCACGGTGCCCAGCACGTAGCCGGAACCGCCGGTGAGGATCGTGCCGCCGATGACCACCGCGGCGATCGCGGTCAGCTCGAGACCGACGCCGTTGAGCGGGTCGCCGGAAGACTTGTACAGCACCAGGAGCAGTCCACCGAGGGCCGAGCAGAACCCGCTGATCGTGTACACCGCGATCTTCGTGCGGCCGGTCTTGAGGCCCATCAGCATCGCCGACTGCGCGTTGCCGCCGATCGAGTAGACCGTGCGCCCGAATCGCGTGAAGGCCAGCACGTACACCGCGATGGCGACGACGACCAGAGCGGCGACCACGCTGATCGAGATGTGCAGCTCCCCGCCGAGCGGGATCTGCGTCTGGGCGAGCGTGGCGATCGTCGCGTTGTCGATCGAGTACGCCTCGGTGCTGATCGTGTAGCAGAGCCCGCGGGCGAAGAACATCCCGATCAGCGTCGCGATGAACGGCTGGATCTCGAAGAAGTGGATGAGCGCGCCCATCCCGGCGCCGAGCAGCGCCCCGACCACCAGCACCACCGCGATCGCCGCGTACGCGGGCCAGCCGTGCTTCTGCAGCAGGTCGCCGGAAATCACCGTGGACAGTGCGACCACCGATCCGACGGACAGATCGATGCCGCCGGTGAGGATCACGAACGTCATCCCGACCGCGACCACGAGCAGGAAGGCGTTGTTGATGAACAGGTCCAGCACGACCTGCCCGGACCCGAACGCGTCGTAGCTGGACGCGCCGAAGATGTACGCCCCGATGAGCAGCGCCATCGTCGCGAGGATCGGGAGGTGCCGCTGCTGGGGCCGGTAGCCCTTGATGCGGGTGAGCGTGGTCATGCCGTGACCTCCACCTTCTCCGGAGCGGGTGCGGGCGCCGGCTGCCCGGGCCGGGGCGTCCGGCGGCGGCGGAGCTTGCGGCGGAACGCGGGCGACTGCAGCAGGCACACGGCCAGCACGACCACGGCCTTGAACAGCATGATCGCCTCGGGCGGGATGCCGAGGGCGTAGACGGTGGTGGTCAGCGTCTGGATGAGCAGCGCGCCGATCACCGCGCCGCCCACGGAGAACCGGCCGCCCGTCAGCTGCGTGCCGCCGACGACGACGGCGAGGATCGCGTCGAGCTCGATGAACAGCCCGGCGTGGTTGGCGTCGGCGCTGTGCACGTTCGCGCTGATCATCAGCCCGGCGATGCCCGCGCACAGCGCGCAGAAGACGTAGACGAGCCAGGTCAGCCGGGCCGAACGGAGGCCGGCCAGCCGGCTGGCCTCCGGGTTGCCGCCGACGGCCTCGACGAGCAGGCCGAGCGCGGAGCGGCGAACCAGCAGCGACGCGAGCACGAACACAGCCAGGGCGATGAGGATCGCGCTCGGCAGCGTCAGCACGAAGCCGCTGCCGATCCATTCGTACGGGGCGGAGTTGATCGTGATGATCTGGCCGCCGGAGATCAGCTGCGCGATCCCGCGGCCGGCGACCATGAGGATGAGCGTGGCGATGATCGGCTGGATGCCCAGTGCGGCGACGAGCCAGCCGTTCCACACCCCGAGCACCAGCGACAGGCCCAGCGCCAGCCCGACCGCGACGAGCGTGGCGCCCACGCCGTCGGGGTGGTCGGCGATCCACAGGCAGGCGAGCGAACCGCTGATCGCGACGACCGCGCCCACCGAGAGGTCGATGCCGCGGGTGGCGATGACGAGCGTCATGCCGATCGCGATGAGGATCAGCGGGGCGCCGTTCTTCAGGATGTCGACGAGGTTCCCGTAGAGGTGACCGTCGCGCAGTTCGATCTTGAAGAACGACGGGCTCGCGATGAGGTCGCCCAGCAGCAGCACCAGCAACGCCACCACGGGCCAGAAGAGCCGCTGTTTCGTCAAGCCGGTCATGCCTGCACCCCTTCGGCCATCGTGGCCATGACGTCGTCCGCGGTGAGTCCCTGGTTCTCGCGCTTGGCCACCACTTTCCGGTCGCGCAGCACGACGACGCGGTGGCTCAGCCGGAGCACTTCCTCCAGCTCGGCGGAGATGTACACGACGGCCATCCCGTCGGCCGAGAGCTGGGTGACCAGCCGCTGGATCTCGGTCTTGGCGCCGATGTCGATGCCGCGGGTCGGCTCGTCGAGGATGAGCAGCCGCGGTTCGGTGATGAGCCAGCGGGCCAGCAGCACCTTCTGCTGGTTGCCGCCGGAGAGGTTGCCGACCAGTGCTTCCGGGTCGGCGGGGCGGATGTCGAGCGTCTTGATGTACTTCTGCGCGATCTCGTCCTGACGGCGGCGCGACAGCGGCCGCGCCCAGCCGCGGGAGGCCTGGAGCGCGAGGACGATGTTCTCCCGGACGGTCAGTTCCTCGACGAGACCCTCGGACTTGCGGTTCTCCGAGAGGAACGCGATCCGGTGGTCGAGCCCGGCGCGTGGGGTGCGCAGGTTCGTGGCCTCCCCGTCGACGCGGACGGACCCGCTGTCGGCGTGGTCGGCGCCGAAGAGCAGCCGGGCGAGCTCGGTGCGCCCGGAGCCGAGCAGCCCGGCCAGCCCGACGACCTCGCCGGCGTGGATGTCGAGGCTGAACGGTTCGACACCGCCCTTGCGGCCGAGGTCCTCGGCGGACAGCAGCACCGGCGCGCCGGCGACCTCGGCCCGGCTCGGCCCGGAGTCCTCCAGGTCCTCGAGGACCTGGAGCTCCTTGCCGATCATCTTCGTGACCAGCTCGACGGGCGTGATGTCCGCCGTGCGGTACTCGCCGATCAGCTTTCCGTTGCGCAGCACGGTCATCCGGTCGGCGACCGCGAAGACCTGGTCGATGAAGTGGGAGACGAACAAGATCGCCAGCCCCTGCTCGCGCAGGGACCGGACGACCTTCAGCAGCTGCTCGACCTCGCCGGCGTCCAAACTGGACGTCGGTTCGTCGAGCACGAGGACCCGCGCCTCGACGTCGAGGGCGCGGGCGATCGCGACCAGCTGCTGGACGGCGATCGAGCAGGTGCTCAGCTCGGCCGAGACGTCCACGTGGACGTCCAGCCGGGCGAGGAGCTCCTCGGCCCGCCGCCGCATCGGGCCCCACTGGATGCGGCCGAAGCGGCGGGGTTCCCGCCCGAGGCAGACGTTCTCCGCCACGGACAGGTTCGGGCAGAGGTTGACCTCCTGGTAGACCGTGCTGACGCCGGCCCGCTGGGCCTCGCCGGGCCCGCTGAAGGCGACAGGTTCGCCGTTCAGCTCGATCGTGCCCGCGTCCACCCCGTACACGCCGGTCAGCACCTTGATGAGGGTGGACTTCCCGGCGCCGTTCTCGCCCATCAGGGCGTGGACCTCGCCGGGGAACATCCGGAAGGCGACGTCGTCGAGGGCGAGGACGCCGGGGAACTCCTTGCGGATACCACTCATCCGCACCATGGGCTGCGGTTCAGGCATTGCGTGCTCCGGGGTGGACGCGGGGGTCGTGAGTGAGAGGAGTACAAGGAAAAGGGCAACCGGGCGTTCGCCCTCACGGACATCGTGGGGCCGAAGAAGGTTCACGTGCC
>NZ_JBFBAG010000012.1:92931-106058 GCF_040682155.1 Amycolatopsis sp. NPDC051371
CCCCGCCCGACCCGTTGCGCCCCCGAGCCGCCCACCGCGACGGTGGAACCCGGGCCACCCACGGCCCGCACCGACGGCCCTGTTTCTCACTCACGACCCGCGGGCGACGGTCAGTACTGGCGCTGCGGGAGGGCGGCCTTCGCGGACGCCTGGTCGAACTCGGTCTCCTGGGTCTCGATGCGCGCGGGCACCGACTCACCGGCGGAAACCTTCTTCACCAGGTCCATCAGCTGCGGGCCGAGCAGCGGGTTGCACTCGACGACGTGGTTGATCTTGCCGTCGGCCAGGGCCTGCAGCGCGTCCTTCACGCCGTCGACCGAGACGATCTTGATGTCCTTGCCCGGGACCTTGCCCGCGGCTTCGATCGCCTCGATGGCGCCGAGCGCCATGTCGTCGTTGTGCGCGTAGAGGACGTCGATCTTGGGCTGGGACTTGAGGAAAGCCTCCATGACCTCCTTGCCCTTGGCGCGGGTGAACTCACCGGTCTGCGACGCGACGATCTTGTACTTCGGATCCGCCGCGATGACGTCCGCGAAGCCCTTCTTGCGGTCGTTGGCCGGCGCCGAACCGGTGGTGCCCTGCAGCTCGACGATGTTCACCTGGCCGGTGGCGCTGCCGAACTCCTTGGTCAGCCACTCCCCCGCCTTCTTGCCCTCGGCGATGAAGTCCGAGCCGAGGAAGGTCTTGTAGAGCGACTTGTCCGGCGAGTCGATCGCCCGGTCGGTCAGGATGACCGGGATGTTGGCCGTCTTGGCCTCCTTGAGCACGGTCTCCCAGCCGGACTCCACCACCGGCGAGAAGGCGATGACCTTGACCTTCTGCTGGATGTAGGAGCGGATCGCGGAGATCTGGTTCTCCTGCTTCTGCTGCGCGTCGGAGAACTTGAGCTCGATGCCCGCGGTCTTCGCCGACTCCTGGATCGACTTGGTGTTGGCCGTCCGCCACCCGCTCTCGGCGCCCACCTGGGCGAACCCGAGCGTGAGGGCCCCGCCGGAACTGCCGGAGGAACCACCACTCCCGCAGGCGGTGAGCAGCACGAGTCCGGCCGCCGCGGCCGCCGCGGCGGCCCATCGCTTCTTCAGCACGTTCACTCCTCGATCGACGGTGATCAAATCTGTTAGCGTTAACATTCGGAGCTGGTCTTCTTGAGGCGGGCGCGCGTACGGCGCTAACGCGGCCCGGTGCTTTCGCGGACGATCAGCTCGGGCACGACCAGGGCGCGCGCGTGCCGGTCGCCCCCGTCCATCCGCTGGGTGAGCAGGCCGAACGTGCGCCGCCCGACTTCGATGAAGTCCTGGCGCACCGTGGTCAGCGGCGGCGTGAAGTACGCCGCCTCGGGTACGTCGTCGAAGCCCGCGACGCGCACGTCGCGCGGCACCGAGACGCCGGCTTCGGCGAACGCGCGGAGCAGGCCGAGCGCCATCTGGTCGTTGCCGGCGAAGACGGCGTCGAGGTCGCCTTCCTTGGCGAGGGATCGCCCCGCCTCGTAGCCGGAGCGCGAGCTCCAGTCGCCGCGGATCACCTCCGGAACGTCCACACCGTGCCGTTCCAGGGTTTCCCGCCAGCCGAGCTCGCGGTCGCGGGCTTCGAGCCAGTCCTCGGGCCCGGCGACGTGCCAGACGGTGCGGTGCCCCAGGGCCAGCAGGTGCTCGGTGGCGCGGCGGGCGCCGTCGCGCTGGTCGACGGAGATCACCGGGACCGGCGCGGCCTCCCCGCCCCCGACGGCGACGACCGGGAAGTCCGCGGGCGCGGCTTCCAGGGCGCGGCCCGCGGTGACGTGCGGGGCGATGACGATGATGCCCTCGACGGCCTGGCGGCGGAGGTTCTCCACCGCGTCGGCGATCGACGACCGGCCCGGACGGCTCACGCTGGAGATCGTGATCGCGTACCCGGCTTCGCGGGCGGCGTTCTCGATGCCGTAGAGCGTGCTGGCCGGACCGTAGAGGTTGGACTCGAGGGCGACGACACCGAGCGTTCCGGTGCGTCCGGTGACGAGCGCGCGGGCCGCGGAGTTCGGGCGGTAGCCCAGCTCTTCGATGGCGGCGAGCACCCGGGCGCGGGTTTCGGGGCGTACCGGACCGGTCCCGTTGATGACCCGGGAAACGGTCATGTGCGACACGCCCGCCACGCCCGCGACGTCGGTCAGGCTGGGCTGCCGCGTACCGGCGGCGGTCATCCTGACGGGGCCGCCGGAGCGAGGTCGTTCAGCCACGGCATCCCCTTTCGCACACGTCGACGTGGTCTCCGTCACCCGTTCCGGTGACGGCGAGGAGTCAGTGTTAGCGATAACACCGGCGGGGTCAAGACCGGGGTGCGTAACGGTCTCGTCACGTACGCCGTAGGGGCTCGGGTTCGCGGCTTCGCGGCTGGACCTGCGGGAAGGAGTGTTGGTAAATCACCGGATGGCGGGGACCGCGGTGTTCAAGGCGCATGTTCGGCCCGCTAAGAAGGGGACCTCATGGCTCTTGAGTCCACGGTCTCGGCAAAGTCGGGTGGCCAATCCGGATCGGAGGTTGCGCGGGTGCCGGCATGTCTTGAATGAGTCATTCAAGACCTCCGAAGACCTGAATGAGTCATTCAAGACGTTTGGTGGGCGGCGGCGAGGGTGCCCTTCGTGGTGGACCACCGGGGCGTCGGCGTCAGAGGGCCAGCGAAGCCGCCACCGGGAGGTGGTCGCTGCCCGTCGCCGGCAACGTCCACGACGCCACCGGCCGCACCCCCGCCACGAAGACCTGGTCGATCCGCGCCAGCGGCAGCCCGGCCGGCCAGCTGAACCCGAAGCCGTCCCCCGCTTCGTCCTGCGCCGACTGCATCCGCGCGGTGATCGACGCCAGGGCCCGGTCGTCGGCCGTGCCGTTGAAGTCGCCGACCAGCACCGTGCGCGGCGACGGCTCCCCCGCGACCGCGTCAGCCAGCAGGCCGATCGCCTCGTCGCGGCCGTTCGCCGTGAAGCCCGAGTCGAGCCGGACCCGCACCGAAGGCAGGTGCGCGACGAAGACCGCCACCGGGCCCTTCGGAGTGTCCACTGTGGTCCGGAGCGCGCGGGTCCACGGCATGATCGCCACCGGTCGTGTGTCGCTGAGCGGGAACGTGCTCCAGACCCCGACCGTCCCCTGCACCGAGTGGTGCGGGTAGCCGGCGGCGAGCGCGTCCTCGTACTTCGGGATTTCGGACTTCTTCAGCTCCTCCAACGCGATCACCTGCGCACCCGAGGCCGCCAGGGCGCGCGCGGTGCCGGCCGGGTCCGGGTTCTCGTCGTTGACGTTGTGCGAGACGATCGTCAGGTCGCCGCCACCTTCCGTCCGGTCGAGCAGCCTGCCGCCGAAGAAGCCGCCCCAGACCAGCGCCGGGAGCAGCAGCGACACGAGCGCCAGCGCGGACCGCCGGAGCAGCGCCGCCACGAGCAGCGGCAGCACGAGCAGGCCCGTCCACGGCAGGAACGTCTCCAGCAGGCTGCCGGCGTTGCCCACCCAGTTGGGCACCAGCGGGTGCGCGAGCAGCAGCAGCGCCGTCAGCGCGGAAAACACCGCGACAACCCGGCCCCGGCGCCAGGTCCCGCGGTCCGGCACGGTCTTCTCCGGTTCGAGGGTCGCGGTCACCGGGTCGCCGCCGGCAGCTCGCGCTGGATCGCCGAGATGAGCGTCTCGCTGGTGTCCAGCGCGACCCGCAGCCCGGCCGACGGGGTGCCGCCCGGGTTCTGGTGCAGGACGACGCCGAGGATGAGCGCACCGCCGTCGGTCTTCGCCGCCCACATCAGGGCGCCGCCGGCCGCGGTCGACGAGCCGGTCTTCAGCCCGATCACGCCGTGGCGGCCGAGGAGGGTGTTGGTGTTGACGACGTCACCGGGCACGCCGTCGACGCGCAGGCTCGCGGTTCCGACGATCGCGCGGATCACGTCGTTCTTCATCACCTCGCGCGCCAGCCGCAGCTGGTCGGTGGCGGTGCTCGTCGTCGAGTCCTCGACGCCGCTGGCGCCGGTGTAGGTCGTGCTGGTCATGCCGAGCGCCGCGGCCTCGCGGTTCATCTTCGCGACGAACGCGTCCTGGCTGCCCGCGTCCCACCGGGCGAGCAGGCGGGCGACGTTGTTGCCGGACGGGACGAGCATCAGGGACAGGAGGTCCCGTTCGCTGATCTCGCGACCGGCGCGGACGGGGGCGCTCGACTCCTCGGACGACGTCGACTCGGCTTCGGCCTGCTGGTCGACCGTGATCCGCGGGCCCGCATCGCCCGCGGCGAGCGGGTGGTCCTTCAGCACGACGTAGGCGGTCATGACCTTGGTGACGCTCGCGATCGGCACCGGCCGCCGCTCCCCGCGGCTGCCGAGCGAGCCCAGGCCCTGGACCTCGGCGCTGGCCTGCCCTTCGGCCGGCCACGGCAGCGGCAGGTCGACAGCGGGCCGAGCAGCACTCGCGCGGCCGTCGACCGTGGGCGGGAAGAGGACCCAGCAGGCCACGGCGAGAGCCACCGCCACGGCGGCGGCGAGCCCGCCGGCGACGGGTGGGATGCGGGTACGGGCCATGAGGTTCCTCCGGGTGACTGGGTGCGCTTCGAGCGCACTCCCTCACTGTCTCCGGGGAAGATCGCCGGGCCGTCGGGGTTGTTCGACAGGTCTGAACCAGCTGTGTCCCGATTCTGTACCAAAGCCGCGTCACGAACCGCGGCGTGACAGGACGCGACGTCATGAACGACTCGTTCATCGCGTCCGGCGACCGGAACGAGTCGTTCATGACATCCGCCCGGGCCCGCGCGGGAACTCGCGCCGGACCGGAACATGGCGCAGGACCGGCCCCTCCGCCGGCCGGAATGCCACAGCTCGCCGCCAGCCGGCTTCGCGGTCTCCTACCCACGGCCCGCGCCGCCCGCGAAGGTCTTGAATGAGTCATTCAGGACCTCCGGAGACCTGAATGACTCATTCAAGACGTCCGCCGCAGCCCGCGCGAAACCCGGACCGGGACATGGCGCGGGACCGGCCCCCTCCGCCGCGCGCGGAGAGAAGCCGGTCCCGCTGGTCTGAACCCCTCAGCTCACGTGGACGTAGTCGACCACGAGCTGCTGCGGGAACTGGGTGCTGCCGTCGGGGTCGCCGGGCCAGTAGCCGCCGACCGCGAGGTTCAAGATTACGAAGAAGTCGTGGTTGAACACCCACTGGTTGCCGCCGACGTCGGCCGGCGTGCGGGTCTGGTAGGCGTTGCCGTCGACCGACCACACGATCCGGTCCTGCGACCAGTCGATCGCGTACGTGTGGAAGTCGTCGGAGAAGTTCGGCCCGTTGTAGGCCGCGCCGATGCCACCGGAGCCCGAATAACCCGGGCCGTGGATGGTGCCGTGCACGGTGTTCGGCTCGAACCCGACGTTCTCCATGATGTCGATCTCGCCGCACTGCGGCCAGCCGACGTTGCCGATGTCCGAACCCAGCATCCAGAACGCGGGCCACATGCCCTGCCCGCGGGGCAGCTTCATCCGAGCCTCGATGTGCCCGGACGACGCGGTGAACTTGCCGGAGGTGTTGAGGCGCGCCGAGGTGTACTCGCAGGCGCCGTACCAGCAGTTGTTTCCGCTGTTCTCCTTCTTCGCGGTGATCACGAGGTGGCCCTGGCCGTCGAGCGCCGCGTTGGCGGTGCCGTCGGTGTACCACTGCCGCTCGTGGTTGTTCACGTTGTCGCCGGTCTCGTGGACCCACTTCGAGCCGTCGACGCCGCTGCCCGCCGGGCCGTCGAAGTCGTCGTTGAAGCTCGCGAGTGGTGCCGCGGGCGCGGCCTGGACCTGCGGTGCGGCCACCACGGCGCCTGCCACGAGCAGAGCCGCGGGCGCCACCAGCAGGCGGGTCGTCCGCCGCCATCGGGCGGAGTTCCTGGTCGACATCGTCGTCGCCCCTTCCGTTCCGCGGGCGACGGCTGGCGGCTCACCGGCACCCTATTTGTTGTGGATGGCAACAAAGTATGGACGGGCACCTGGCGAAGAACAAGAGTAATCGGTCGGACATTTTCCGACGAGTACCCGATGGTCCGGACCACCGGGTACTTTCGGGCAACCCACGCCGGATCAGCGCTGGATGCAGTCGAGGCCGATCCCGAGCGGCGTGGCCAAGTACTGGCAGATGTGCGAGGCGTACGCCTCGTCGGTCTGCGTGCACGCCACCGGCACCCCGAGCAGGTCGACCGAGCAGTAGGCGTAGAACTGGTTCGGGTTTCCCGGGACCGGATCGGCGGACGCCGGAGCCGCCGCGGCGACCACCGCCGAAACCGTGAGCGCGGCAGCCGCCGCCCAAGAAGCGATTCGGGTCTTCATCGTGCTCTCCTTCCGCGATCTCCCCTGTGTGCCAGGGGTTTGTGGTGAAGAAGATTCCCCGTCCGGCGCGGGTTCACGTCCGGGTCACCGGAAAGTGTCACGCGACCGGGCCGCGAATCGAACACCTCGTGAACTTCGTTCTGCATGATTCCGTCCGAACGTCGGTGTTTCCGAACAGCTTCGATCACCTACGCTGGCGCTGCCCTGCCGAGGTCCCCTGGAGGCTCCCGTGATGGCCGACCCGCACGAGCTCACCCGCCGCAGCTTCCTCGGCGGGGTCGCCGCCGCCGGCGCCCTCGGCGCCCTGCCGCCCGGCATGACCGAGGCCCTCGCCGAACCCCGCGCCTCCGGCAACCTCTCCGACGTCGAGCACGTGGTGGTCCTCATGCAGGAGAACCGCTCGTTCGACCACTACTACGGCACGATGAAGGGCGTCCGCGGCTACGGCGACCGGTCCGCGATCGTGCAACCGAATGGCCAAGACGTCTTCCACCAGAACGATTCCGGTCGCAGCGACGGGAAGTACCTTCTGCCGTTCCGAGTGGACACGACCAAAGTGGACGGTCAGGACCTCGGCGACCTCGGCCACGGCTGGGCCGACCAGCACCAGGCGATCGCGAGCGGTGCGAACAACGCCTGGGTGGCAGCCAAGGGCGAGCTGACCATGGGCTACTTCGACCAGGGCGACATCCCGTTCCACCGCGCGCTCGCGGACGCGTTCACCCTCTGCGACCACTACTTCTGCTCGGTCCAGGGCCCGACCACGCCCAACCGGCTCTACCTGTTCACCGGCACCATCGACGCCGACGCCCACGGCGGCGGCCCCGCGAACTACAACCCCGCCGACTACAAGCCCGTCTTCAGCTGGACGACCTACCCGGAACGCCTGCAGCAGCACGGGGTTTCGTGGAAGGTGTACGCCAACAAGGAGGTCGGCGACGCGAGCGGCTCGTTCGTCGGCGACTACGGCGACAACCCGCTGTGGCTCTTCAAGGCCTACCACCAGGACTACGCGAGCGAACTGTCCAAACGGGCCAGTGTATTCAAGACCTGGGGACCCGATTCGGGCCAGGGCAAGGACGTGAACCACGTGCTCGCGGAGTTCACGGCCGACTGCGCGAGCGGCTCACTGCCGAAAGTGTCCTGGATCGTCGCGCCCTACGGCTACTGCGAGCACCCCGAAGCCCGCCCGGTCGACGGCGCCGCGTACACCCAGACCGTGCTGAACGCCTTGTGGGCCAACCCCCAACTCTGGGAGTCCACCGTGGTCCTCATCAACTACGACGAGAACGACGGCTTCTTCGACCACGTCGCGCCGCCGATCGCGCCGTCCGGGACCGCCGGCGAATACATCGGCGGCAAGCCGATCGGGCTCGGCGCGCGGGTGCCGATGACGGTGATCTCGCCGTGGAGCCGCGGCGGCTGGATCAGCTCCGAGGTCACCGACCACACGTCGGTGATCCGGTTCCTCGAACGCTGGACCGGCGTCGCCGAGCCGAACATCAGCGCGTGGCGCCGCGCGCTCTGCGGCGACCTGATGACGTGCTTCGACTTCGGCACCCCGAACGTGCAGATCCCGCTGCTCCCCGAGACCGCCGCCCTGCGCAAGCAGGCCGACGCCACCCAGCGGAAGCTGCCGAAGCCCACGCCACCCGCGACCGGGAAGCAGCAGGTCCCGGTGCAGGAAGCCGGCACCCGCCCGGCCCGCGCGCTCCCCTACCGGCCGTCGGTGACGACGTCGCTGAGCGCGGACCGCCAGATTCTCACGACGACGTTCGCCAACCCGGGCACCGCGGCCGTGCAGCTGATGGCCTACCGCAACGACGGCCAGGCCGACGGCCCGTGGCCCTACGACCTCGCGCCCGGTGCGCAGGTGAGCGACACCTGGCGGATCCAGCTCCACGGCGGCGGCAAGTACGGCGTCGCCGTGCACGGCCCCAACCGGTTCCGCTGGGTCTTCGCCGGGGACGCGAACAGCGCCGGCGCGGGCGTCGACGTCCTCGGGAGCTACACCGCCGAGAACAAGCTGCGGCTGACGATGCGCAACAGCGGCACGACGGCCGTCAAGATCACCGTCACCGCGAACCACTACCGCGCCGACGGCCCCTGGACGTACCCCCTCACGGCCGGGCAGACCGTGACCGACGACTGGAACCCCGTCGCCTACGGTTCCGGCTGGTACGACCTGTCCGCGACGCTCGACGCCGACCCGAAGTTCCTCCGCCGGTTCAGCGGGCACGTCGAGACGGGCGCACCGAGCATCACCGGCTAGGTGTTCACATCCATGACGGCCGTTCAGCTCATTGACGCACGTCACATCCGTGACCTATAAAGGGAAAGTCCGGGTGTACGCCGCAACACCTCCGCTGTCCCTGTTCTCCGGAGGCCTTTGGTGTCCCCACGAAGTCGTCGTGCCGTTTTACTCGGCGCCGCCACCGTCTCGGCCGCGCTCGCGCTGACCGGCGCGGTCACCGCGCAGGCCGCCGCGGCGAACCTGTCCGCCACGTTCGCGCAGACCTCGGTCTGGACCGGGGGCTACGGCGCCGGGTACACGATCGCCAACCACGGCGACGCGCCCGCCACCGGCTGGACCGTCGAATTCGACCTGCCCGCCGGCACGTCGGTGAGCAGCTCGTGGAGCTCGGTGAAGACGCAGGCCGGGCAGCACTACAAGTTCACGAACGCCGGCTTCAACGGCACGATCAAGCCCGGCGCCACCGCGAACTTCGGCTTCAACGTCGCCGGCTCCGGACTGCCCGCGGGCTGCACGGTGAACGGGCTCCCGTGCGCAGGCGGCGGTCCGGTCACGACGACGCCGACGACCACCACCGCGACTCCCCCGCCGACGACGACCACGACTCCCCCACCCGCCGGGGACACCGTCACCGTCTCGACCGCGGCCCAATTGCAGGCAGCGCTGGCGAACGCCGCGCCGGGCCAGGCGATCAAGCTGGCGGCCGGCACCTACCGCGGCTCCTTCGTCACGACGAAGGCCGGCACCGCGGCGAAGCCCATCACGCTGTCGGGCCCGGCGAACGCCGTCCTCATCAACGACGGCCCGTCGGGTGACGCCCCGGACTGCCCCTCGCCGACCGCGGGCTGGGACTCGGGCTACGGCCTGTGGCTGTCCGGCGCGCCGTACTGGAACCTGACCGGCTTCACCGTGCAGGAGTCCAAGAAGGGCATCGTCGTCGACAACTCGCCGCACACGACGATCGACGGCGTGAACGTCAACCACGTCGACGAGGAGGCGGTCCACTTCCGCCGCTCGTCGGCCGACAGCGTGCTGAAGAACTCGACGATCACCTCCACCGGGCTGGTGCAGCCGGGCTACGGCGAAGGCGTCTACCTCGGCTCGGCCAACTCGAACTGGGCCTGCCACGGCAACTCCGGCGGCGTCGACCGCGGCGACCGGATCCAGGTGCTGGACAACCACATCGGCCCGTTCATCGCCGCCGAGCCGATCGACGTCAAGGAGGGGACGTTCAACGGCGTGATCCGCGGCAACACCTTCGACGGCCGCGGCATCTCCGGCGAGAACTCGGCGGACTCCTGGATCGACGTCAAGGGCATCGGCTACACGATCGAGAACAACACGGGCACGTTCTCCTCGCCGGGCACGTTCGCCAACGGCTACGAGAACCACAACACGAGCACATCGCCGTCGTTCGACAACGGGTGCGGCAACGTGTGGCGCGGCAACAAGTCCGACCTGGGCGGGGTCGGCGCCTACGCGATCAAGATCAGCTCGGTGTCGAAGTGCGCGGCGAACCCGAACGTGGTGTACGCGTCGAACACGGTCACGAACGCGACGTCGGGACTGACGAACATCCCGGTGACGCCGTAGCGTCAGAGGTGCATGGCCAGCCAGAGGGCCACCCACGCCGCGGCGGCGAGCACTGCGCCCGCCGCCGCGGCGAGGAGTACCCGGCGCAGGGCCGGGGCGGGTTTCGCCGGTGTCTCGGAGTGGTCCATGAAGTCGATCATGAACCACGGCAGCCGATCGCGACAGCCGGCACGCACGTCCGGGCGACCCCTGCGCGGGGTACCCCGGACGGTGGCGACGCACGTCACTCCCGGCCGCGGGAACACCGGCGGGGTGGAAGCGTTGTACCCGGTGTCGGTACGGCGGTGCCCCCGGGCCTCACCCCTTGCCTTCACGGAATACCGGTAACGCTGGAGCCGTGTTGTGCCTTCCGCCGCGAGGCGGCCCCCGTACCGGCACCCACTCCCGTTCCCACCCGGGGTTCCCCCGTACTCCTGGGCGGGAACGGGTCCCGGCTAGGGAACGATCGAGTCGACGTACCCGCCGTCGACGCGCACGGCCGCGCCCGTCGTCGCCGAGGCGAACGGGGAACTCAGGTACACCACCAGGTTCGCGATCTCCTCGGGCTCGATCAGGCGCTGCAGCAGCGACTGCGGCCGGTGCTTCTTCATGAACTCGCGCTGGGCCTCGTCCCACGGCAGGTCCCTGTCCACCAGCTCGTAGACGAAGTCCTCGACGCCGCCGGTGTGCGTCGGGCCCGCGATCACGGCGTTGACCGTGACCCCGGTTCCCGCCGCGTGCTTGGCGAACCCGCGCGACACCCCGAGCAGCGCCGTCTTCGACACCCCGTAGTGGATCATCTCGGCCGGGATCACGATCGCCGAATCGCTGGCGATGTACTGGATCCGGCCCCAGCCGCGGCCGGTCATGCCCGGCAGGTACGCGCGGGTGAGCCGCACCGCGGCCAGGACGTTGACCTCGAAGTAGCGCCGCCAGTCGGCGTCGGTGATGTCGAGGGGCTCCTGGGCGCCGAAGATGCCGAGGTTGTTGACGAGGATGTCGGCGTCGGGCACCTCTTCGACGACCTGCGCCGCGCCGGCCTCGTCCGAGACGTCACCCGGGGCCGGTATCAGATCGGCGTCCAGCAACTCTTCCTTCAGGCGTGCGATGGCCTTCGCCACCCCGGTTTCGCTCCGGCCGTTGATCGCGACCCGCGCGCCGGCGGCCGCGAGGCCCGCCGCGATCGCCGAGCCGATGCCGCCGGTGGACCCGGTGACCAGGGCCGTCTTCCCGCTCAGGTCGACCCGCATCGTGAAAACCCTTTCTCGCGTCGGCCGCTCCCTCCGGGCGATTCAAGCACAGCCGCCCGGCGCGCACCGGCTGGGGAAATCCGGTTGCCGGCCCGGCCCGGCGGCGCCACGATCTGCGCATGACCTCCTACCGCACTCCGCTCCTGCCGACTGTCGCCGCGACCACCGCGCCGGTCCAGCAGCAGCCGTGCCGTCCGCGGAGGTCGATCGCCCCAGCGCCGTGACCGGGGCGCTGCTCGCCGGCCTGCTGGCCGGCTACGGCATCGCGATCCCGGTCGGCGCGGTCGCGACCTACCTCGTAGCGCTCACCGCCCGGACGTCGCTGCGGACCGGCCTGGCCGCGGCCCTCGGCGTCGCCACCGCCGACGGCGTGTACGCGCTGGTGGCGGTCCTCGGCGGCGCCGCGATCGCGGGACTCATCGCGCCGGTCGCCGGGCCGTTGCGGCTGGTGTCGGCCGGGATCCTGGTCGTGCTGGCGGTCCGCGGCGCTGTCTCGGCGCTGCGGTCTCACCGCGAGGCCACCGCCCGGCCCGTGACGCCGCTCGCGCCCGGCCGCGCCTACGTCAGCCTGCTCGGCATCACGCTGGTGAACCCGACGACGGTCGTCTACTTCACCGCCCTGGTCGTCGGCGACCGCGCCGGTACCGCGGTGTCGGTGCTCGAGCAGGTCGTGTTCGTGCTCGCCGCGTTCGCCGCCTCGGCGAGCTGGCAAGCGCTGCTGGCCGGCGGCGGGGCGTTGCTCGGACGGGTCCTCACCGGACCGCGAGGCCGGTTGGTGACGGCGCTGGTGTCGAGCGCGGTGATCACCGCACTGGCCGTCCGACTTGTCCTCACTTGACCGGAAAACCGTTGCGGTGTAACAGCTTGTCCAGCTATCTGGCGCACATCCGAAGACGTTGCGCGGCACTTTTCCCCGTTAAGCTCGGCCGTCGATGACGGGAGGCGGCCATGACCATGCCGATGGGGACGACGTCCGGCTGGGACGTCGCGGGGGCGACCGTGCTCGTGCTGTGGGCGCTGGCCATGTGGGCGGCGGTCGGGGTGCTGGCGTACGCGAACCGAGGGCCGGTGCGGCCGTGGGTGTACCGCGGCTCGGTCGCGGTGATCGGCGTCGGCGTGCTCGGGCAGCTCGGGCACGTCCAGGAGCACATCGCGCAGGTCGGCTACTGGCTCGGGCACCCGAACTCCCCGGCGTGGATGACGCCGTGGGGCACCGGGCTCGCGAACGGCCTGCAGACGCTCCTGCCGGACCGCAAGACGTTCGGGATGGAACTGCTGCACCTGACGGGCAACTTCATCTTTCTCGCCGGTCTGGCCGGGGTCATGGTGATCACGCGGCGGGCGCTCGGCACGCGCGCCCGCCGCTGGGCGAAGATGGGCGTCTGGATGCAGGGTCTGCACGGCCTCGAGCACCTCGTCCTCACGCTGTCGGTGGGCTTCGGCGCGCCCCGGGCGATCGGGCTGTCGACGTTCTTCGGCCTCGTCGACCCGGGCATCGGGCTGACGACCTACCGCGTGTGGTGGCACTTCGTCGCGAACGTCATCGGCTCGATCATCTTCGGCCTCGCGCTGTACCACCTGTGGCGCGAACGCCGCGAGGTCCGGGCGACGTTCTTCCTTCAGCCCGTTCCGGAGTTCACCCGGCAGGCGGCGTAACGGGCGCCGGAGGCTGCCGTGGCCGGGGGGGGGGGGGGGGGAAATGTTGTAAAACGATTATAAATGAAAAACCACCGACTCCGCGCCCCGGCCCCGCCCACTGGGCG